>DAIDMG010000162.1:0-276 GCA_027449105.1 Acidiphilium sp. | reverse complement strand
CGCGCCGCTTTTGGCGCGTCCCTCTCGAACGCCATGTTAGCCCCGTGTTCGAGGTTAGTAGGGTGTTCCATCTTTGTGTTTGAACTGCCAATTGCCGCCGACCAGCAAAGCCTGAAGATCATCGTCAGGATATGTGGCAAAGTCGCCCGCTGTGCGGTCACCAACCTCTAAGTAAACAACATCTTCACTTGAGCGATTAACGAGTTGGTGGCCGTCTCCTGTGCCCGCTTTGAAGCCTGCGCACATGCCCGGATGCAATTGCGTTTCACCGATGTC
>DAIDMG010000161.1 GCA_027449105.1 Acidiphilium sp. | reverse complement strand
GCATCGATCAGAGCCTCCCAGCTCAGTTTGCCTGTCCACCCGTCTAGGATGCCGACAATCACCGCGATCGCGTCATCATCAAGGTTTGGGGCGCGACTCCGTATCATGTGCCCTCCTCCTCGACTCCCCTCTCTGGCCCCGTCAGCGCTGGCAGCGGCCGAGTCGTCAGCCCCTCTGGCTTAGAGCCACCGCTCTGTGACCGTGTGAGACTGCGTTCGCGCAGCGCCTGCTCAAGGCGCGACGCAGGAACGACATTAGACGGCTGGATGACAGTCCCTATGGGCACATTCGGATCATCCAATATGGAACACAACTCATTGAGGCGGGCCAGCGTTAGCTGTTGATGCGTCACCCATCGATTGGCACCGGCGTACCCCTCAGTCACAGCGGCCAATGCGTTCTGGAGCAACTCCTGTGTCTCTTCTCGCTGTCGTCGAATGTTGTCTTCCTTGACCGCATCGCCCTTGATGCACACCTGCTCGTCACAATTCAAGCAGTCCCGATGGATTTGGCACGGCAGCATAGAAAAGTCGTGGACACAGAAACCGAATTCGGTTGTATGAGCCGTCGGAACTTTGAGACGCGCATATTCGTCCCGCGGGATAAGTGCGGAGGGTTCTATTCTCGCGAGTGGACCAATCGACTTCGTCGGATCCCCAACAGCACTGCGAACAAGCGCGAGGATGTCACGATCCGACTGGTAGTCGTAGGCTCGATTCTGTCTAATGTCCTTTCGCCCCGACCACTTCGCGATGTCCAGCTGACTCAACCCCCCTGCCTGCGCGAGAGTATTGAGATATCGCCGGAACTGATGTGTCGTAACTCGAATCGAACTACCGTCGTCTTCAGCGAACTCATATTTGTCGAACAACGACTTGGCTCCATGAGCCGTTCTACCGCCGAGCGCGTCCGAGACAGTCCCATGCGTTACCGTATCGAGCAGACATCGAAAAGTCCCCTTGGCACCGTGAAGCTCGTTATGACGGACGACGCACAGCGCTTCGCTGTACTTCAACCCGGCGCCCCGATGTACCCACGGGAAGTCCTCCGGCAGAAGACGAAGAACCGCATCCTGCACGTCCGAGAACCGACATTTCTGACTCCCCCGCCTCCCAACGACTTGAACGGAATTTCCTTTGCACCACGTTTTGATCGCGCCCTTACTCGGGGTGTCAACAAAGAGCATCTCTTCGAGCTCGCGCAAGCCAATCCATTCTTTTCGACGAAGATGCGTCAAGTGTTCAGGTAGGAACATCGAACGCGAATTCTTTTCATACCACCGAGCGACTTCGCGCGCAGGCTCCGTCAACTTCCGTATATTTTGCACCGCTTCTTGCACAACATCGGCCATTGACGGAACAATCCATTTGATCATTGGATCTGCGCCCTTGGCGGGACGCCACCTCAAGCCATAAGCCTTTTCGCCAGTTGAGGGGATCCGCGATTCAGCTTCACAATTCTCTTCTAGATAAAGTACCTCACTGATGCGATCTGGCGCAGAACACAGAATCGCAATAACAGAAATCAGGAGCACATCAGCCGGCGCGCGCGCCATACGGAAAATATTCGCGAGCGCCGACAGCGCCGCGGTCGACGGCAATCTCTCCTGCCGCAGCTTGTCAAATTCTGGTCCAACTCGCTCTGTGTCAAGCACGCGTCTTAGCGGATTCTTCCAAACAGCGGGAACTTTGAGCAGACAGTTCCTATTCATGAATGCACTAAGCATTTCCAACTGCCCACCGACGCGATAGGCCGTGGTCCTCTCAAAGTGTTCCGCGCAAAGTTGCGACGCACGGTTGAACGTAGAGAGCGTCGCATCTGTAGGATCCGCAGGACAGCCATTTTCCGTAAGCGCCATTTCGAGCGCGCGGAGCGCGGACATCCTCTGGCCCGTCGATTTCGTGGGACGAAGACCATGCTGATAGCGCATGTATGCCTTAGCGAAGGAGAGAAACGGCTCTCCGAGCGATTCGGGGCTGGCCGCGCTAACCGTATTCCAATTACTAAACACAAGCCGGTGACGTTGCTTGCCTCGTTTCAGCGCAATGGACTCGGTAACGTCCCAGATTTGATCATCAAATTGCAGTCCGGCCCCGAAGACCTTGAGCTCATCACGACAGACCTTGATGAAGGCTCGTAGGTTTTCTTCCGCACGGAGTTCCGAGCGGGGCCTGAAATGAATGATCTCAGCCATCACTCGCTTCCTTGGCGCACCGGCACAGCTCAATTACCTGAGCAACTGCGAGAATCGTCGTGTCGTTGATTGAGGCCATGCGCTGATCTGTCGTAGCCAGCAGCTGTTCGCGTTTCGCAATCAGATGATCGAGCACCGCCTCATGCGGTCCATCGAGCCATGGCTGGAAGTGGTTGCAGGTGTAGCACGCGAGCGGCGCATTGAAACCACAAAACGAGTACTGCCCGCAGGACCCCATTGGCTTCATACTGCGATCAATGCGAAGGTCGACTATTCGACTCGCTGGATCGTCACCCCTTGTCGCCTCGCTCTCATCCTTGATCAAGACTCCTTTGAACGCTTGCGCAAGCGGGGCCATCTGAAGGGCGATGGCACGATCGATGCGCGCCGCAATCTCAGGCACCGCTGCAACGTATACCCCGACATTCTGCGTGTCACTGTGATCCAAGAGCTCGGCGATAACGAGCTCACCGTGACCTTCTTGTGCAGCGCGAGTGCCGAACGTCCTACGGAATCGAACAGGCGTGATATTGACCTGCTCACCAGTTCGCTCTGAACGGACCTGCAATTTTCTCAACGTGGTGGCGAGATTGCGGCCGAGCACCTTTCCAGTTTGATGGTACTTAAAGCCTGGCGGCCAATTGTCGGTTTCTCGGATGAGACGATCAGAAGCAGGGAACAGCGGAGCGTCGCTTGGATCAGCGAGGAGAGGGCCGAATTTAGTCCGCAGTGTTTGGGCGTACGTCTGCAACGGCGCGCCGAGCTGCGGTATCAACGGCCGATCCCTAAGCTGCAGTCTCGGACTAGCGTTGCGTTGCTTGGCGCGTGGCATTTGAATTGAGTAGTGAGTCTCCCCATGGTCTGTCGTTGCTCGTACGTCACGGATTTTTAGCGCGGCATATTGGACAGGTCGCTGACCGAGCGCCATGAACAACCATGCGAGCAGATAGTCGCCTTCGGGCAGCGCCCCCCGCTCGAAATTCTCGTCCAAAGATGCCCGAATCTGTTTCAGCTCAATGTCGGTAAATGGACCCACCCAAGGATCCATCGTAAGGACCGCCGATCCTTTTTGGTTTCCGCCGATACGCAGCGCCTCTAGCAAGTGCACGGCCTCTGCTGAGACGCCGTCAATCGCCAACGCATGCCATCGCTTCAGGAGACCGGCTATTGCGCCGAAGTACCAAGCAGTTGCCGCATGGAGATAATCTCGGTAGCTGAGCAAATCGGTGTCACGTATCTCGTCAATGAGCTCCCGTCGATCGCTCGACAAGAAGCGCACAAAATCGAGAAACCGGTTGAACATGTTTTGAAGATGACATGCCGATGAGTTTTCCGCGTACGTGACCAACACGCACTTCAAGTTGTATCTAAGACGCTCCGAGAGCCCATCGGTATGAAGGAAATTTAGGCTGACCGAATCCACGTTGTCACGATATGCCCATACGTCTGACCTTGGGTCGAACGTTGCTCCACCGCGCGTATGCACAAGTTTCGGCAGGGTCCAGCCAGTAAGATTCGTTCGTGCAGCCGACCTTGCGGTCTTCATTCAGCACCTCCGTTGCGTATTTTGCGCTGAAGCCCCAAGCTGGCTTCACGTGATTTTTGTTTGATAGGCCCCACAGTGTAGTGACCAGGCATTTTAGATCCCTCGACCCATCCCATTACCCGTATGAGTATTGTCTTCTGGGTTTCTTCGGGAACGTTGTTCTTTTGCATGTCCTCGGTAAGTTGGCTGGCATACGTGTGCCGCAACAAATGAGGTATCAAGTCGTCCGGCAGATCTGGACATTTTCTGCGGAGAACTGTAAAGATTTTGTTCAGGCCAACCAAACTCAACGGCTTGCCTGTGCCCATCGCGGCAAAGAGAAACGAGTGACGACGCGCCCCATGCAGCATGCGTCGCCGTCCGACGATGTACTTGTGAGTCAGATCAATAAGCTCTTCATTTAACGCAAGAAGTCGGCCCATGGTCTTAGTGTTCGGCTCATTGATGCGCGGGTCCTCTGGGTCATCCGGCCGACGCTTGATGTGGACTTCGTGCGTCTGAAAGTTGATGTCTTCGATTCGAACACCCAGGAGCTCGCCTCGACGCAACCCCAGATGAAGCAGCCAGCGGATGATGAGCGCGTTGCGTTCTGCTGCGTGCTGGCTTTTCCAGATGTGCCTTGCGTTTTGAGGCTCAGTCAGCTCACGTAATCGGGCCAGGACCTCGGGGGCGAGACCCTGACGACGATCCTCAAGGTCGCGGATGCCCATTTTCGGAGCACGCTCTTGAAGCGCGCTCAAGACCTTTTTGCCGATAGTCTCGAAGGACTCGCGATCGGCCACTTGATCCTTCGCCAGTTTGTACAGCTCGGTGTCGACCCGCCACTTCAGGTAATCCCAGATGTAATACATCCGAATAGCTGCCGTTCCTCGACTTACCTGTACCTCATCGACCTGGGTTTCACCCATGCGCAACCGTTCCAAAGAGACCACTTTGGGCGGCTGCGCTACCTGGGGAGGCGAAACCTGCTGCGTCAGGGCGTCCATGGGCAGGTGGCAACAGTGGACGAGTTCCTCGATCTCGCCGGCTTCGAGCAATCTCCGATCGGCAAGCCGAGCGTTCAGGTCAACCCCAAGGCGCTCCAGCACGGTGTAGAGGACCATGACGGCCTGAAGTGACTGCTTGATGGTGGCACTTGCCACGCCACGACCACGCAGTTCAGTCACCGCATAGAGAGTAGGTTCAAAGAGCGGAACTCCGGTCGATCCGGCAAGGAGCATTGGGAGACGTTCGCCAGACTGGAGACGAACGGTTCGGACCCTGAATTCTGAGCTTTGTTTACGCATTTCTTCGGTACACGATAATGCATAGTATAGCTCGGACGCTTTATATTTGTAAATAACGAAAAAGCCCCGGGATTTAAGTCTCCCGAGGCTTTTATTTACAGAAA
>DAIDMG010000160.1 GCA_027449105.1 Acidiphilium sp. | reverse complement strand
AAAGTTTTCAGCCTGGTCGACCACTTTCTAGAACTCACTGCGCCTACGCTTCTACGACGTATGTTCCGTGAGAATTGATGCCAGGATCTGCAACGATGGATGAAATGCTGAAAACGAGCAATGTCGTGAAAAAGAAGGTCCGAAGCGAACACGAGAAAGTCCCTCTTTGGGCCTTTGGGTTGGTACCGCTAGCGATCGCAGGCGCTATGCTGCTTCTCGCCATGCATGTTTAAACTGGAAAATGTACCTAACGCACCATCGATTCTTTCATGATCTGAAACATACGATGATCTTGTATGATGATGCGACAACGTTGCACAAGCGCGGCTTTTTGCCTTGTCGGCCAGGTTTTGCTGAAAACACCCATGGAAAGATCATTCTAAGCTGCCGCTGGCCGGGTCGACCACCGCCGCTGTTTCGGCGAATCCCCGCAACGACCCTTGTCCGAGGCGCTTACGTGGCGTACCGGCATCAGACTGTGCTGGGTCTCACCCGCCACCGTGGCCGGCCCGACTTTCCATATACCTGGGTTCTCGTAGACAAAAATCCACCGGTCGAAAATGTTACGGTATGGCAGCGAAACGCCGGGAACGGCTCTTGGTTCCCGCTACGATTCAGCGTCGCTAACACCGGTATCGATCATTCCACGCCAGATGGATCCTGGCCAATTTTCATGCGCCTAAAGACCGGATGCATGAAGGGACAGACGCCGACCGGGATCCATTACGACGACCCGGGCGTGCACTGGATCAATTATTTTCATGGCAACATCGCCGTTCACGGCTATAAGAGAGCCGCGTATGGCTTTCCTCAGAGCGCTGGATGTGTCGAGCTGCCTCTGGCATCGGCGCGGGCCATTTTTCGCTTAGTGCATGACGGTACTATTGTAACCGTCGTAGGGCATTGGCAGACTCCGCCGAGAACTCACTCAAGCCTCGCCAATTTAGTACGGCGTTTGGGCAACCGATCATAGCCGGAACTATGAAAAGAAGCGTTGGAAGATGTCACGCCATCGACGGAAGCCGTTTCGGCCTCGCTGAGTTTCAATGATCCTCGACCGTCATGCAGATGCGGCGTCGAGCTGGCGCGGACTGCCCTTGAGTCTCGTTACAAGGCTTAAACATGTCGCCGGCATAACGTTGGTTGGTTCAGTGTTGGATAGAAGTCGCCGGCACTAAAGGCGTGAGCTCAAGAAGAAGGCATCGGCCGTGAACTTACCGTATTGTAGCAGGTTGCCAAGAATTCCCGGCTCCAATTTCTGGAGCTGCCCGAAATCCTATGTTGGTGAGTGAGCCTTATGAAGCGCGGGCCACCAGATAAACGCAAACAGCCATAAGGCAACGATGCGAATTCCTGGAATCAGGAACGCGATGACCCACCAAGGGCTATATCCGGCACGATAGATGATCCGCGCCTGAGGGATCCCTACGAGCACAAGCAATACAGGGATTAGAAGCCAATTCCACATCGAGAAACCGAACCACATTGTGGGTAGATCCAAGGCAATCTCCTGCGAAAATCTGCTGAGTGCCGGACTCTATCGGTACGAGCAGCTAAAGTCGACTGTTTAGCAAACGGTATGAACCAAACGTGATGAGCCTGACTGCGGTCACGTGTGAGACGAACCGTGGACATAAGTGTATGAATCACGACGAGCCGCGGTTGCAATCGAGCAAATGGGTCGTGCGGTTCGGAGGGTCCACGAACTGGCCAAATAAAGAACAAAAGGCCTCATTTATTTCTCGGGCCAAGCCTACCTTTCTTGTTAGGGCCGACGAAAAGGATGTGATTTCGCAAAGGCGGCCGTTTTTTTGTTTCCAGTTCTGCGCATCGCTTTTCCACTTGCTCTAAAAGAAACCGACACAGGTTAGTATGTTGGCGATGATCTGATCTCGGATGAATTCATAGCGCGCGGAACCAATTTTCCGATCATTGATGTATCGTTGCCATGTTTTTTGGAATGTTAGTCTCCATATGCTTCACACAGGGAAGCTCAGGAACGAGCGCCGCTAGCAGTGGCTGTCCTGGTCTAAGCCTTGTATTCTGGGCAAAGGCTTTCATCATTATACCGGCATCGTAGTTCACCGTGACGTGCGTGCTGTCATCGTCAAGAGTGCGTGGGCCCAAGAGATCCCGAGTTGCTTCCCAGAGAGCTAAAAGGGTATTCACGTGATCCATCGGAAGCTCGGTCAAGTGTTCGCCTATGGAGCTCTGACAATTAATGATACCCAGGGAGAAGAAGCGCGGTTTTATTTCCTCAATAACCCTTTATAAAAGTTAGGAAAGAAGGAAAAACTTTGGCTCCGATGTATAATCTAAAGGCCGTTATAGAAGTGCAATGACTGTATCCTCAGGTAACCCGCTAACAGGCGCCGTGGCAGCTTTCAGATGCATTAACGGTACCGAGTTTGTTCGTTCTACGATAAAAACACGCGATATGTATGACATCAAACTCTGTTGAGGCCATAGATGTGCCGGCCGATGTTATTCTCACCATCGCTCGAACAAGGTGGCGCTGCGATGGAAATCGAGAGATACGTTTGGTGGCTGGTGAAGTCTACACGTTTAAAACTCGTGTTAGGAAGCGATTGATGCTGCGCGCAATTTTTAGGCCATTTTCGCGATTCGTTCGGTTTTTTGTGGCATCGCACGAAAGAGTATTCCGGTAGCGGATCGTGCCATATGAACTATGGGCGGAAGCCAGAATGCCCGCTCGGCGCAATCGGTCGACAAAAATGGTCTTTGGCTTGGCTCGGGTTGGCCAGCCGGAATGGCTAGTACGGCGTCCCATCCTTGTGAGTGAAAGCCCACTGCCCGTCCGCCTGCATCATCGCCGTTATGTCGTCTTCTGGGTAGGTGACGATATCGCCATCTGAACGATCCCCGATTTCCAGGATAATGCAATCAGTGTCTGTCCGGTTTTCAAGATGATGAGCGGTGCCGTTGGCCGGAAAACCTGCAGCCATTCCCGGCCGAAGATCGACTTCACCGTCATCTGTGAGCAGCGTTGGCCTGCCGCGAAGGACGTAAACAAACTCATCCTGTTTTGAATGGCGATGGTGAAGAGCTGATACCGCACGTGGCGGTAGGCGAGTGAGGTTGACTCCGAAATTCGTCAGGCCAAAAAAATCACCGAGAGGCCGCTTCACACGGCCTGCGACACGAGAAGCAAACGGTTCGGGATAATTACTCGGCTTGTTACGAGGGGAAGCTTTTTCAGCTATGATGGCACTTTTCTCGTTTTTCACATCGATGGTCCTTGTTGGGGTAGGTCTGATCTGGATGCTGGCCGCTCGATATAGGCGGGGGGGCGGATCGGCGACAAGGTTACGGCTGAACGAGCGCTTGCGGGTGTTCTGGGGGTATTTGGCGTGTTGATGTCGAGGCTGGAGTGTCGGTTGGCCAAGGCTACAGCGATCACTTTGGCCAACAAAGTTTGTCTGGACCATCTGGGCGGAAATGGCCGAGACTTCGGCGATCTGAAGGGATCGCTGGAATGCCAGGGGAGGGGATGAGGGTGGGTGGTGAAGTTAACCGACGGCGGTCGGCGGCCGCCTGACGCCAAGCCGGTTGCAAAGGAGATCTGAGTACATGGCTCGAGGGCGGACCAAGGAAAGGCAGTCATCGAGCTTGAGTGAACGCCGCGCCAATCCCGCAAAATTGTTCGCATGCCCCTCGCGGAACCCATCTGGGCATAGCCGTTGGAATAACTCCGAAGGGCAGCGGCGATGGTGCTGCGTCAAAAGTCCTGACACGTGACCGCGTGCGCGCCGCCGCCAATTCTCCCCGCTCGCCTTTGAATCCCAAGGCCGTTTCACAAATGACCGGCGTTTGACTGTTTCTTGGTCTATGATTGGTGCGGCCGCGCGGAGCGTTGGACATGACAGTACGGCGCGCCAGGCGCAAATCACGAAGCTCCATGTTCGCACTTCACCGCCGAAGCAGGCTGCCCTGCCGAAAATTACGCCTCCCCGTACCGAACCAATTGCACCGTGAAGCTCAGGACGGCCCTTATTCAGAAAATCCTAACTGGTTTTCAGATCAGTAGCGGATGGGTCCGCGATCGAACAAGCCAGATGGTCCGAATACGCCCAAATCCGACCGCGCTGCCGTCCACGAAGTCACGGGGTGGCCACAACTTGCCGAGATTTTCCAGCGCCATTCTGGCGGCCGGCAAGGAGAGGGCGGAAGATACCCTTGAGGAATTTACCTTTTATCGCGAGCGTGACCCGAATGAAGGGGAAGGCGAATGAACTGCAGTCACATCCAACGGGCCGGGATGTTTTCGCGAGCCGGGCGCTTCGGCACCGGAAAAGTCACCCAGAACGCCAATTCTTATCGCGCTCGGAATGCTGACACGGCGTGTGACGAAGAAAACCTAACGCGAAAGACATGAGTTTGTGACGTCGCCGTCGTCAGTTACACGCTATAGTGGCATGATTCTCATCCCTGAATGCTCAGAGACGCCCAACTCAGCAGCCCCGGAATCTCCGGGGCTTCTTTTCACGCCTCAATAGTTTTGGCGTCACAAACACGTGATACAACTAAAGCGTAATACGGACGCAAGGCGAAGGTACTAAACCTTAGGTTACAGGGAGGTGTTGCATCGACTTGTGACTACACACACCTCTCAACTCGGCAGCCCCGGAGTAATCCGGGGCATTTTTTCCTATGGCTCTAGACCAGTAATTTCTTGAGTTGGCCAAGGATCGTATCAGGGTTTTTGCCCCATCTCCATTCGCATTCCTTGATGCCGAGTTCGAAGTTTGCTTTGATGCCATTAAAGCGCGCGAGGCGTCTTTTGGTGTATGCTAGAAGCTCTCAATGCCGTTGACCTGGAATGGGCCATCGGTGAACGGATTGCCTTCTTTGCGGTATTTCTTGATGCGGGCATGCTTGTCGTAGCGAACATCGACCAGCCCGTCATAGCTTTGCCAGCCATCGGTCATCACCACGCTGTCCGGAATGACTTTGCCTCTGATAATGTTCTGTAAAGTCTTCGCTTTTACGTTTGGCGCAATTTCAGTGGTCTCCCGCAGCACGGTTGATTGATACACCTGGGCACCTCCATTAACTGCGTGTTGTGAGGGCTTTGGGGCGAGAGGATTGGATTGGGTCTAAAATGGCGGGCTTT
>DAIDMG010000159.1 GCA_027449105.1 Acidiphilium sp. | reverse complement strand
GGGGGTAACGGGGTGATTACATTCCGTTAGATCGGATGGGTCATCTTGCGATGCCTTGGTCGTCGCCTTTTTTGTTTTCTGCATGACAACAGCCCCACGCTGACCGAACTCGTCACTCTATAACCGTAGGCGGTTCTCGAGAAAAAACAAGGGAGAGGCGGGTTTTTGGGGGATCACCGCCTCTCCTACCTGCCGCACGCCAGTACGCGACAAACCGAGCCTCAGTCCCCACTCACCCAAACCGAATACCAAATAGTCCACCATCTTCGGTAGCATCGGTCAAACGCATTGGAAGCACATAGTTGTTGAGGTCAAAGCCATCAATCGTTTCCTTAAAGGCGTCGTCCTCGTTCATCGTCACGATGTACTGAAAGCCAAATTTTTCCGACATCTCCGCCCCGAGTCGCAGCGCACTGATGACCTGGCGACCGTCAACACCATCGAATAAATGACTGTCATGGATCAGGAATCCCGGGCCCATGCGGCGCTTGGCACACAAGCGCATGAGCATCATGTCGAAGCAGAAAATCTGCATGTTCTTGATACCCTTGCTGCGCTGACCTTGCATTTGAAACTTGAACGAAGGCCCGTTAGAGGTTTCGTCGATCGTTATACTGCCGGCCGCCTCATAGAGCCGCTGCGACGTTTCCTCAAAAGCAATGATCGCTTCATCTAGCCGATCTTTCTGCTCAGCAAAGTCGCGCCGCAGCCGAATCGTCAGACGGTTGCGCTCGATCTCCAGTTCGTTTTTTGTGCCTTCGAGTTGCTCGGCGGCTTCGAAACGCTGACGCAGCGATTCCACCTCGGACTCAAGCCGTCCCAGTTCCCCCTGTAGCTTGAGGAATTGGTCCAACGCGCCATGGCTCTTGAGGATGCCCATGATTTCAGCGCGGCGTTGGTCGAGTTGGGCTTTCTTTCCATCGCGAATTTTGACGCGCAACTTTGCCCCTTCGAGCTCGCTGGACAGGTAATCCTTCCGATTCCGCACTACCGATTCGTGAAAACTCCTCACGTCCTCATAGCGCCTCATCACCAACCCCGGAAGCACCACGCCAACCTCTTCATAGACCGCATTCAGGTCTTCCAGGTCTGGAGGGATTTCCGACACCAAAGCGTCTTCCAAGTCCCGGATGGCTGCGAAGTCTAGGGTGTTGGCATTGGCTAGTTCATTGAGATCGCGAGTCAACCTGGCGCTCTCAACTTCTAATGCCCGGTATTCCGGCAGTACCTGAAATCCCTCAATTTCAGCGTAGAGCTTCTTAAGGTGGGCTTCCTCAATAGTCAACCGCGTGCGCAAGTCGGCGGCTTTACCAATGATTGAACCGAGCGCCCCTGTCCCGGCCGCCTTCTTCAGCTCATCCAATGTCTTTTCTCGCTCGCGGACAACTTGCCAGTCGCGTGCAATCTGCCAGTCCAGCCCGAGCAGGAACATAAGCGCCGTCTGCATGTCACCGACTTGCTGCATGCCCGCCTGCTTCTCCGGTGTAGTAAAAGCACCCCCTAACTGCCGCCGCACGAAGTACGCGAACAGCGATCGGAACGATGGCGGCTTACTGCCCGCCGCTTCCAGGCTCCTTAAGCCAAACATGCTTTCGCCGAGGAAACTCACCCAATCCGCCACCGACAACCTGACCCTGGTGTCTGGCGGGCTCGTCCTGTAGATCTTGGCCTTAGTGCCTCCGCCGCGCTCAACAACTGTACGGACATCCTTCAGATCGAAGTCCATACCGAAGGTGTATTCAGACAGTTCTGGTGTACGGAAAATTGAGTCCGCGTCAACTTTCGATCCCATCAAAAAATGCACAATTTCCACGAAGCTGGTCTTGCCGGCGCGATTGCGTGTTTGCTTACTGGTCGCACCCTCAGTCTTCTGAGCCAGCAGCACGTTCAGCCCAGGCTTAAGATCCCTTAGACTTTTGAACGTGGGTAAAGAGCTAAAAATACCGTGAATCACGCCGTCCTCCGCGCTACCAAACCACTTTCAATATCAATAATCCCGAGGACATACAGAAGATCAAGCGCGAGCAAAAACCAGTCATAGCTAATTTTCCGCGGACGCACGGAAGCTAGGCTCCCTTCCGATTGTTTCCATTCCTCCCAAAGCGCGGAGACGGTCTTTGGGCGTACTAAAAAAGCAAGAATCTGGCCTCCCACGGTCAGCAACGCGCGATCCCGCGGAAGGTATTTAGATGGCAGAATCATGGCAGCCTCTCCGCCGTTATGTCTTCAAAAATCACACACCCTTCAAAAAGATGCGCCATAATGGCCAAAATGCCCGCCTTGTGGGTAGGCGTATTATTTGCCGTACCCCCGGCCCACACCTCGATCCGACCAAATATTTCGTCAGGATGGAGGCGGGGCCTCGCATCCCTCAATCTCACGTATTCCCTCTTAAACGCCAAGGCAATTTGCTCACCATAGCCTGGGTCCTTCCAGGTGTTGAAGAACTGCATAACTAGTGGCGCCTTCTGCATACCGATCTTCAGGAAATCCGCAACAACTTGCGATAGGAGGTTCCCCTCGATCTTTCCGGGCGAGACGTCCCTGACTTCGCTCATCGGCGGGGCGGGAGCGACACTGATATGGTTGAGAACCGCCTCCAAGTCGCTGTACCCAAGATTAACGTTTGCCTCCATGGTCAGCGCCGGACCGAACCACGACTCCATGTCCTGCACGCTAAGGTGGCGAAACTTCTCCAGCATTTCTTCGTACCCGCAATGGCCAACCTTTATCTTCGGGTTTTCTTGCCTGAGCTTCGCCAGCGTTTCTATGATATGGGGCCCCACGCGACCATCAGGCGCGTTATGGACGAACGTCCATTCATCGAAGTATCGTTCCCAGTACTCTTTTGCACCCTCGAAATCCACCTTGATCTTCCTAACCGCGTTCGCACTACTCAAATCATTTGGAGCGTAGATTTGGAACAGGATGCGCTTTGAAGGTAGATACCCATCGTTCTTTCGGTCGCCAACATTGCCCCATGGTCGGCAAGCGATAAAATCGTTAGGATGAACTTTCGACATAAGCTTCTCGAACAAGCGCTGAAATCCGTCGCCCTTGGCTTCCAGAAAGGCTATTCGGAAATCCTTTTCGTAGCTGAGTTTCTGGATGCGATCCATACGATTCAGACTCGCGTTAACCAAATAGCGTTATCCAGCATACGAATATGTGGCCCCATGGCATCTTAATATTGGATTAGAACGCCTAGAGCTACCATCCGGCTCCAGACCATTTTTGATATGTCCACCAAGTGAATCGCGCTCTTGCCTTTGATGAACCCGATCACCTGGGATACGGCGTACTTGGGGGCAATCGATATCAGCATAGGCGCGCGACCCGGCATCAAGTGCCCTTCCTCGATCCTGCTCTTTTTTTGCGGCGCGAGCTTCCGGAATACCTCTCCGAGGTGCCGTCGCAGTGGCTCATACAGCGTCCTTCTCCGGCACTTCGGGATAAACACCACATGATATTTACACTCCCATGCTGAGCGGCTTAGGCCTTCATGCACGTCCATCTTGGAATCTCCCTCAATCGCGTGCTTGGCGGCTCACGTTTCGTGAGTTTCTTGATGGGCTTCCTATTCTGTCAAACTTCTGCTGCCTCCCCGGCAGAGCCGGGGGCCTCCCTTTGTAGGCTAGGCACGGATGATATTGGCCTTCCCAGCTTAGCTGAACTCAGAATTATTGTGGCCTATTTACGCCATGTGGTCACGTGCTTTCTTCCTCCGGTGCTGGTAACGCAATCAGGCTTAGCCCCTCTATTTCCTGCAGGGTCTTGCCGGCTATGCCCTGCAGATCCCCATACATGCCCACCGTGGCACCCATTACACGCTCAATTTGCGCTTCACGTTTGGCCCACTGCTTCATGATGGCTTTGCGTTCCTTATCCAGGTCTTCCTTCATGGACGAGAAGGCCTCCACGATGGCTTCTACACGATGCCGAAATCGCGGGCCGGTCAGATATTCGTACACCATTTCGGTCTTTGTCTGCTGACCCTCATTGACCTGTCGGGCCATGCTGACCTGAATCAACGAATGACGCATCACCGTGGCCACCGCCAGCGCGGCCCGCGGGCTCGTGACCCAGACGCCATCGATCGCGTCGAAGGTTTCGACGCCCTTTGGAAGAACCTGGCTCACGAGGACCGATATTTCCGCCTTGGCGGCCCGTTGATCGTCGCGGAGCTTAGCGAGCCACCCATCGCTCCAGTTTTTTGTGCGCTTCGACTCCCAGAGGATGGCCCCACATGGCTGGCCCGCCTGGCTAACGACCTTCTGAACGACATCGCCACCAAACTCTCCTTTCGCCACGGGCTCAATCGAATCAAGGGGAAACTTGGCCCGCAGTAGATTTTCGAGATCGAGTTCCTGCACTTCACCCTGCAGCTGCTGCGACCCCTGCTCGGCCCGGCGTTTGAGATCCTCGATTTGTTTCTGCATGGCGAGAATGGTGTTTTCCTTTTCCATCACCTTGAGTTTCTGTTCTTCCTCCGCTTCTTTTTTCGCTTCTTGCCGAGTCAGGGCAAGGCCGTCTTGTATGCGCTTCTGGACCGTCAGATCTAATTCCCGCTTCGCGTCATCCAGTTCGCGTTGCTTTCTTATCAGATCGGCCTGCGCCTTTTGCGCTTCGGCCAGTTTTTCATCGCGTACCTTGAGCACTTCCTGCAGTTCTGCCAGTTCGTGCACTTTCGCGTCAAACTCCGCAGCACTGGCAAGTTTCGCCTTCCTGGCCTCTTCGGCCATAATGCGGGCTCGCTCGGTCTTCAGTTCGGCGGCTACCTGGTCCGCCACCTGGCTATCGAGCGTGCGTTTCGCCTCCAAAAGCTGTTTTTCTTTCTCATGGATGCCCTGCTCGCGTTCGGCGACTTCTGCGTCTTTTTGCAGGAGCTTCTGCTCATACTGCTGACGGGTGGCGGCAATGAGAGGTGCGGCGAGCGACTCCGTCAGCCGAATTTCGGTTTTGCAATTCGGGCATATAATCGTTGGTTCTGTCATCCCTGTCCCCCTTTCTTCACTCAGAGCACCGTAACGTCAGAATGCATCATTTCGGTTCCGAAAAAGGCTCCGAATCCCCGCCGAAATCGATGCTTGAGTATCAGGAATGCACGCCTTTATGTGATCGAATACTCTATTCGAATCCGGCACGGATGGGGCTCCTTCCAACAACTCCTG
>DAIDMG010000158.1 GCA_027449105.1 Acidiphilium sp. | reverse complement strand
CCGTCGCCGAGCTTCAAGAAGCCATCGAGCGCTACATCAAGGCGCACAACAAGACCTCCAAGCCGTTCGTCTGGACTGCCTCAGCCTCAGCCATCTTCGAAAAGCTCGCCAAAATCCCTGTACCTTCTGACTGAGTCAGTGCACTAGCTCGACTTCCTGACCGATGGCGAAGACCAAAACCAATGGAAGGCGATGTCCCGCGTCCGCGGGCCGCCGCGTTTGCGTGCCATCAATACAAAGATCATGGAGAAGCATGAGCCCCACATGCAGGGCAAGCCAAATCTATGAACGCCGTAGGCCCCTAAGGCATGGCCTTACGCCGCCTTTGACAAGATTCAACAACGTTCAACTATAGAAAAGTGTCACATGCCGCTGTTTTTAAGATGGTGCCGACGCCCGGGATTGAACCGGGGACCTACTGATTACGAATCAGTTGCTCTACCGCTGAGCTACGTCGGCGATCTCGTTGCAACTCAGGTGCAGTGCGCACGCTATAACGGCCGCGCAACTGAGGTGCAAGACAGCCCCTTCTATATAAGCCCGTTCTTACGAAGAAACGCCTAGAATGCCTGTTTAGAAGCCAAATGCAACACGCTTGTCATTGCCTTTTGCAAGATTGCGATATCGAGCCAATGCAAGAAGAGGAAAAAAGCGCGGATAACCATGATAGCGGAGATAAAATACTCTCGGAAAACCTACCGCGTTGTATGGTTTCTCACGCCAGGAGCCATCATGACCCTGCACAGACTGGAGCCACGCTATTCCACGCGCGACACCTGGGTCACCGAGGCGCCCTGCAGCCATCAGGCCAAGCACAGCCCAAGCGGTCTGCGACGGAAGACTCTCATGATACTCACCAGGTGGCGAGTGAGCATAACTCTCACAATCCTCTCCCCACCCGCCATCCCTGCGCTGCTTAGATAGGAGCCACTCTGCAGCACGTTGGACGGAAACATCATCTGGATCCAGGCCAGCAGCATTTAACGCGCACAGCACCGACCATGTGCCATAGATGTAATTTGTTCCCCAACGGCCGAACCAAGACCCGTCTGGCCGCTGGGTATGACGGAGATAATTCACGCCCCGTTCGATAGCCGGCAGATCTTCTACGTGGCCGAGTTGGGAAAGAAAGGAAACGCAACGCGCCGTCACATCCTCTGTCGGAGGGTCGAGCAGCGCTCCGTGATCGGCGAACGGGATATGATTGAGGTAATGAAACTCGTTGTCAGAGTCGAATGCTCCCCACCCTCCTGAAGCGCTTTGCATCCCGAGGACCCAGCGCCTAGCGCGGTCGACAGCCGCTTGATGCGCTGGGTGTCTCCCACGATCAAGCAGCATCCCAACCACGGCCGTATCGTCCACATCCGGGTAATACGCGTTATTGTACTGAAACGCCCAACCGCCTGGCAGTACGTTTGGCTTTCGATGTGCCCAGTCCCCTTTCACATCGAGAATCTGCCGGGGAACCAGCCAATTACAAGCGGCGGCAACACGTTGGTCGTCAGAACCTACAGCTTCGATAAGCGCATGAGCTGCGAGCGCGGTATCCCACACTGGAGAAAGACACGGCTGTACATAAGTGCCGCCGGGCATGCGCCCAGCTGCATCGGTGATAAGTTTACGCACCGATTGCCATGCCGTCGCATACTCGGGATGATCCGATGCGTACCCGAGCGTGTGATACATCATTACGGTATTCGCCATCGCCGGATAAATGCCACCCAACCCATCCTCGCCGTTGAGACGAGGACGAATGAAGTCGATAGCCGCTTGGATTGCGCGTTCTCGAACGCGAGCAGGGAAAAGCGGTTCAGCAGGTCGAAGCATAGCATCCAATGCCTTAAATACCGAACCCCAGCCTGACCTGTACGGCCCCCGGATGTAGTCGTTGACATCCTCCGGCGGAGTGACGAATAACTCGTCTATACGGATATCGCGAGGATTGCGGGCAACCGGGCGCCGAGTCATCAGCACGAGCAATGGAACTAAAACTGTGCGTGACCAATAGCTAATTTTCCAGATCGTGATAGGAAACCAGCTCGGTAATAGCATAATCTCGACGGGCATCACTGGACAAGCCCGCCAAGGCAAGGCACCAAACAACGCGAGCTGGATACGGGTAAAGACGTTGGTTCGCTCAGCACCGCCTCGGGCAAGAATCGCCTCGCGCGCGCGAAGCATGTGCGGAGCCTTCGGGTCATCCCCTATCGCTTTCAGTGCGAAATAGGCTTTGACACTCGCGGAAAGGTCCATTGCGCCATCATAAAACAATGGCCAACCGCCGGGATTTTGACGCGAATTGCCTTGGCTTCCACGAAGAAAAACGCCAATTCGAGCTTCCAAGCCAGGATCAATTCGATCAAGAAAATGTTCAAGTAACACATATTCGGCTGGAATCGTCGCATCTGCTTCCAGTTCATAAACGTAATGGCCATCAACACGCTGCTCACCGGCAAGGCTCTCAGCGGCGCGGGCAATCGCAGACTCTATCTGTGCAAAATCCGCAGGAGGTACAAACAGCATTGCCGACCCTATACGATCGATTTGTAGGCGGGCCTAGTGGTTGCCCACCATCATCACCACGCGCAGATCTGCTGTCTCGTCCTGGGACCGAAGCGGGGGGCTTCTGTTGCCCGGTGCCCCCCCAACCGCGCTTACCGCTTACGCAGCGACAGCGAGCGCCTCGAAGTTATCGTTGGCACTTGTGATTTGGCCCGATGACGGCGGAACCATGCCGAGCAAAAGATGAGTCTTTACCGCGCGTGTCGAGCCTGTTTCGCCCCCAATTAATCTCTCACTCGGGCATATTCCTTTAGAGCATACCCAAACGACAGCATTCTACCCAGAAGGGCATTTGTTGGTGGAGGCGCCGGGTACTGCCCCCGGGTCCACAACGCTTATTCCACGCATCGTTTATCGCCATAGTCGGTTGCCCGACACCCAACATATAGGCCATAGATGCATGTGGTGAAAGGGATTGATCTATGCGGCTTTCCGATAGCGACCAAGCTGAAATCGACAACGCCCGGAGGGACATGGTGCCGACGCGACGCGCCACCGTTCCTGCGCTCGAAGATCTGCTATTTGTGCCAGTACCGGTTCTTGATCATGGATTCCTAAGGGTAATCGACTATATGGGTGACGACGCAGCCGTGGTTCAGGCGGCTCGGGTTTCATACGGCCGCGGCACACGAAAGATCTCGGAAGATGAAGGGTTGATCCGATATCTGATGCGACACCACCATTCGACCCCTTTCGAAATGTGCGAGATTAAACTCCACGTCAAACTGCCAATCTTTGTCGCGCGGCAGTGGATTCGGCACCGCACCGCAAACGTCAACGAATATTCCGCGCGCTACTCAATAATGGACCGTGAGTTTTACATCCCGGCTCCTGAGCATCTCGCCGCACAAGCATCGAGCAATAGACAGGGGCGTGGCGTTCCATTGGATGGCGCAGAAGCTGCATCTGTTTTGTCGATATTGCGCGAAGACTCGGAACGAAATTATGCCCATTATGAACAAATGTTAAATGAGGCTGTACCTGACCCATCGCGGCGTGGCCTCGCCCGTGAACTCGCCCGGATGAATCTGACTCTCAACACCTATACCCAGTGGTACTGGAAGGTTGACCTGCACAACCTTTTTCATTTCCTGTCGTTGCGAGCTGATGTTCACGCACAATATGAGATTCGTGCCTACGCCGATACAATTATGGGGATCGTCAAAGCTTGGGTGCCAAAAAGCTATAACGCATTTCTCGATTATCGTCTGAATGCAACATTGTTCTCGGCGCCGATGATGGCAGCGCTCAGGCGCATGGTTGCAGGCGAGCCCGTCAACCAAGCCGATTCAGGCTTGTCGAAACGCGAGTGGAACGAAATGATGCTCATGCTAGACGGCCGACTGTCCGAACATTGATCGACGTCAAAGATTAGAGCATAAACGGCCGATATATGGGTAATATTGTCGTGCAAGGTTTGATATATTTTTGTCCGGACGTGTCCTTGGCGGCAATCTCTGACAATGCGGAGCACAATGCCCGGACTGGGAGTTGGCTATGAATAGGAGTCATCCTTTTCTCGCCCAATGCGACAATGTCCTCGGCGAAATCAAGGCTGCGGGTCGTTATCGTCGTTTTGTGGCCCTAGAAAAACTAGTCGACCGATTCCCGTATTATCGCGTCACGATGGATGGCAAGACTGAGGACATTTTAGTGTGGTCATCCAACGATTACTTGGCGATGGGCACAGATCCTGAAATAATCGAAGCTACTATTGGTGCCGCCCGCACAATGGGTGCCGGAGCTGGCGGAACGCGCAACATTGCTGGCTCTTCACCAATTCATTCTGCACTTGAAGCCGAACTTGCCTCCTTACACGGGAAGGATGCAGCACTGCTATTCACGTCCGGCTACGTGTCGAACCAAGCCACGCTAAGTGCGATCCTCAACTCGCTGCCGAACTGGCAAGTCTTCTCGGACGAGCAGAACCACAACTCTATAATTGTTGGCATTAAGGGGGGTAGGCCGGCAAAGGTGCACGTGTTCAGACACAACGATCTTGCCGATCTCGAACGTCTGCTGGCAAATGCGCCATCTGATGCGCCAAAAATGATCGCCTTCGAAAGCGTCTACTCGATGGACGGCGACATCGCGCCGATCGGCGCGATCTGCGACCTAGCTGATCACTATAACGCAATAACATATCTCGACGAGGTTCACGCCGTCGGAATGTACGGTGACCATGGCGGTGGCATTTCCGAACGTGACGGAGTGGCTCATCGGCTTACACTAATCGAAGGTACGCTTGCGAAGGCATATGGTTGTCACGGTGGGTACGTCGCTGCTGACACCAGTGTGATCGATTATATCCGCTCCGTTGCTGCTGGATTTATCTTCACCACTGCCCTGCCTCCACCCACCGTTGCGGCGGCACTAGCCGCTGTTCGCCGCCTTAAGGTAGACACCGCGCGCCGAGCCGCATTATTTGAACACGCGGAGCTCTTAAAATCCAAATTTGATGCCGCAAAACTACCTCGACTTCGCAGCAACAGCCACATCGTCCCGCTAGTGATAGGCAACGCCGCTCGAGCCACAGAAGTTTCTATGCGGTTGATTCGCGAATTCGGCATGTACGCGACACCCATAAATTACCCGACAGTTCCAGCCGGAACCGAGCGTCTGCGATTCACCCCGGGCCCCAAGCATACTGAAGCAATGATGGAT
>DAIDMG010000157.1 GCA_027449105.1 Acidiphilium sp. | reverse complement strand
TGACATTGACACCCTTCAAGGCACCGGCCGCATGCACGATGCTGTCGAGCACTTTGGGGTCGAATAGAAAATGCTGGCCGAGTGATTTATCGGCCGCCAAGCCGCGGTACACCTTGCCACCGTGAGGCTGGCGACGACTCATCCAGGCAGGGTACCGTGCGAAGCCGGTCGGCTTATCATTGCGGCGGGTCTGACGATAATGGCCTGGCGGCGCAGATCGTCAATGAGCTGCTGAGACTCAAATGAAACTCGCCGCTGCACCAGCCGGTCGGCGATCTCGGTCATGTTTGGAAGACCAATTCGTTTCTGGCTCCGCTTGCACACCATGACAATCGCGACACCATTATGGGAAACCAGCGGTTCACTCACCTGGCCAACCCGCAATTTCGCGAGCAGCGACCTGAACGCGGCCGGCCGCACCGTCGCGAGGTTAACCCTACCCGGATTGGCTGGCCGCAGCTTCCCAGCGGCTTGATTCGCCGCCTCGACAGCAGCGCAATCGTGCAGGTTGGGCCGCAAAGCGTTTACCCTTTCAAGCACCGCAATCTGACCCGCCGTCGGCTGCCCCCCGTTGAAAGGAGTCGGAAACCGGAAGAACGCTTGCCGGATCGACAATTCGGTCCTTTCCCCCTCACCAAACTTTCGAACGCCCAGAAGCGATACGATCTCGTAACCCCCGGGCACCCTAACAGGGTCAGAGATCGCGCCGACAGGCATCCGTGCAACGATGTCCCGAACCGCGGGGTCAAGCAGGTCAGGCGATACCCATCCACGATTACCCCCGGCTAGCGCGCTCTGACTTTGCGAGAATTGCGCGGCCACGACAGGGAACGGCGCACCGTTGCGCAGCTGGGTAATCACCGTCTGCGCAAAACGCTTGGCGCTCAATGCGTCCTTTGGGCTCTCGATCGGCACGAAAATCTCAGCAATGCGATACTGCGTCTGGCCAGTTTCCATACGCATCGCCCGCTTTTCGGCGAGCAGTTCCTCATGACTCGGGCGCAGGTTTTCACCCAACTGCTGTCTCAATACTTGATTCCAGCCAATCTGAATCCGAAACTGATTGACCAAAGTTGAGAACGGTATACCCGCGGCCTCCAGCTTGTGCTGCAGCCCGCCAGGTGGCAGGCCGTTGGCCTTGTCGATCTTCGCGAGCGCCCTCTCCAGCTCAGAATCCGTCACCACAACCTTGTGCTTTTCGATGGCCTGCAACTGCAACGCTTGATCGATAAGTTCGCTAACAATTTGCGGCCGCAGCCGCTCCATAACTGCTGGCGTCATTGGCAAACCAGCAGAGAGCGCAAAAAGCCGCGTACGCGCCATGACATCCTGATTGGTAATAACCGTGCCGTTCACGACAACAGCAATCGAGGCACCTTCAGCCCTCGCGGCTGAGGAAGCTGCGCCAAGTATGGAGACGGCCAACACGGCGTAAAACAAAAACCTGTTCATAGGGCGCTAAATCCAAAGTTGCCTAAGGTCTTAAGGGTTACATTGATGAGCAACATCGTGCTACCATGATCGTAATTATACGAGGTATAACGTCTATAGAAAACAATGCTGATCGCAGTACAAGAGTTCTGCCAAGTGGCGTCTGCCGACGCATAGTCGAACTGCCCCGTTTCGATGTTTCTGGCGGCACCCGCCGAAAAAGTCCAGTGCGGTACCAGTGTAGTTGAAGCGTCAATGGTAACTTCCCGGCGCGGAATGTAGTACGCAGCGGGCGTGGGTCCAGCCTGAGTGTACAGGTAATATGGATTGGTTGTCGAATAGAGGTAGCCGCCGGTAAAATTGAGAGCCGGCGTTCCGAAGCGCGCCGTTGTGTCCACCATTTGAATACCAAGATTATGGTGAGACAACCGCGTACGATAGTTGAGGTCAACCCATTTGAATGGGGAAACCTCCGCGCGAGCAACAATAGCGGAGACATTGTCGCTCAGACCGCTTCCCACAGGAAACAAGGCATCTCTGTGAAAAGCATAAGACTGGCCAATCAAGCCAGACATCTGGGCGCCAGACGGCAAATACCAGGCCGCCTGCAGCGCGTAATCGATACGCTCGCCGCCAGCAAATCGATCAATCCCCGGAAACTGATTTAAGCTGAATAAATTAGCGTCAGTGAATTCGAGGTCTAGGCTGTCCTCATTCGGAATCAGGGTCGATTGTGTTACCCCGTAACTGGGCGCCGCAACGAACTGGACGCGCGGTTCAACGACCTGCTCGCCAAAACGCCCGGCGGATCGCACGAGTGGCCAGTTAAAGCTGATAGCGCCGACTGGAATAACCCTCCCCGTGGTTGCGTTGCTAACGTTAGAAAAGTTTGGTTGCTCGTTAAGTTTACTTGCCGTATAGCCAGCCGCAATTAGACGTAACCTCGTATCGATCAGCACGCCACTGGCTGTCGTGAACGGCAAATCATAACCGCCCGTTACAGCAAGACGTCGGCTGTCAGTGCCGTTATTGCGAAAAATGCTAAAAGCGTTAGCCGCAAGTGTAATGCGCCCCCCCCAACTGTCTGGAGCCCCAAAATAATCGTAACGAGCGTACGGCGCGACAATCGGAAGCCTATTCTGCGACACGGTCGCCACGAGACCCTGAAATGTTTGCGCATCAATGCGTGCATAAGACCCCGACCCGAATCCTTCGAGATAGGCTTCGGACGCAAGAAAGCCAGCGTTCGGAAGATACCGGAAATCGTCAAGATATTGCACGTTGGACGTATGATTATAGCTAAACCCCGCCCGCCAGGTCTTGTTCAGATCGAATTCGCCGTTGGAGAATATGGCGTCCGAAAACGCGCGAGCATTGGCGTATCGGTCATGCCCTCCGGAAACGTTTATGTTGAGCCTTCCAAAATTGAAAGCTTGGCGATATTTGAGATCAAGAACCGGTCCCGCCTTGGTCGCTATGATCGGGACAATTGTCATGTCCTGACTTTTGCTGATCACCCAAAAATACGGAATCGCAAAAAAGGTACCTATGTGCGTAGAGGAGCCGAATTCGGGGATCAGCAATCCACTCTGGCGCTTCACCGACGGGTCCGGCTGCGAAAGGTACGGAAACCAAAAGACCGGCACACCGTGAATCTGCAATTCCGCATCGTGATACTCAATAATCTTTTTTTTGAGGTTCTCGACAGCGCTCCGTGCCCTGATCTGCCATAGAGGTGGCGCTGTGGGATTGCTCTTGCAAAGATCGCAAGCTGAGTAGATCGGCTTGGCGATTTCGTTGATGATGCCGCCATAGCGTCGCGCCCCGTTGGCGACCATCCGACCGTTCTCAGCAAGCAGTGTGGCGATACCGTGCATCACCGCGTCCCGCATCCCATGACTGAGTTTTGCGCGTTTCGCAAATACAACCTGGCCTGACGGCACGACTAGAATTACATCACCAATCGCTGTCGCTGTATCGTCCTTCCGATCAATCACTACCTTGTGGGCACTCAAGACATAGCCATTTTGCCATGCTTGGACGTTACCGGTCGCAATAACGAGGTCTTTTCGCCGGTCATATCGGACGTTATCGGCGAGAAAGGTTACCGGCCCCGATTTCGAAGTCGGCGATTCGGTGCCGGCCAAGTCGCTCATGTAGCGTTGCGCCAATGCAGGTCGTCCTGCTCCCGCCAGTACAGCGCATGCAATTACTAAACCGCAAAACCATCGGAAATGACGTGCAGCCGATCCCATCGGTCAGCCATCCTCCAGATGAAGCAACAACGCAACAGCCAGTAGCAAACCCACGGCCGCTGGTGCCCAGGCGGCCAGCAGGACCGGGAGCGCCCCCGATTTCCCAAACTGCGCCGCAACTTCAGAAATCATGAATAGAAAAAAGCCAAATACAACGCCGCCACCAATCATCTGTGCGGCGCCACCGCGTCGGGCCGGCCGCATTGAAAAACCCGCAGCAACAAGTACCATCGTCGCGCAAAGCAGAGGTAATGCAAGCCAGGTTTGAAAGGCCAGCTCATGGCGGGTCGTCGAAAAGCCGGAACGCCTCAGCAGCCGAATAAATCCAGGGAGAGCCCAAAATGACAGCGCACTTGGGCTTGCGAAGCTTTCCTGCACGCGCCTCACGGTAAGATCGGTCGGAAACTGTATCGCACCGAATTTCTTGGGCGTATGGCCCGGATTCAGAATCCACGCATCGTGCAGCTCCCAACGCCCGCGGTCGAGTCGAGCAGAAGCAGCGTCAATTCGTTCCAGCATCCTTGTCTGCGGCCCAAGCCGGAGGATTGTAATTGGCCCCGTCGTCAGGCGGTGCGCGACGATCCGGACATCGCGCGCATGCAGAACAGCGACGCCCCGCGGGGTAATGGCGTGATCCTCCTGGCGTAGCCATAGCTGGCCGCCAGCGAGAGACAAAGGCCCCGCGCCAATAGCCAAATAGGCTGAATACAGGGTCTCAGCACGGGCAAACATGACTGCCGAAAGCGGACTTATCGCCGTCATCGTGATAAAGCCAAGCAAAGCTGCTGCACTAACGGGCAGCATCAGGAATTGCCACGCAGAGGCTCCAGTAGCCCGGGCAACGACCAGCTCCGATGACCTTGTGAGACGCCAAAACGAATAGATGCCCCCAAGGAGGACAGCAAAGGGCAGAATCCGTATCGCAAGCCAAGGAATCCTCAGAAGTTCGATCTCAAGGACGAGGCCAACACCAATCCTCGGCTTGTCCGCCGCCTGGCGCAGCAAATCAAGGAAATCGAAAAGTGAACCAAACAGCGTGAGAGCTGCCAGCATACCAAGCACCGCCACGGCGAAACGCCTAGCGACATAAATCGACAACGTCCACGGCGGCAGCAACCTCCGTCTCATTGGGCGGGTTCCGGTGCCTGCCTGCCCAGGTACTTTCGCCAACTTGTCGAGAGTCCCACGGCAACAATGCTAAGAGTGGGTCCGACGGCAACCAGCCAGATCATCGGAATCAGCGCATTATTTCGTGCCGCCAAGTTCTGCACAATGATTCCCAGGGCAACAAGCACAACCATAACAACCACCGCCGCAAACGGCCGCACCAGTCCGCCGTGCCGTCGAAATTTTGCCCTTAACACCGAAAGCAAAGCTATCAGGGCATAGGAAAGAACCGCAAAGGGAGTCGCAAGCCGTCGCGAGATTTCCGCCCGCCATTTGTGCAGCGCTGCCGGATCCAGAATTTGCCGGTTCGGGTGCAGCAATTGTGCCATCGTCGCTTCCGACGTCTTCGGAGGCAGGTTCCGAACCATTTTCGATGCTTGCTCTATGCCGACTGTATCAGAAGCGAATTTCAGCACATCCAGTTCGTGGGTTCGCGGGTCAATCTGCTGCCTCTCTCCCTGTTGCAGTTCCACCATTGGGCCATCTGGCCCCTGAACCAGGCGCCCCGTGCGGGCAAGAATCGTCGCCGGCTGATTCCG
>DAIDMG010000156.1:299-5462 GCA_027449105.1 Acidiphilium sp. | reverse complement strand
ATGCGCGGCTTGGCGATGCGGCCGTCGGCGAGCTGCACGCGGATCGCCTCGGCGTTGGCGATGACGTGGTAGTTGGTGACGATGTGTCCCTGCTGCCAGATTTCTAGTATCAGCAGAACTTGTAATAAATAGCCACGATCGTCGACACCATTCCGGGTCTCGTCAATCAGTCTCTTCAGGACCGAATTATCAATAAATCTCTTCGTTTGCGACTCACTTGTCATCAGCTCTGATTCGACGCTCTGCAAAAGCATGGTACGCATCCAGGCGTCAAAGTTGTGGTAATGCCGAAAGCCCCTAATATTGAAGCGCTTAAACAGAGAGTTAAATTTATCGAGAACATATTCTGTCTTCGGAGACGCAATTGCCGGTGCGCCGGTATTCGAATTTCGGACCTTTCCAAGGCGCCCTATGCCACCCGCGATGAGTCGCTGATGGATTTCCGTCGAATCACGCCACTCAGGAGGAGCCCCGAGGAGCGCCTTCAAAAACCGGCGATCAAGGTAGGGGAGCCGAACTTCAACTACCGTACGAAAGAGCTCAATGGATGGAATCGTAAACCGCCGCGTCAATTCGCGAAGATATAAGTAACTGCAGCATGCCGCTGGCGATAAGCCAGTATCTGCAAGGACCTCTCTAAAGGCCGACCGACTACCGTCTCCAGCAGCACGAGCCGCCTCTGGAACGAGAAGATCAGACAAAGCGAGTCCACCTGTAATGTAGTTCGCCCGCCTACTCAGGTATTCTGCAAGCGCCTCTGTAGAGTTCAACCGATACACCGAATCATCGGTATGAAGTGGCCAAGCTAGACGCGCCTTAGCCAATTCACCTCCGTGGCCTCGCAGCAGAACTTCAATTCCAGTCTCCCCTAAAAACTGAAGGGCAAGCATCTCCGTAAGCCCATGACTGACGTACATACCATCGGTCATTGAGACCATGCGAACCATATTCGGAAGGAAATCTCGAAGATAACTTTGATCAAGCGCAAAAAATCGGTGCTCAGA
Source organism: Acidiphilium sp. (assembly GCA_027449105.1). Classification (GTDB taxonomy): domain Bacteria; phylum Pseudomonadota; class Alphaproteobacteria; order Acetobacterales; family Acetobacteraceae; genus Acidiphilium. Next base: position 4,458 of record DAIDMG010000156.1, on the reverse strand, counting down.
GCCAGCAATGCGTGCAAGCCTCTCCGAGATGACCTGATCCGCACAACCATCTATGCCGAGCGTGTAGGTCTGAAGCGTCTTTGCGCGCTCCCCACATGCACTAAGGATCGCGCGACTATCAAGTCCACCCGAGAGCGCCAATCCCACCCGTCGCGTCGATTTCAAAGCGCGGTCGACGGCATCCTGAAATTCCGCTTCAACAGACTCCAAATAGATCTCTTTACTGTGACATTTATTCTCAAAAAAGGTCGCAAGGTCAATATACCGGCGAACTGAAGCCACTCCTCCTTGCGCCTTATATTCCACGACCGCGCCAGGCGCCAAGAGTGACACTCCTTGGACAAGCGTTCTATCACCCAACAGTGAACCTAACGTGATATAATCCGCCACAGCTCTAAAATCAAGTCGCCGCGCAGATGGTGTTGCACACAACAGGGCGGACAGATTAGTGCAAAAGATTAGCCCATCGGAATCGTGGTGCCAGTAAACAGGATGACTTCCTACTGTATCTGTTGCAATGAAGACTCGCCGTTGAAGCGGATCAGCGACTGCAAGGCAAAACTCACCCTCCATGTACTCTAAAAACCGAATTCCATACTCTGCATATAACGCAAGGATTAACTGCGAAACCTGCTCTTCGCGTGCACTCGAACTTCCTTCGACGCGCCGCCAAAGCTCCTGGGAATTATAAAGGACTCCATGAAACAGCGCACACGGCGCAGATGTCTTGCCGAACTCTCGAGCCGGAAGGGCGCCACGACTAGATTCAAACTTTCCAAATGCCCACCGGCCTCCCTCTGCGTGATACACAGACGGTGGCGTCAAATTACGGCGCTGCATCACCTGCGACGCCAACTCGAACCGAGTCGTCGTCTCATCGGCATGCAATAACCCCACTACACCCAGCACACCACCCATTACACGTCCTCCTCACTTGCTGCTTACAACATTAGTGCAATCACTATACATGGAACCTCTATCAATAGGTTGCGACGCCGTGACGCTTAATGAAAGCGAAGGGGCTTACCCTTCGAATCGGTATACCGGACATTTCACCCTGCGATTGGGTTCCCTCTTACCCACTTCCGACGGATCCGGCGACATGACGATCCCTCCGTATGTCACAACTGCGCCCCGGTTAGTCAATCGCCCATCGTTCGCCACTACTACCGGCGCGACCACAGCTCAATAATCGGCGGACTGTCGTGGAGCGCCGGCGGCTCGATCTGTCCTTCCGAATGCATGCCAAGAGCATCGCTCAAGATGACGTCTATGACTTCCGATCGTACCTGCAGCGCCAACTCCGTAGCCACGTTATCGTGGCGTGGGACGGCGCCGGCATTCAGACCCGTACTCCTTGAGTGACCTGCTGCACAGCTATCCTCGTCAGCATCTGTTGTGGCTGGCCGCCAACACTCCCAAGCTAAATCCCGTTGAAGCCGCCTCGCACGCTACCATACACCCCTTAGCCAACGGTTGACCCGAGAACATACACGACCTCACCAGCGCTCTACTCAAGAGCCTGCGCCGACTGCGTACCTCGCAAACGATCTGGCGCGGCTGTGTGCTGCAATCCGAACTACCTCCTTTTTTTGAGTATTCAATTATTTCTGCGACGTTTAGTAACCTGAGAACAATCTCGATTCTCGCCGATCGGATGAAGCTTAACTTGGTGCTAAAACGTCGATTCCGACGTTCGCCGTGGCAATCGTAAACCGCGCATTCCGTAATTCGCATGGCGCATGTTCACATTGATAACTGTCGATTTTGGCAACAACCTCTCTCTTACTTTTGCACCTCTTCTTGGATTTTTTTACTGAGGACGTTCCAATCGTGTTCGGCCGCTAGCTTTAAACCCGCGTACCCGAACCTACGACGCAAAGCTGGCTTCGTCGCAAGTTCGCGAATTCCAGACGCTACCGCATCAAGCGACGTACCATCTACGGCATATCCTGTCTCGCCGTCACGTATAGCCTCCCGTTGCCCCCCCGTGAGTCCACAGATCGTCGGCAATCCAGCTGCAGCAGCTTCGACGAACACTATGCCAAATCCCTCGATCATCTCGCCAACCGTGATAGCTGGCATAGCAAATATGTCTGCAGCACTGTAAAGAATTGGCTTGTCTCGTTCCGAGACCTGACCGATGAATCGCACCCAGTCCGATACACCCAGTTTGGCGGCGAGTTCCTCGACCTTTGTACGCTCGGGTCCGTCACCCGCGCATACGAGTGCGATTGGCAACTGTTCTGCTCTCAACTTGGCAATAGCGCGGATTACCATAGCGTGATTTTTGCGCGGTTCCATTCGCGCAAGAGTGAGTACCACAATCGTGTCTGCCGGCCATCCCAAGAGGCTTCGATAGCGTTTGCGTTCACCGCGAGCCACTCGGTACGATACGGTGTCTACTCCGGGATGTATGCAAACGCTCCGAACCTGTGGAAATGCTTCCGCGAGAACCCGTCGGGTGTTCTCGCTGTTCGCGATCACCAGATGAGAGTCTTCATAAATCTGCCGAGCAAAAAATCTCAATTGTCGGCTCGTTTGAGTTACTAGCACTTCTTCACCGTGAACATAAGTCACAAGAGACGTTGTTCTAGGGTGCATTTTTGAATATAGCCAAGCCGGAAGACCCTCCGGAACGGCTCGTAAAGAGTGAATCGTCGTCCGAACCGGGCCTTGCTTCCCCTTGTTCCCGGCAAACTCTCTGATAGCCAACAGCTGGTCCCACAAGAAAGACGCATAGCGCAACGATAGCGCGTCAAACTGCGGCAAGACACGTGCACGGCGTGATATTTTCAGAATCCCGCTTGCGCTGTGGTCGAATTCCCTTTGCTCATGTGACTCCCGATGATCCTTGGAATACTCGGCAGCCAGAACCCGAACCTCTGTGGGCCAACGACGGTATATCTCGTACAGCCAAGTGTGTGCCCCACCAATCATCGGCGGAAAATCGAAGGAAATGAGTACGTCGCTCATGTTCTGAAGCCTTACTTAACCGTCAGCGATCATAATTTTCATTCAAAATTCTCAAACCATGCGACGCCGCACAATATCGTCGCACATTTTCTTGCCGCGCCGCACAACCTTGGGCACCTCCGTGTTGTTCTGTGACGCCACTAGAACACCGAAACTCCACTAACGCCAATTCGCACGAACGCAGCTACTCAATGATTTCAAGTTGAAAGATAGGCTTTCTGCCATTTACGGCTCTATCTAAATCCGAAAGGGTAATGCGGCCTGCTCCCGCACGGCCGGTGGGTGTTAAGGTAGCTGTCGCTCAATTCACGCCGCCGTCCGCAAGTTATGAAGAATCCCAGTTGCGGCCTTGATCACTGCGTCGCGCTCGGGATTGAACGTGACGACGGTATTCCGAGTCCAGTTTCGGGTGTGCCGTGCCCGGCGTCGCGGGTCTTCTGCTCGTACCTGCTGGTAGAGTGCACGGCGAGCCTGCAGCACGTTGCGGTCCCGAAAAGCGATGCGCCGGTCGAAGCGCCTGGCAGCGAAGCAGATTCGCTGGATCTATGCCACTGTGACGACCAAGAATCCACTTCAGTTCAAACTCCCGTTCGCACTGTGGACGCGGGCCCAGATCCGCACCCTCATCGCGCAACGATTCTCCATCAAGTTGAGTCTCGTGTCGGCCGGAAGTCTCCTGGCGAAGCTTGGACTGACATGCCAGCGGCCGCTGTTTCGAGCTTATCAGCAGGACAGTTCGCTCGTGGATGGCTGGCTGAAGAAGGAGCATCCCAAGAGTCGCCTCCAAACGAAGCGAGGGAAGGCCGAGATTTTTTTCAGGGACGAGTCGGGTTTGCGCTCGGACTTTCACAGCGGCACGACCTGGGCGCCGAAGGGAGAAACTCCGGTGGTGCGCGTTACAGGACAGCGGTTCAGCTTGAACATGATGTCGGCCGTCAGCCCGCGCGGTGAGCTGCGCTTTTTTGGTAGTGCGCGGTGGGACTGGTGTCGCGGTGTTCATCAATTTTTCAAGCGTCTAACACACGGGCAGTGGCGCGCCATTCTTCTGATTGTCGACGGACATGCTTCGCATCACCCCAAGAAAGTCAAAGACTATGTTGACTTGTTGTAAGGAAAGTTCCGTCTGTTCCTTTTTTTTCGCCACATTCTCCAGAGCTCAATCCCGATGAGCTTGCGTGGACTA
>DAIDMG010000156.1:0-289 GCA_027449105.1 Acidiphilium sp. | reverse complement strand
CCAGCAGACCGAATGCGCGCCGTCGTGGGACGACTGCATTACCTTCAGAAGACGCCGCGAATGTTCGTTCGTTCTTTCAACACCCGGAGACTCGGCATGCAGCATGAGCATCGTCTCTAAGCTACGCATTGATTAGCATATACAAAGCCACGTCGAACATTGGGCATACTTTAACAGGCTGTTGAAATTCTATTTTCCCGAGGTCAATTTGATCAAAACTTGAGTAATCACGGACCATGAATCAGATGGTTCCGGCGTACTTGCCGGGAAATCGCAGCTCGCAAAATAG
>DAIDMG010000155.1 GCA_027449105.1 Acidiphilium sp. | reverse complement strand
GTGACTTGCTGATGTATCTCGCTGCCGTCAAATCCTTGCTGCGGTTCCTCCCGCCATCCGGCGTCGTCGCGATGAATGACGGTTCACTCACCGCCAACGACCAGGCTGTCCTGCATACGCACCTTCCGGGACTCCGCATTGTCCTGGGCAAGGACATCGAAACGGGAAAGGTGCCCGCCGACATCATGTGGCAACGCATGTTCTGGTCCATCAAGCTCGCGGAACGCGCCTATGTCATCCAGCTTGATTCCGACACGCTGACCCTTGCCCGACCGGACGCCGTTCTGGAAACAATAAGCGCCGGGAAGAGCTTCATTCTCGGCACCGGTGAGTGCCTCGCAATCGACACCGTTGCGGCACGGGCCGCCGCAGTTGCGAATCGTCCGTCGAACAATATCCAGACTGTTTCCGAGCGTGCGATGCCTGGCCTGCCAGATGCCGGAACCCGCCGTTATGTCCGCGGCTCCGCGGGATTTTACGGTTTCGGTCGCGGGCATGTGGGATTCGAAGACGCCGAAACACTGTTCACCGAGATGAACCGTCTTACAGACGGCCGCTTCATCGAATACGGCTCGGAACAATTTGCCGCGAATTTCCTGGTGGCAAATACCAGGGATGCCGTCGTGCTGCCTTTTCCCACCTATGCCGTACACCACATCAGCTACGAACTGACTGGGGCGATTTTTCTACATTTCATCGGGTCCTACCGCTTTCACCGCGGCACCTATGTAAAAGCGGCCCAAAATGTCATCTCTGAATTGCAATGAGCCAGAGTGAATTGCGACTGGTCATCGTCATCCTCCATTTCGGGGATATCGCGGATACGCGGAAATGCCTCGAGTCATTGCAGCCTGAATTGCCCCATGACTGGAAAATCCTGCTCATAGACAACGGAACCGGAACAAATGCTGCGGCGACTCTCCAAGCCGAATTTCCGGATATCGTCACGTTGGGCCTCACCAATAACCTCGGATGGGCTGGCGGCAATAATACGGGCATAAAATGGGCGCAGACGAAACAAGCCTACGCAGTGTGTCTTCTAAATAATGACACACTCACGCCCGTCGCAACGCTGAAAGCCATGCTAGCCGTACTCCCGCAGGTTGAGCCCTGCCTGCTCCACCCTGCGATCGACTATGCCGACCCAACCGAAGGTGCCCAGCTCGACCCGGCACAGGACCCGTCACGATGCCAGGTTCCGCATCACCCCGGGCTCTACGAACTCGATTTTGCCTACGGGGCCTGCCTGATGGTACCAATGTCGGTAATCGAGCGAACGGGATCGTTCGATGAGAGATTATTTCTTCAACTCGAAGAGACGGATTTTTTTATCCGCGCTCGCAATGCTGCAATTCCCAGTTACTGCCTTAACTCGGTAAGAATCGTCCATTTCGAATCGCGGAGTTTCGGCGCCCGTGTGACGCCGCGGAAACTTTATTACATCATGCGCAACAGATTGTTGTTATGGGAAAAACATGACCGATCGGTTCCCGGGCTTTTTCGACTGTGCCGAAACGTCTATTGGCGAGCCGCGATCGAGTCGGCGACACCCTTGCGCTGGCTAGTCTCGCGCGAAAGTGGCGCACGGGCAATCCGGGCCGGCATTGCCGATTATAGTCGCCGAAGGTTCGGTAGCGCCCCGGATTATCCTTTTTTCAAGTGATACCGCGCATTGATGCACGTTAGATGAGCGAATTGAGTCGAGGGCAGCAAGTTCGCGACTGGGCGACCGACCAGGTGGGACGCATTGTCAGAAGAACGCTAAGGTCGCGGCCGGTTCGGTGCCGGTTGGCTCGTCAAGCACGGTGTGACGCCACACCGTATGAGAAAGGTATGGGACATCAACGATATGGCTCTTTGTCATGATCCAGCTTAGCGGTCTCCGGCATCGGCTCACACGCCGCAAACTCCATCCGCCACTTGGGTTCGTTCATATACCCAAGGCTGCCGGGACATCTGTAGTCCAGCAACTCGACTCACGCCTGCGACCACGCAAATTTGTCTATGGCCTTGATCTCTCGCAATTCGGATCGTTTTCAGCGTTTGACACGATGCCCGCCGCAATGCGTGCCACCATTTTTGATCATGCTCGTGCAATTCCGAAAGATGTTGACATCATCGCCGGCCACTTGTCGCCGAAAACCATCCTCGCTCAATATCCGACGGCCAAACTCGTCACATTCATGCGTGCACCGGCGCCACGCCTACTGTCCCATTGGTTTTATTGGCGCGGCTATACCGACGACATTCTGGCTAAATATGGCGCCTGGGGAGACGCGATCGCGTCAGCACGATCCGACCTCAACGACTTTCTGTGCACACGGCAGATTGCCTGCGTGATCGACAACGTTACGTTGCGCATGCTGCTCTGGCCGCACCCTCTGATTCCCGAAGATGACTTCATCGATCCCAAACATGATTCCGATCTGCTTGCGGAGGCACTACGTACCTTGGAGCAGTTTTCCTATGTGAATATCATCGAAGCACCGGACGCGGAGCTAAGTTTGAATGGATGGCTGAAAGAAAATTATGGCCGCTCGTTCTGGGCGAGCGTGCAACGCGCGCTACGGCGGGATGAATCAATTAGAAAGAACCCATCAAAAGTACCGGCGGTGAAAATGAATGTTCCTTTATCGACACAACTGCAAAATATTGAAGACAATGCCCTGAACGAGCGGATTCGGCTAGATGACCAGCTGTGGCACAAAATTGCGACCTGGCATTTCACGCAGGAAGAAGCGAACCGTGTCTATACAGAATCTCTATCAGAGACCGTTAAACGATATGAATATTTAAACGAAAACCGATAAATCAAAATATTCTGTTTTAACAACGATTAATATGCAAAATTTATTGACGAGAGCATGATATCGACGCCAAGATAATCATTCAAGAAATTGATGCCGAACGAGCATTCGGGGCGCAATCGCCCTTAGTATTCGCGCTTCAAGTTCTGATAGTATAATTGTAGTTGGCAACACAGAATTGACTGCCACCTTCGTCATTCCGTTGCCACAAATGGTCATCGGTTTGGCAATCGACATGGAGTTTGCAACATGGTCACGGCACGTCGCATTGCAGTCATCATTCCCTACTATCAGAAGCGTGAAGGACTTCTTTCCGAGGCTCTGAAATCCGTATTCGCGCAAACCTCGCCAAGCGTGGCGTGCATCATCGTGGTCGATGATGGTTCTCCGCATCCGGCAACTGCCGAACTCAGAAATTTTTCTGCGTCTGAAAGGTCGCGGATCATCCTCGTAGAGCAGAAAAACGCCGGCGTCTCCGCCGCACGTAACAAAGGCATTGATAGCCTGCCACCGCATGTCGATCTTGTCGCCTTTCTTGATCCAGACGATTGCTGGAGCCCCAATCATGTATCCAATGCGATAGCCGGATTTGAACTGGGAGCGACGTTCTATTTCTCCGATTTTCGCCGCGACAACAGCGACACAACGAGATTCGAGAGGAGCCGTGTTCATCCAGACCCGGCCAAGAAGCTGAAAACCGGCGATAATCTCTATCGCTACGAAGGCGACGTGGTCTTTGACATGGTCAGATCAACGATGATCGGCACATCGACCGTAATCATGCAACGCGACCTCATTGGTAATCGCCGCTTTCGGGACGACATCTCCGCATCTGAAGATCTCCTTTTCTGGGCAACATGCCTGTTCGGGCAAGGTGAGCATGTCATTTTCTCGACGAACTGCGAGGCGATTTATCGCTCATCGGACGGCTTGATATCTTCGGCAGTCTGGGGCAGCATCCGTAACCTCGAAGTCATTTACGACAAGCTACTCGTTCTGCACGAGTTCATAAATTTTGCGACTAGCAATAGTCCATTTCAGGACTGGATCTTTGCAGAACGCCGTCGACTCGGTCACGACTTCTACATCAACGCGCGACATCGGGCACTTCATCTCAAGTTTCTCAGCCCGAGACTGCTAGTCAAATTCATCCAATGCTGGCTAACTCCTCTGCAGAGATCTTGATCATGACAATCTGTAGCAACCCCACGTCCTTTCATAATTCGATTCACAGGATTTGACCGATGGGTGGTTTATTCATTGCGACAGATCCCGATAAAGCCCGCCGACAGGCGCTTGCAGATATTGCCCGTCCGCACTTCGCCAGTGCCGGTCTGACAGATCCCCTGGCGATCGATACGGGAAAACTCCTGATCAACCTCTACCCAAAATATCGGCAGACCAAACCGGTCATCGAGTATCTAGGCAATGGAGATTTCGCAATTGCCGTCGGTACATTTGTCCTCGCGGGAAAGACGGGTACAGAGGCACTCCGCCATTATCTCGCCCACCCCTTCCCGCCGCGCGATGCCTGTCGGGGCGCCTATCTCCTGTTGATCCACCAAAATGGCCGCACCACCCTCCAAGCCGACCTGCACGGAACCTACGAGCTTTATCTGGATAGCAATCGCACCCTGTTCAGCACGGCATTTCTCGCGCTTGCTGCCTGTCTTCCACGCCGGTCTCTTCGACGCTCGGAATGCCTCGAATACATTATTGGGGGAGTCACGCTCGGCACCGCAACGCCGATTGCCGAAATCGATCGACTTGATATTGGCGAAACCATTGAGTTTGCGAATACCAGCGTTCGCCATATCACGCGTCCGCGTCTGACTGAACCAGAACGCCCCGCCCCAATCGACGAGTTGATCGAGCGCAGCCTCGTCAGCCTTCGAGCCACCATGGATGATTACGCCGCCGCTTTTGGCAACAAGATCCGTATCAGCTTTTCTGGCGGCTACGACAGTCGCTTGCTCTTCGCCCTTGCCCGTGATCGGGGCCTAGATCCCGAACTTTTTGTCTACGGGCCCAGCGACGCGGCCGATGTCCAACACGCGGCCGCACTCGCCCGCGCCGAAGGCGCCAAATTCGAACATATCGACAAAACTCTGATTCGCCCGGTTACGCGCGACGCCTTTCCCGGCATGCTCCGCGCTAGCGCCGAAATGAATGACGGCTTCTCACAATACTGGATGTTTTGCTCGGATTCTGAAAATTACGCGCGCATAGACCGGTGTGCCGGCGATGGTGTCATCATGAATGGCGGCGGCGGCGAAATTTTTCGCAATTTTTTCAAATTCGCCGGGCAATCTATGAGTGTTCAAGCCTTCGTCCGCGCATTCTTCAGCGGCTATGATCCCGCGATCCTGGTCGACCACCGCCTCCGGGACGAGTATGAAAATAATCTGACGAACAAGATTATCACGCTGTTTGATCTCGATCAGCCACATCTAAGTCCGTCCCATGTGGCGAGCCTCTATCCGCATCTGCGGTGCCGTTCATGGTTCGGGCGCGATACTAGCCTCGACAACCGCTTTGGCCATCGCGCAACACCCTATCTGGAACCTGCCATCGTCCGCTCAGCACTGCAGATACCCCTCAGTTGGAAACAGTTCGGCGTTTTCCAAGGAAGATTGATCAAAGCGCTCGCGCCAAGCATAG
>DAIDMG010000154.1 GCA_027449105.1 Acidiphilium sp. | reverse complement strand
GGGTTCCATCGGCGTTGTGAGCGGGCGAGGGGATGGCGCCGGAGTCGTGACACCAGGCGGCGCTGGCAGCGGTTGGGCCAGGGGTTCGCGGGGCGGCTGGACGCTTTTCAGAAAAGCCACGGTGCCGACACCCGCCAACAGCGTCACGGCACCGGCAATGGCCGCCACCAGGGGCCAGGACGACTGACGCCGCCTGGCACTCGCCGGCTCCCTTGTGGGATCCGGGGTATCCGACTCCCGCCTCTGCTCACCACCCTCCTCCGCCCCCCGCTCTTCCTCAACCGCCTGGGGCGAAACGGCCCTCTTTGGGGGCATCGGCGCGGTCGGCGCGGACGAGGCCTGCGCTATGGGCGCTGCCACCTTGGGTGCCGGAGCTCGCGCGGTCATTATCGAAATCGGGGAGCCGGCCGACGCACGGGTTGGCACCGGCCGCTGTGGCTCCTGGAGATCGGGGTGGCCATCCTCGAGGCCCATCTCCCCATCTTCGCCTGCGGGGCTTCCGGATTCGGTGTCTCCAAAACGTGGGGGCGGCACCTCACCCGCGGGCGCCGCCCCCTCCAAGGCTTCCCCATCGAGATCCGGGTTGTACGAGTCCGCAAACCCCGCGATATCGATACGATCCCCTTCTTCGTCTTCATCGGGGCGCTTCGCGCCCAAAGTCTGCCACGGGTCTGCGCTCATACTCTCACCAGTCCGGGTATATACACCGTGTTATATCCTATGCCATAGACACTAGTCAAGGATTGACGCAATGTTGTATACCACATATGCGGCGAGCGGCAGCGGGGCAACGGGGGGATCAGCGGAAAGGGATGGGGAACGCGGAGTTCGGGACATGCGGGATTAGAGCCTGCATACCACTTCTCGGGCTGTTTTTCTCAGCGACGCACCGGCTCCAACCCTCCGCCCTGCCGCAGCGCAGCCCCCAGTTTGTGCCACTTACTTCTGAGATAGGCTTGAATGCCCGGACCAGGCTTGTAGCCTGGGTAGAGCTTCTCGTATTCCGACCTAGCTTCCAAATAGGAGTCGTTGCTCAGCGCTGCTCGGCACTTCGCGAGGAACAGCAGCGCGAGGGACAGCGCCCGTGACCCACCCTGATTGCAGTGGACCAATAGCTTGTCTCGCACGCAAATAGGCAGAGGTTCCAGCAGTCCGCCATGATGGGCGAAACATCGGTTGGGAACCGCAACCGGTAGGTCGTCAACCAAAGCGGACATTAGACTAATGACACCTATACGCTCACTTCCCGGCGACGAGCAGACAAAGGATCGCTTCCCTCGATGCAAGCGATGGACGATGCGGCCAACATTGCGCCCCATGTCCCTGACGTGCAGAATGCGACATCAAACCTCGCTGGACGTAGGGAGCCCAATAATACAGGGAGCCGGTGAGGAAAAGGGGGCAGCAGAATGGCGCTTGAGGGTTACAGCGAACACAACTTCGGTACGAAGCTCGGCGACGTGCTTTCAGCATCGCGGCCGATCCGCAGTATCGAGTACCTGAAAGGCCGGGGCAAAGAGCTCGACACGATCAAGAAGAGCCTGTATGCGCCGGGACGGCATGTATTTATTTTCGGAGATCGCGGCGTTGGGAAAAGCTCGCTAGGGCAAACCGCTGCCTACCAGTATCAGTCGGCCGACGCTTCGCCAATCTTTGTTTCTGGCTCCCCGAATGACACCTTTAATACTGTCGTTGCCAATATCGTCAGTCAAGCTATTCGTAGGCCCCGGACAGAGAGTGTGAAATCTTCGAAGGCGCTTGCGATCGATGTTGGCGGTATTAAGATCAACGAAGGGCAGGAACGTAGTGGCATCGATATAGCGGCCGCTGTTCGTTCCGTCGGCGACGCCGTCGAGGTCCTTAAGCAGATCACAGAACGGCATTCTGAGAAACCTGTTGTCGTGATCGATGAATTCGACGCTATTCGGGACCCGGTTGAGCGGAACATGTTCGCGGCACTGCTCAAACAGATGGGCGATCAGTCGGTCAATCTCAAGTTCATCTTTACTGGGATCGGCAAATCGCTCGATGAGTTGCTCGGCGCACACCAGTCCGCCTACCGCCAGCTCGAGACGGTGGAATTGCCACGTCTCGGCTGGGATGCCCGCCGGGAAATCGTGAATGATGCTGCTCAGGCGTTTGGCCTGGATCTGGATAATGATGTGAACTGGCGGGTCGCCATGGTCAGCGATGGATTCCCCTATTACATCCACCTGATCACGGAGAAAGTGCTTTGGGCTGCATTTTCTGCCGACGAGACAGTGACCACTATTGGCTGGGACTTGTTCAATCATGGGCTTGCCGATGCGATCCTCTCGACGACCGCAGAACTCAAGCGGCCATACGAAAAGGCAGTCCTGCACCGCGATCCAGAGTTCGAGGACATCGTGTGGGCTACAGCCGATCACGACGATCTGCTGCGCTCACTCAACGACATGCACGCCTCGTATCGTGTACTCGTCGGCAAGCGACGCGATGGCCGTATTGCCGTCGATCGCGCCCATTTTTCGGCGCAAATTCGGAAACTCAAGGGAGTCGGATACGGATCGGTCCTACAGCAGGAGGAGGGTAGGCCAGGTTGGTATTCCTACAGGGAAAAGATGCTGCGCGGCTACGTACGGATGCAGGCCCAGGCCAACGGGGTCGAGCTGACTGGCGAGCGACCGACGCCCAAACAGTCGATGCACATCGGAAACGCCCGCAACGGTTATCATGGAGCCAGCATTCCTTCTGGTGTCCGCCAGAGCCAGAAAATCTCCGATTGGAGCAAGGAATAGGGAAATGGGTAAGCAAGGTGGAGTTTGGATTTCTCCGGACTTCTTCGAGGCAGATCTAAGGCCTCCCGGCTGGCCTGAAAATCCTGACATTCGGCGCGCAGTCGACTGGTTCCTCACCTTCTTGGACCCCGAGGAATGGAAACGACGCCGGTTCGCGGCGTTGCAGCACTTCGTAGACGCTGCCTCAGGGGAAGTATCTGCGGACCCTAATGGAAAGGGGCGGTTCTTCGACGAGCGCGATCAGTTCGCCTGGTATCTCTTTCTGGCTCAGGCGGTTCTCGATCACCCCACCATTTACGACTTTACCTTCGGGCCGCGTGTGATGCCCATCATGGCTGCCATCGGGCGCAATTTTGATTTACTACAGGGGGTCAAAGGGGTCGAGGGGCGTGTCCGTCGAATGATCGGGCAAGAGAAAGGGCAACCCAATGCCTGCCTATTCGAGTTGTTAGTAGCGGCCGCCTACACGCAGCGTGGGGCGGACGTGTCCTTCTTGGAGGAACGGCCTGGCGTTGCCAAGACTCATGATTTGGACGTGCTTCTTGACGGAACGCTTTGGGCCGTCGAATGCAAGCGCATGGAAGGCGGTCAATATACAGAGGACGAACGGACCAGAGCTCGCCAACTCTGGCTACCGATGGCTCGTGGATTCCAAGAGCACAACATCGACGTCTACTGCAACACGCGCTTCCTGGTTGAACTGTCCAAGATCCCCGTCGGATATTTTTCTGGCAAGGTGAAGGAATGGGGTGCAGGCGGGATGCTGCGCCCTGTCACATGGTCGGACGCACTCTCAATCGGTGAAATTCGGCGATTGGATCTGGGGCCGCTTACGCGCGCACTAAAGAGCGACGATATCGCACTTAACAGTTCTCGGCTTTATGAATTGCTAACTGGCACGTACAAACCAAATGCAAAAATCATTAGCAGTCTGAATGTGCGGCGTGCCGAGAATCCCCTTTATGTTGCGGAATGCCAAGGTGGAACCGTATTTGACTGGGAAAGTCTAAGTCCGGAGTCCGTTGATGCAAAGGCGCGTGACGTTCTGAAGCGCCTTTCGGAGGGAAATAGTCAATTACCTGATGGGCGCCCCAGTATAATTCATGTGGGAATCGAGGCTGTAGACGGGGTCGAGGTCGAACGAGCTAGATACGAGAAGATTATTCGGAACATCGTCAACTTCGATCCCGGAACAAAGGAGCTCGAGTACGTGTACGTCACGTGGTACGCGCCGGAGTCCCCGCCGAACAATTCCGGTGCATTCGACGAAACTTGCCACTGGCAAGCAGTTAGGCCGCGGCGGCGTCGTCCACTCGATAGGGGACTCCTAGTGCTCCCGTCGGGGCTTCCGTCGCGTAACGGTGCTCATTGGCAACCTACCGTCGGCGGGGTGTAAGGTCGACACAGCTCAAGCTGATCATCGAAGGCATGCTCGACAACGGTTTGCCTCGCGCATATACCTCGGAACTCTATAACAAAAATTCTCTGCGGTGTTCGACCACGTGTATGAGTCTCGCCCGGAACCAGACTCCTCTCCATATGCCTGAACCAGAACCAACAAATCGTCCCGCTTTCCATAGGCACCCTCGATCGGTAGCTTGATCATGACTGAGCTGCCATAACAATTCCCAATGTCATGAGGCAAAAAAGGCCGCAAATGGTGAGTAGCGAAGTCCGGCGACCAGACGTTCAATGCAATATCTTCCTCAACTGCCATCAGTCTAGGATGTCGGACCTTGAAAGAGATCACTTTGTCACAACCATAGCGCATAATAACGTGCTGTCGGCGTGAATTGCCGCTACCGCGAATTCTTCCTGCCAAGCCACTCCTGGGAATTGGGTTTAGCGTCCTGAAACGATTCCGCCGAATTGATCTCGTCAAGGACCTCCTGCCACGTGGCGCGCAGCCTGACCGGAATCGCGAGCATCAAGTTCAGGCCTTGGCCGAAACTCTCGACCGCGTAACCGGCTTTGCAGGTGATCGGGAACGCCCGATCGGGACTCAACCCGTAGTGTTCGGCCACCTTCTCGTGATAGAGGCCCGCGGCATTGAATCCCCACACGGGCCGGCCGAGCGCGGTGGCAAAACCCACCTCGAAGACCGTTCCTGAGTCCGGCTCCGACCCGCGAAAACACTGAAGGTTGGCGATGACCGCATCCGCCTGTCGGATCAGCCTGGTATTGCACCGATAGATGTCCGCCGGGCCATCATCGGGCTGGCTGTGCGGAAAGATGGGTGTGATGCCGCGCTCGACGGCATACTGGGTGATCTCCTGGCGGAACGTGTCCCAATGAGACGCAAAGACATCGGGGCCGGCGACATAAACCTGGATATTGGGTCTACTCATGACGCGAATCCCCGTCAACCGCTCCCTGCGCCAAAAAGGCGCGTAGTGCCGGCGCGCTCAGATAGCCCACGTGCCGGCGGCCGTGGTAGACGAAGGTCGGCGTGGCCGCCGTCCCGTGGCTGGAGGCAAAAAAGGCCGCGGTATTGCTCTCCACCGCCGCCAAGGCCACGGGGGCCACGGTGACGCCATGCACGGGCAATCCCCCCTGCTCCGTCGTCTCATGAAAGTCGCGCTCATCCTGCGCCCAGGCTCGTCCGGGATCCGGCGCGCTCAGAATCTCGGCGGCCCGCACGCGGGCCGTGGCGGGGTCGACGATCGCGACCGGCACGATGCGCACACGCAATGTGCCCGCCGCAATGCGGGGGGCCAGCACGCGCACCCAGTCCCGATGACAAAAGGCGC
>DAIDMG010000153.1 GCA_027449105.1 Acidiphilium sp. | reverse complement strand
GGTGACATATCGGCTAACAGGACGTTGACGTCTGCCGCTACGCACCTCGGTCCTACTTATTGTGCCAACTGTCGGGGAGGCGTCTATGGGCGACCGATTTAACGCGCCGGCGCTTCTGGTGTTCGGGTTGGTTCGTAAAATCGGTAGGCGCCGTAAGTTTAGACGCGTCGCACCAACCCTGACAACGTGCTATTGACGTGTCTCACGTTAAAAAATGATCCAATAAATTCTCAGGTTCCGCAGGCGGATGAGAGTGCGTTACAAACTCCATTACGGCGAACGGTCGTTCTTCCCGTGCGAGTCGATGCTGCGGTCCAGAGGGCCGGCTCGCTCTTCGCCCAGCTTCCGTTGACGCCAAGGCTGGTCCGGCACCAGGGTACAGTTGGAGATTCCGGTCTCGACTGATAGACGTTCCACCAAATCGGGGCTGCTCAAAAAGCCCGTCTTCAAAGAGGGGCGGGACCATTCCCGCGTACGTCCCTGCCATTCCCTCGAAAATTGTCGGTTCGGGAAGAGTAGGTTTTTATGTCGTTACCTCCAGGGCTCGCCGGAACCGCATCAGCGCAAAAGCGAATAAGGCCGCGCCAATGACCGCTAACGCGGCAAATTGTGGCCACACGACGGAAATCCCGGCACCACGATACAGGATTGCCTGCGCCAGCAGTACAAAGTGCGTTGTTGGCGCCACCACCATCAAATCGCGTACAAAAGCTGGCATGCTTTCGCGCGGGGTAACTCCGCCAGACAGAATTTCCAGCGGGATTACGACGAGCATCAATAGCAACCCGAACTGCGGCATGGTCTGTGCGACAGTACCGAGTGCCATGCCCATCGAGGTTGCTGCGAACAGAAACGTTCCCGCGCCTGCCAAAAACAGCATTGCCGAGCCTTGCGATGGCACTCTGAGCAGTCCCTGAACGACGAAGGCAAGCGACAGTGCGCAACCAACAAGCACAACGAATCCCATGGACCACAGTTTTGCGGTCATGATCTCGAACGGGGTCACCGGCATAGCCAGAAGATGTTCCAGCGTGCCGCGCTCCCGCTCGCGGATCAACGCCGCGCCGGGGAGTACCACCGCAAGCAGGTTTACATTGTTGATCAGCTCCATCACTGCTCCAAACCAGCTCTGATCGAGAGTCGGGTTGAAGCGGACCCGCAAGGCCAAGTCGACGGGTGGTCTTGCCCTGCTCTGATGGCGTGCCGCGAAAGCGTGAACCTCCTGATGAACGATGGCCTGGATGTCATTGCTGCCTGCGAGCGCTTGGCTGATGTTCGTCGCGTCGACATTAAGCTGAACCGTTGGCCGACGCCCCGCCAAAACATCGCGTTGAAAGTTTGGAGGAATGTCGAGGACAAAGGTATCGGCGCCCGTGTCGAGTCGCCTGTCTATTTGCGAAGCGCTGATCAGCCGAGGTGGTAGGAAATATGGGGCATGGAACGCCTCTTCAATCCGAAGAGACAATGGCGAATGGTCCTCGTTCACGATCGCCAGTGCCGCACGATTCAATGTTCCCGACATGAAGCTGGCTCCAGCATAAATCGCGGCCGACAGGGCGTACACCATGAACGCCACCAGAATCGGGTCGCGCAGCATGCTGCGGAGTTCCTTAACGCCGAGATGGAGTATGTTGGCGGGCCGCATCAATCAACTCGCCTGCTTTTTCAGCAGAATCACGCTAAGCCCGAGAAGCAGTGGACCCGCCAGCAACAGCGGGAGGAAGAAGATCCACAGGTCGGTGAAGCCAAGTCCCTTGGCGAAGACGCCGCGGGTGATGGTAAGGTAATAGGCGGTAGGATATATTCGACCGATTAGCGCGCCGGCACCGGTGAGCGAGGAGACAGGATCGATCATGCCGGAGAACTCCACTGCCGGCAGAATGGTGATAATCGCCGTCCCGAACAAAGCTGCGATTTGGCTCCGCGTGAAGGTCGACATCAGCAGTCCGAACGCGGTGGTATCCGTTACGTACAAGAGAGAGGCGATTGTAAGGGCAAGAAAGCTTCCTTTGAGTGGCACGCCAAAAGCCACGACCGCGACCAACGTCAGCAACAGGAAGTTTACCATTGCTAACACGATGTAAGGAAGCTGCTTGCCTAGCAGGAATTCGAGCCGTGTCACTGGGGTAACGTAGAAATTGACAATCGAGCCCAATTCCTTCTCGCGGACGACGCTGAGCGCGGCGAGCACGGCGGGAATAAGCATCAGCAGCAGCGGGATATCCGCCGGCACCATCGCCACAGTGCTCTTTACTCCAGGGTTATACCGGAACCTGGTCTCGATACGGGCCCCTTCAGGTGCTGGAACGTGTCCGCGCGCAGCATGCTGGGTGAGCCATTCAGCGTGCAGCGCCTGGAGGTAGCCGATCACCGTCTCAGCGCGTGCCGGCATCGCGCCGTCCACCAACGCGCTTATTTCGACATTCCGTCCACGCGCAATGTCACGCCCGAAACCGGGAGGAATCTCGATAGCCAATGCCAATCTTCCCGAACGCATGCGCCGGTCAGCCTGAGCAGAGGTCGTGATCGGCGCACGTTCGACGAAGTAGCGTGAGCCGGCGATGTTTAACGCATAGGATTGACTCGCGATACTTTGGTCCTGATCTAACACGGCGAAAGACAGGTGTTCTACGTCAAAGCTCATTCCATAGCCGAGCACGAGCAAGAGAATTACGCTACCAGCGAGTGCGAGTGCAGCACGGACAGGGTCACGCCACAGCTCCAGCGCCTCGCGATGTGTGTAGCTGAACACGCGGCTTGGCCGCAGAAAACTTTGGTGTGGTTCTGGAGTTTTGGTGCGTAGGGGCGTGGAGGCGGGCCACTTCGGTGCGGTTGACAACGACATGGCTTGGCCGCGCTCCTGCCTCGCCGCGACAGTGTCTTCCAGGTAGGAAATAAAGGCCTCTTCTAGGGTCGTGGCGCCTCGATCCACGATCAGTGAGGCGGGTGCGTCGGCGACGAGGACGCGGCCGGCATGCATGAAAGAGATACGATCACACCGTTCTGCCTCGTTCATGAAATGGGTGGAGATGAAGATTGTGACGCCATCCCGCCGGGCCAACTCCACGAGGAGCCTCCAGAAATCATCACGCGCAATCGGATCAACGCCCGAGGTTGGCTCGTCCAGGATCAGCAGTTCCGGATGGTGGATCAGTGCTACCGCAAGCGACAAGCGCTGGCGCCGGCCGAGCGGCAGCGTTTCGGGTAAAATGTCCATGACGTTGGCGAGGTCGAACCGCCGAGCCATTTCTTCGACCCGTGCTGCAACCACACTACGCGGGGCTCCGAATAGCCGAGCGTGCAAGGTCAGGTTCTGCCGCACGGTGAGCTCGGTATAAAGAGAGAAGCCTTGGGACATGTAGCCGACTCGGCGCCGCATGTTGAGATCGGTGGCGTTAACCTGGTGACCGAACAGGAACGCTTTACCTCCGCTGGCTGGCAGCAGGCCGGTGAGCATTTTCATCGTTGTGGTCTTGCCGCAGCCATTTGAGCCGAGGAAGCCGAAGATTTCTCCGCGTTGGATACGAAAGCTTACGTGATCTACAGCTACAAAGTCGCCGAACTGTTTGCTCAGATCGCGGGCTTCGATCGCGACTTCGTCGGCTTTGGTGGCCCGCGTCGGGGTTTCGGAAGGCAGGTGTCCGTTAAGCCGACTCTTCTTGCCTAGCAAGGTGATAAACGCTGCTTCTAGGGAGGCGGTGTGGGTCTGCCCCAGTAGCGCGGCCATTGTGCCTGAGGCGAGGATTTTGCCGCTGTCCATCGCCACCAGGGAATCGAACTGCGCCGCTTCCTCCATGTAAGCGGTGGACACCAGCACGCTCATGCCCGGTCGGCCGGCCCGGATACTCGCAAGCAATGCCCAGAATTGCCGGCGCGACAGTGGGTCGATTCCTGTGGTTGGTTCGTCAAGGATCAGTAGGTCAGGGTCGTGGATCAAAGCACAACATAAGCCGAGTTTCTGTTTCATGCCGCCTGACAAGGTGCCTGCGCGACGATGTGCAAATGCGGCTAGCCCTGTACCTTGCAGCAATGTTTCGATGCGGCGCGAGCGTTCGGAGCGCGTTTGGCCAAACAGTCGCCCGAAGAAATCAACGTTTTCGGCTACCGAAAGTGCGGCGTAGAGGTTTCGGCCGAGGCCTTGCGGCATGAACGCGATGCGGGGGGCGGTCCTGCGCCGGTGCGCAGGGTCGGCCATACTGCCGCCGAGTACCTCTACCGTTCCCGCTTGCAGGCATCGGGCGCCAGCGATCAGGGATAGCAGACTCGACTTGCCGACGCCGTCCGGCCCGATCAAGCCGGTGAGCCGTCCTTCCGGTATGTCGAGGGTGACTGCCGCGAGCGCCACTACGTGACCGTAGCACAGCCCTACGCCGCGGAGTCGTGCCACCGCGGTCGACCGATCAGGCGCTGCAGGCCAAACCTTACCGGAGCGGTTCACTTCGGCAACCGGACCCTGAACCGGGCTGGCCACGCAGTTTTCGAATCAAGCCGGACATAGGCTACGCCCGGCAAGCCAGTCTTCACTTGGCGCAGGTAACGCCGCAATACCATTATCGGGACCCGCGCTTTAACGCGGAACATCAGCTTCTCACGTTCCTGTGCAGTCTCCACCATTTTCGGGGTGAATTGCGAAACATTGGAGACGAAGGATACAGTTGCAGGAATAACATACTCGGGTGCGGCATCAAGCACGATACGCGCTTCTGCACCTAATGCGACCTGTCCGGCCTCACGCGTTGGCAGGTAGAACACCATGTAGACGTCAGAGAGGTCGACCAGACTGATTACGCGTCCGCCCGATGGCAGCACTTCCCCCGGTTCGGCCACGCGATACTGTACGCGGCCATCGCGCGGGGAGGTAAGGACACAGTCGTCGATGTCAGCTTGGATGCGCTCGATCGTTGCGTGCATTGCGGCGACGGATGCTTTTTCATTGATAATATTCGAACGGGCGGCGGCGACCGCCGCCGTCGCCGCCGCGACCTCCGCCTGGGCAGCATGAACTGCTGCCTGAGCGCCTTTGTATCTGGCGCGGTCGTCATCGAGAGTCTGTTTCGCGATGGCGTTGCGCGGCGCCAGCACCACGGACCGTGCCAGACGTTGTTGTGCTGCATCGCGCTCCGCATCGCGCTGTTCAAGGACGGCGATGGCGGCATTTTTTTCTGCTTCACGTTGTGCGAGCAGGCTTTCCGCCGTCTGTACCGCAATTAAGGCGCGCTGCAATTGCGCCTCGCTCTCACGCCGTTGCGCTTCAAGGGTGGTGGTATCCATTCGCGCCAGGATCTGCCCCGCTCTGACGAATTCTCCTTCTTGCACGAGAATGTCCTTTATTCGCCCAGGAATTTTGGTCGCGACGTCGATCTCGGTGGCCTCGATACGGCCATTTCCAGAGGTGAAGCCAGCGGGTAAAGGAGAGCTCTGGAGCCGGAGTGTGGTGATTAAGGCGGCAGCAACGACAGCTGCGATGATGGCAGTGCCAAGCATGACGCCGCGCTGGCTAAGCTTCATCGGGTCCTCGTTGCAGCGTTACCGAGGGAGGCCACGATCCCGATCGTGGCC
>DAIDMG010000152.1 GCA_027449105.1 Acidiphilium sp. | reverse complement strand
CGACCCGTGCGATCAAGGTGCCGCCAAAGATTGACGCGTTTGGGTGGTCTAATTTTCATGATGCGCTTTAGTGGTCAGTATGATTTCGAGCGCCGCACCCCACAGGGTGGCGATGCCCCGTTTCCGGACGGCGACGTCAACGTCGATGACCGGGAAAAGCCGAATCATGGTCCGGATCCGTCGACAGGTGGTTGCCTGGAAACCATTCGAGCCACATCGGCACTCTGGTACGGCCTGCAACTGAACGTCAGCGACACGCCCACAAGATACGCTCAATGGGCGCACAATGCCAAATTTGCGGAACAATTCTAGGATGCAGGAGGGTCGGTCGGGGCTTTTTCGCGGTACGTGCACCAGGTTGCACCGGCACAGCGCCAGCATTCCGGTTTGCGGGCTTTGCAAATATAGCGACCATGCAGAATGAGCCAGTGATGCGCAGGACGGAGCATGTCCGGCGGGATGCGGGCAACCAAGGCATCTTCCACCGCGCGAACGGTTTTGCCGGGAGCGAGGCCGGTGCGGTTGCCGAGCCGAAAAATGTGCGTATCGACGGCCATGGTGGCTTCACCAAAGATCTCGTTCAGGACGACATTGGCGGTTTTTCGCCCAACCCCCGGCAATGCCTCCAGCGAAGCACGATCGGACGGTACGGCGCTCCGATGCTGCTCGGCGAGGATCCGGGCCAGGCGCGCCAGGTTACCGGCCTTGCTCTGCCAGAGCCCGATTGAACGGATATGGCGGGCGATGCCGTCCGCTCCCAGGGCAGCCATCGAGGCAGGGTCCGGTGCCGCCGCGAGCAATGTCGGGGTAACCTTGTTCACGGCGCGATCCGTTGTCTGCGCAGAAAGAACGACGGCCACGAGCAGCGAAAATGGATCCGTGTAGATCAGTTCGGTCCGGGGCGCCGCATTGCCCTGGGCGATCGCCGTAAGAAACAGCGGTATATCGGCTCGCTTCATCAGGGGTGAGGAGCGAGGCTTGGGGTCTGCACGTGGGGATCGCTTGCGGGTCGGCATCGCGGTGCTTGTGCGCAGTAATGCGATTTCCCGCAAGGCGCCGGCATCCCGTAACATTCAGGCCTCGTCCGGCGCCCGACTGCGCCGGCCGGGCTGCGGGCCTCGCGGACCGTTGTCGGCACGCGATCGACGTTCGGAGTTGGGTTCCCGCCCTGTTGGTACAGCCTGCAACCCAAGCGGATCAAACCGTATCGGCGGCAAACCTGTCAGCTGGAATCGCGCCGTGAATCAGGCAGGGGGCCACGAATACGCTGCGCTCCCACACGCCTTGCAGGGTTCGCGTCGCCACAATCGCCCAGAACGTTCCCAGGCAGACCGTCAGAGCCACAGCAATACCGTGAAAGAGAGCGAAATCGGTTTGGCCGGCGAGGGCGAACGTCGCCGCAGTATAAACCCCCAGAGGGAAGGTGAAACCCCACCAACCCAGATTGAACGGTAAATGGTCCCCAACCGACCGGATGGTCGCAAACACGGCAAAACCCAGCCACCAGACCCCGTAGCCCCACAATATCATGCCGCCGATCAGGCCTATAGCATGTACGGCCAGGCTCAAGGGAGCAAGAGCAGTACCCGCAAAGGCGGGCCCGGCATCTATTCCGAGAAGCAGCAGGCCGAGAGCCCCTGTTCCGATCGGCCCCAGCACGAGCCAGGACGACGGGGCCATATCGTGCGGCGGCAATTTATGCAGGATCAGGCGAAGCAACAGGATCACCAGAATCCCGAGAGCCGTCGGCACCGAATACGCCCACAACGCGAAGCCGATGACTTCGAAGGTGAAGGCCATCGCGGGACTTGCGAGGTGGGGCAAAATCAGGGCGCCGCTGGCCGCAGCAACCTCGGCTGCCACCACCGGCAACAACCAGATCGCCGTCATCCGCTCGATCGCATGATCCTGACGGGTGATCATCAGCACCGGGATTCCAAGCCCGATGACCAGAGCCAGTGCGACGTCGACCCACCAAAGGGCGGCCGCGGCACCAACAGCAACCGTCCCGAACAGCGGGACGCCAAAAGCGATAAAGCCGTTGATGATGGTCGCGAGACCCATTGGAATCGTGCCAAAAAACATCGACATCGACGAGTGGGCAAAAATGCGCGCCGCCTCACGGGGGAACATTGTCCAGCGCGCCGCGTAAAGTGCCGTGAAGATGACAAAAAGGGCAATATTGCCGAGCCAGAGCACTGTTGCGACTTCATGCAACAAGACCCCGTGAAAGCCAACCTGGTTGAGGTCGAGTGCAAGAATACCCGTACCCATGGTTGCCGCGAACCAGTTCGGGGTGAATTGCTGGATGATCCACCGTAAACCGCGCCGCTCGGCTCGGCCACTGCGCTGCTGCAAGGCAAAATTGGATCCCGTCATGACGCCTTCCTGAAAAAGTGGGCGCTCCAGCTCCCGAGCTCGGGGCGCGAACGCTCAACAGCAGATGGCGATGTCACATCCGCCTGTCCAACAGGTCTGGATACTGAAATCGATCGGTAGGACCGAACAGTACGCGGTTTTTCGGGAAGCGCGCCTAAGGGTTTGAACGGTTAAAGCGGCACACCGTGCTTCATCACCATCTCGCGGATGGTCTGCAATGTCTGCACCTTGGCGACCTCTGGCGCCGAGACCAGCCGCTCCGTGATCTGGTTCTCGTGGGCAGCATCTCGCGCCACGCAACGCATCAGGAAGTCGCCTCCGCCGCGGATCATGTGACATTCGCGTACTTCTTCCCACTCGGCGACCATGGCAGCAAAGGAATCGAGCGAGGCTTGCCGCTGGCTCTCCAGCCCAACAATGGCAAAGAACTGGATTTGCCAGCCCAGCTTCTGGGCGTCCGTGTCAGCGTGATAGCCGCGTATGAGCCCCGATTCCTCGAGCCGCCGAACGCGCCGCAAGCAAGGCGGCGGCGATATTCCGGCGCGGCCGGCCAGATCGACGTTGGTAATCCGGCCATCATTCTGCAATTCGTCGAGAATCCGGCGATCAATGTCGTCAAGTTGAACTTGCTCGGAGCGAACCGGAAATGAGTGCCCATTACCCGGCATCGTGGTCTTGAACGGCATGCAATTCACCGGACGTGGTTGTCTTGTAATTTAATTA
Source organism: Acidiphilium sp. (assembly GCA_027449105.1). GTDB lineage: Bacteria > Pseudomonadota > Alphaproteobacteria > Acetobacterales > Acetobacteraceae > Acidiphilium. The sequence goes on along the minus strand of DAIDMG010000152.1, from coordinate 2,466 downwards.
CATACCAACCGGACACGCCGGAACGCAAGGCCCCGCCCGGCTATCACCAAAACTGCCGGACGCAAGCTGTCCGACAAGGATACCACCTGATGCTCGTGATGCACGCCCCAACGCCCCAGACGTTGCCGGTCATGATAGGGTAGCAGCATACGCATCAGGAAAACCTGTTCTAGGGTACACGTATGCTCGAGACATTGCTGGCCCTGCTGGGCGCGACCGTCGTTACCGTGCCGATTGCCCGCCGCCTGGGTGTCGGCAGCATCGTCGGCTACCTCATCGCCGGATTGGCGATAGGCCCCAACGGGCTGCGTCTTGTGACCGGCGTTCCAGAAATCCAGAACGTCTCGGAACTGGGCGTAATCATGCTGCTTTTTCTGATCGGCCTCGAGATTCGACCGCACCGGCTATGGATCCTGCGTCGGACCATTCTTGGCCTCGGATTTGGCCAGATGGTACCGAGCGCAGCAATTCTCGCGATTCTGGCGCATCTTTGTGGCATCGGGTGGAGCCAATCGTGCCTGCTCGGGCTCGGCCTTGCTCTGTCGTCCACGGCGATCGTCCTGCCCATGCTCAATGAGCGGGGTCTGTTGAGCACGGCCGCCGGTCGTGACTCGTTCGCGGTCTTACTGTTCCAGGACATGGCGTTCGTTCCGCTGGTTGCCCTTCTCCCACTGTTCGTGCCTGGACACATTACCAACCATCTCCTGACCGGGAGTTTGGCTACGGGTCTGGCCGTTCATCTTCCATGGCTGGCTGTCGGGCGAGGCGTCCTCGCGGTCGCCGTTATCTTGATTGGCGGAATTTTTCTTGTCGAAAAAATTTTTGGGTTGATTGGCGGTGCCCGTATCCCGGAAGTGTTCACAGCGATGACTTTGCTGATCGTTGTCGGCACCACATCGCTCGCACACTGGGCTGGGCTGTCACCCTCGCTTGGGGCGTTCATGGCGGGCGCGCTGCTTTCAGATTCCGAATATCGCCACGCGATTCAGGCAGATATCGAGCCGTTCGAGGGGCTGCTTCTCGGCTTCTTCTTTATTTCCGTGGGCATGTCTGTGGATTTTCCGCTTCTGCTCCATGCGCCGGGCACGGTCGTCGCGGGCGTCGCGGCACTCCTGGTGGTCAAGTTTTTAGTTGCGCTGGCCGTCGATTACGTAAAGCGCCGCAACTTTGCAGGCGCGCTCCGTTTCGCTGCCGCTTTGCCCGAAGGCAGTGAATTCAGCTTTGTCCTTTTCGGTGCAGCCGTCGCGCAGGGCGTAATGGCCCGGCACCTGTCAGATCTTGCGACCCTCGTGATCGCCTTGTCGATGCTTTTCACTCCCATTCTGTTTACCGGTCTCGACTACCTTGCGACCTCCTTTCTAACGCCGGGCAAGAAGCTGTCCTTGCCTCTCGAGACCGACGACCAGAGCAAAGTCATCATTTGTGGCTTTGGCCGCGTCGGGCAAATCATCGGCCGCGTGCTTTCGGTGCAGCGGGTCCGCTTTACAGCACTGGACCAGGATGCCAGCCACATCGCATTCGTGCGCCGCTTCGGCGCACGAGCCTATTTCGGTGATCCCACGCGCCTCTCCGTACTGCGCGCTGCCGGCGCAGAAACGGCAAAAGTGCTGGTGATTGCGCTCGATAAAGCCGAGGCCACGGTCAAACTGGCCGAAATGGCCCGCCGGCGTTTCCCCCATCTGACCATCGTGGCGCGCGCCCGAAACAGGCGTCATGCCCAGTTGTTGATGGACGTCGGCGCGCATCATGTCGTTCGCGAAACGTTATTGTCGAGTCTGAAGCTCGGCGAAATGGCGCTGGAAGCCGTCGGCGTTCCCCATGACGACGCGGAGCGGACGATAACCGCCTTTCAGGCAAGCGACGAACGGTTATTGGCCGAAACGCGCAGTTTTGCCGGCGATGAATCCCGCATCATGACAACGTTACAGCAAAACATTTCCGAGTTACAGGATCTCTTTGAAGCTGACCAGAAAACGCGCTGAAACAGAAAGCCCCTTAAGGATGTAGCAACGATCCGGCGTTTTTGCCAGGATCGCTCAGCGACGGGCAAACCGTGATTGATCGGGCCTACGGAAAATACACAGAAACAATGCGGGCATTTTGCAACCCCGAGGACCGGCATGGGCTCCGCGAAAGGCGGCCGGTGGCGTGGCTGACAACTCTGCATTGCCTCGCGCTCTGCTGAAATCTTCCCGGGAAACCCGGCCAGCAGAAAAAAATACCCGGCGCCGGGCGAGGACGCTGCGCACCCAACGCGGCCCATATGGTTGCCCACACGCGCCGAGCTTCCTATACGACCACCAACCCAATCCCGATCAGGACAACGCAGTATGGCCAGCTATCAATATGTGTACGTGATGAAAGATCTCACCAAGGCGTTTGCCGGCGGGCGGGAAGTGTTCAAAGGGATCACGCTGTCCTTTTTACCTGGCGTCAAGATCGGGGTGCTCGGCGTCAACGGCGCGG
>DAIDMG010000151.1 GCA_027449105.1 Acidiphilium sp. | reverse complement strand
CGGTACGGTGGTCGTGGGAACCTCCTGCGAAACGCCCGCATTCGCCGTCGATGCCATCGAGCACTGGTGGCGCAGCAGCGGCCGCAAACACTATCCCGGTGCGGCTGAGCTTCTTATCCTGGCCGATGCCGGCGGTGCCAATAGCCCTCGCTCCAGGGTCTGGCTGTGCGATCTGCAACAGAAGCTCTGTAATCGTTACGGACTGCGCGTCACCGTCTGCCACTACCCGCCCGGCGCTTCGAAATGGAACCCGATCGAACACCGCCTGTTCAGCCAGATCAGCAGGAACTGGCAAGGGGTGCCGCTCGAGACCTATGACACCGTCCTCAACTATATCTCCACCACCCGGACCAGCGCAGGCCTTACCGTCGCTGCCAAACTCAACTCTAAAACCTACCAGAAGGGGCAAGAGGTCACCGACCAGGAGATGAAGTTGCTGAGTATCCGCAGACACCGAACGCTCCCAGAGTGGAACTACACCATCACCCCTTACACCCAGAACCGGTTACGAAAACTGTGAAGTTGTTTTTGCGTGGTCCCTTAACAGTAACAAGGAGCGCTGCGGTCTCCGCTACCGCCGCCCTTTACTTCCACTCGAGGCCCTTCTCCCGTCCCTTGGTCCCTCGAAGTTCGGTTCGGATCACCGCTCGGCCGTCCAATCGTTCGTGTCTTTGTCCCCATCGCGCAGATACCTCCGTCGGCAAACTGCGCGTCCATCTATCAGCCAACCGCTCCGACCTCCAGCCAGTACCCAGTGGGACGCTTTCGCAAGAGCTTCTTCGCCTTGCGGCAATTGACCCTCGCCATGCACATCAGCTCGGCCTGCTTGGGGCCGAGGGTGCGGCGGCGGGGCCGTCCGCTCTTCGCGAGAACGGACTCCGCGCGAATTAACCTCTGGCAACGATTCCGCGGAAGCGCGCAAACACTCGTGAAGGCACCGTCCGCAACCTACCCTGAAACCCTCAAGCGATCAGCGGCAAGCGCGCGAGCGAGTCTCGAGTATAACTCTACGCAAGTAATTCATTCACACCCCCTTGCCATCTCATTGCGTATCCTCGACAACTACATTACGAGCGACGCGTCGGAATCTCTAAATTGTCAAAGTCATAACCAAAGCGGTTGATGTCCTCATCGTAGACAAGTTTCACAATGCGCCGCGTTTCCGCGGAATAATAGGCTTTGTAGTCTCTGTGAGCGCTCTCGTTGCTCCGGGGCAACTCCGCTTCAACGCCTAGTATCCGCGCCACGTGATGAAAGTCGTCATCAATATTCTCGAAGAATCCAATGTAATCAACCGTGACTCCAGGGTTATTTCTGTCCACTAAATAGTGAGATTGTGGCCAAAAATGGCGGTACTTCAGGACGTTTTCCTCGGTCACCCAGTGACGTACAAAGTCGTCAAAATCATTGTAGCCGCTGAGTTCCCGCTTAAACCATTGTCGATCATCATCACAGAAGCCCCCGCGTCTCAAAAAGTGATAGGCTGAAACAAGCCTGTCCCAGGGGTTTCTAACGAACGCAAATTTGAAGTAACGCAAGAACTTCTTTGGCTCAAACACATTGCAGTACAGGGAAAGAGTTGTATGACCGCCAGCGAGATTTCCAAAAAGACTCCTGCATACTGATACCCCGGCGCACTTCGGGATATGCACAAAGATTGCTTTCTTGTCGTCGAATGGTTTAAAGGAATATGAATCAGTCGTGACGACTTGTCTCTTCTTCTGCAAACTTTCGAAAAGACGCTTGTCGAAAAGTTTGCAATGGTGCCACTTGAGTTCCAAGTATAATTCCGTGGGAAGCGAAGACAGTAGAAAACGTTTCACAAGAGGGGCCTTCTGAGTCGGGGTTTGCTTTGAATGCGTCGCGATGAGGAAACCATGGTCTTCGCGGACATGCGGCATTCTTGCTTTCCCGGCAATTCGACATCGGGCAATGGACATACGAGCACACAATACTGCTTGTCTTGAGCGCACATGTTTGCGGAAATGCGACCCCACGCCCGCGTACGCGCCAGATCAAGGCCTGCGAAACCCCTTACTGGGAAGTCACTCGGCTCGAAGGGCGGCACAATCCGAGTAGTCCCCATTCCGCACTGGGATGCTTGTTTCCTCGCGAGTGTGAACGGCGAGTCGGTCATAAGTAGGCCTATCTGACTTTTTGTATTTTTGAGGCGCTTTTGAAAGCTCCTGCCACAGGGCTGATCACGAGTGGCCCGACCACTGCGGCAGGCGCAGTGTACTGCATTAAGTATCGCCTTGCGAACGGATCTACGTGGACACTGGCGAACTGGTCCATCGTCTCGCTCCACTTCCTGGTGGATCCGCTCGAGTCTGCCGTGATGTTCTTCAGCGTCAGCCAGATCAGCTTGGTCGCCGCCCGCCGGGCTAATATGAAATGAGACATCTGCCTGGGGCAATCTCAGACCTCCCGACATAGCCGCTTGCTGCAGCTGAGATCCGGGGGGGGGGTTTGTCGCCCGGCGCGCGAAGCAATACCTGTCCGGTTTCCGCTGGCGGGCGTGAACAGCCAGATCGCCCTGGGGCTACCGGCAGTAGCCCCGTCGGACACCGTAGCCATCAACGCGCGGTGCATGTTGCGCACGTAGGTGGCGCGGCGGGTCTCTTTCGGTGTCGGGAACGTTGATTTGAATGTCATCTTCACGAAAGGGCTATGGAACCCTGCGGCGTTGACTTCCCCGTATGAAGGCAATCTGTCCCTCAACCTCGCCAACGCGCATCAGATCTTGGATCCATTTCCGAGGTGGGCCGATCGCTCTTCCCATTCGATATCGAACTTCATATTCAAGTCGCGCGCGCATCATCCACTGCGGAATACCGAGGAGGACAGGCTGGTCTGAGAAGTCCTCAGACATCGCACGCCGCATTCCATGACCCTTCCAATAGTTGCGGATGTGACGGGTCGATTGACGGGAGCGTGGCACCCAGTGATGAACCACCGCATCTGGAAGCCACCTGCCCAGATAACCCTCCTCGAGTATCGTGCGTATTACGAGTGTTTCTTCTCCGACACCATATGGACGGCGCGGGCTCTTGCCCAAACGCGAGTCGTATGGGTGCGATCGTTGTAAATCAGATCTGACGGCAAAATTTGCCCCAAATGGTTCTTTTCCGACAGCAATTGAAAGATCTTGTGCCATCGGGATGTTGCGAATGGCAAAAGCGATTTCGACATCCGGCCATACGGAGACGAGCCATTTTGGCGGTTTACCCTCGAATTCGGGTCGGATGCCCCCCCCGAAGACAGCATGGTCTGGCCAAGTGCGAAAAGCCTGAACATACGCGGACAGCCATTCCGGACAGACCACTACGTCGTCATCCGTCCACACAATGTAGTCTCCCGCTGCGGCGGCTATTGCTGTGTTGCGCGCATTCGACAGACCGGGAACAGGCTCATGGAGTCTTCGGATGGGAAGTCGTGAATCGAAAGCGGCAATCACCGTGTCGGTTTCGTCGGTGCAATTGTTATTGACTACAAGGACTTCCCAGGTCACGCCTCGAAGATTGCGTTGCGCAGTCAACGACTCAAGCGTCTTCCGGAGCAAAGTTGCACGATTCCAAGTGCAAATGGCGACAGTAAGTTTCATCTCGCCATCCAATGAGTCAGAAGCCGTGAGCCGCGCCTGTCAGAGGCCAATTCGGCGCTGAAGGTCCAGATGGTGGCGCTCGGATGGCGGTAAAGCATTGAATGACCCTCCGTCAAGCCCACAGTTTCTGAGAATGTCCGTATAACCTGATGTTGCGACGCGCTCCTCGATGAGGCGTGTTCAATCTCAGAAATGGCTTGGCTCGCCGTTTGACCGCACGAGACTCGATCCTCCTGGGACGTTTCCCCACTCGCACGTACGCGATCACCCGAAACAACGCGGGCAGGTCTTCAGCTGCATCTGAGCAGAACTGTTCGTGACTCCATGCCAGCCATACCTGCGTGGCATGCGTGAAACTCAATTCACTCGGAACAACCGGGGATTGCGCAGCCGCGCGCGTCATCAGGAACAGGATCGGACAGTTGGCAAGAATGCAAGACCACGGCTCGTTCTCGCGCGTCCCCGAGTTCTTGCAGCTCAACATGGTTACACGGAACGCGTTCTTCACGTTGCGAATGTCCTTAGCATGTATGACCCGGTAGGCGGTTGAACCATGAAAACCCACGAAATCACTCCTTTAGATCACCTCGAATGCCAAAGCATGACTAACTTCCGCGAGACGCAACTGCTTGATACCATCACTATCCCGAGCCGCCGGAAAGAGCCGCACTTGACAGCTTCGAGGGCAATTCAAGCGCCCACAGGAGCAGGTGCGGGTCGATCAGCACGCACAACGTCAGCGGCCTTCAAACGTGGCAAGAACGTCATCGGACAGCGGCGCGTTGAAGTCACCGGCAATCTTGATCTTTCCTCTGAGGAGCCCGAGCCTCTTTTGCTTGACGGAACCGCTGATGGAGATCAGGCGCGCCACGGGCTTCCCGGCTTTGGCGATGATGACCTCCATTCCCGCGCCGACGTCATCGAGCAGGCGGGAAAGATGGGTCTTCGCCTCATGAACGTTGACGACTTTGGACATGGCGGCGGTCCGAGCAGACTATGTCTACTTTAGTCGATCGCGGGCAGGCGGGCAACCGACCGTCAGCGCCGAACCGTGAGCCTCTGCTCGCGTTGCGCGAGCGCCCGCCTCGACCCGCGGGAACCTGTCCCTCAGGCGCGACGCAACAGGATTTCCAGGCCCAACTGATGGGGTGTGGCGAACCACCCGCCAACGCTGATGCGGTTGAGGCGGAACGGATCGGCATCCGGGGCATTGACGCCACCGAATGCGCCGAGGCAGCAGTGAAATCCCGCCTCGCGCACCAGCTCCACCGAGGCGGGCGAGATGTTTTCCCGGCCGCCAAACGGATAGGCAAAGAGCGTCGGCGGGGTCCCGAGCTCCTGCTCGAACTTCGCCCGGCATCGGGCCAGCTCCGCGCGGATCGAGTCGGACTGGAGCGTGCCCAGGTCGACATGCAGGTCGGTGTGCGCGCCCACCTCGAAGTTCTGGTCACGCAGCGAGCGCACCTGATTCCAGTCCATCCAGCCGGGGTGGCGGGACAGATGCTGGTCCCAGGGCGGATTGTAGTCGGTGCCGATGAACCCGGTCGCCACGAAAAACGCCGCCGGAAGTCCCAGTCTGCGCAGGATGGGCGCGACGACTTCGAAGTTGTCCCGATAGCCGTCATCGAACGTGATCGACAACGTGCCGCCCATGCCCCGGCCCTCCCGGCACCCGGCAATCTGCTCGGACAGGCGGACCACCCGGAAATGCTTGCGGAAAAACTCGCAGAACGCCTCGAACTTGGCGGAATTGCAGGTGATACCGTCCTCTTCCATCCAGTCGTTCACACGGTGGAACGTCACAACGACCATCTTGGTGCGGAAGTCACGCGAGAAGATACCCGTCGCGTCCGCCGCGCGCCCCAGGTAGTGTTTGATTTTTTGTTTCGCCGTGCTAGTCACACATCACCGATCTGGGCGACAGCGCCCAAGAGCAGCGGACGGCGGTGAAGATATCGGGTCGCGCGGCGCT
>DAIDMG010000150.1 GCA_027449105.1 Acidiphilium sp. | reverse complement strand
GCCGTCACAAGGACGGCTGGCTGGATCCATGACCCTCGATCTATTTTTGAAACCGTCCCAGCCGCGAAATTTGCCGCGCGATCGCGCAGCTTAGTGAGCCTTTGTTTCACCGCGAGTTTCCTGTTTTGAGGGTTGAGCGAGGCCGCTGGGGCTAGAAGCGCGGGACGCGTGAAGCGTCATTGCATGCGCCGACGCGAAGCCAGCCGGACCGATCGAGTTCGGGAACACATCCCAGGCAGGCGCATGCCGAGGGACAGGTGAATTTGAGAGGGTGGTAGGTTGGCCGGATTTGGCGTCGCTTACCCTTGGGGCTGTCGCGCCATCTGCGGGGTCGATTGCCGGTACAAGGTATTTGGCGGTTGAGACGACGCGGCTGACATAACCGTTCTGGAAGCCTTCCCAGGCCGAGCCTGTATTGTAGCGTGACAGCGCCGCCAGGAGGGCCGCTTGGCGCCCCTGCCCGGCCGGCCGCTGGTAGTCCTGCACCAGGAGTTTCCCGGCTGCTCGCACCGATGCGCAAGCGTCGAACGCCGTGGCGATCGTCAAGCCCAGGCGGGCGAGGTTCCCGCTGTCGATCTGCATGAGGCCGAGATCAACTGAATGCCCAGCGGCAATCAGCTGTGTGGCAACGGCAATGGCGCCACGGGCACCTTGCGGCCGCACGGTCTGGCGCGTCGTATTGTCGTGTATCGCCAATGTATTGAACCCCGATTCGGCACCTGCAACCGCGGCTAGCGTCCTTGGTGCGACATCAGAGGCGCATCGACTTGCGAGCACGAGGAAATGGGCTGGGGTGATCAGCAAGCTGCTGGCTCCTGTGCAAAACATGGTCGAGATCGAGTGACAGCAAGCACGAGTTGCATTCTTATAAGAGGTGGCGTTAAAGTCAATAAAAGGTGGCCAGAAAAATTATAAGAGGCATCTATTTGCTGAAAGCCGTAGGGTTGCCTTATCGTCACGAGATGGCACGACCTAAGCGACTTACGATTGCAACGACATTGAGGTTGGATGCTTCGACCGTAGAGCGCCTGGATAAGGTTCTCGGCGATGATGAGAATCGAGCCGAGTTCATCCGTAGCGCCGTCGAAACCGCGATCGCGTTGAAGGAGATTGGTCTCCCCGGCGATGTGAATGAGGTTCTCTTTGCGAATGAATCGCTGGTTGAGTTCTGGGCAAACGCCATGCGGCGGCTGATTGAGACCCGGCGGGCAATGCGGGGCAATGAAGCCGCGACGCTCAGGGATGGCGGAACAAAATAAAAGCGGATTCGAATATGTGGGCGTAATTAAAAGTGCGTTATGTTTCTTCTTGGACTTATCTCCGGCTTTGCAGATCAGTGCAAAAATGCCGAGTGCTTTTTTCACCGTCGTTTAGAATTCACCGTCCTATGGCGGGAGCCGTAACCTGCTTACTGGTCTGTGATTGAGAAATCCCCAAACAGGTGAAGATTTAAGGTGCTGCAAGTTTGGGCTGCAAGAAGCTATCGTATTACACGTTAATGACACTTGCGATCCGCAGCATTCTATCGACGGGATTATTGAATCCTTCGAATTTCACTCGTGCAATAAAGAACCGGTGTTGATTTTCAGCGAGATGTGATCGGCGCAGGCCTGGCTTTTCCATCGGGGGTTGTCCGATGCGTGGGAGCTCGTATCCGTAATCGCGCCAAGCGGATGGTCCGGTACATGGATTAGAATCTGGTGGAACCAGAGTGGTAATCCGAAGCGGTAATCAACACCCGGGCAAATTCTCCGGAATCCGCAGTCTGGCGTTGGAACCGTCGCCAGAATGCAGCGGCTACTGTTCTAAATGAGCGGTAATCCGGAAGGGACGAACCGCCCTTGGATTGTGCGGAGGTTCTGCGATAGTAATGAGAGCGATAAACGACAGCCGTGATCCCGGTTGATTTTCCGCACCCATGTCCGAGAACCACCGGCCTGCCGTCCCCGCCTGGAAAATTTGTGGGAAGCTCACGAACCGTGCGCCCGCGCGCCACGGCAGAATCATCCGATACAAACAGAACGTCTTGCATTTTATCGCGAATGCGTCTCTGTAAGTTTATAAACGCCGCATGATCTCCGGGAGGAAAAGCTGTGGAAAAGCCGCCGGGACGCCTTGGTCCCGCACCGATCCGACGCACGCAGAGCCAGCGCACCGGCGCCATGCAGGAGCGTCTCTGCAAGGCCACGCTCGATGTCCTGGCCGATATCGGCTACGAACGCGCCTCGACCACCGAGATCTGCCGCCGCGCCGGCGTCTCCCGCGGCGCGCAGACCCATCACTACGCCTCGAAGCGCGATCTCATCCTCGCGGCCTACGACCACCTGCTCGGCACCTGGGAAGTCGAGCGCAAGCGCCTGCTGGCCGCTTACGAAACGGTCCCGCTCGAGCCGGAAACCTATATCAGCTTCCTCTGGACCAAGTGTTGATTTTCAGTGAGATGTGATCCGAGCAGGCCTGGCTTTTCCATCGGGGCCTGCCCCACGCGTAGGAGCGCGTATCCGCACTCGCGCAAATGGGCAGTTTTGGTACATGGGTTACAATTCGGTGGAAACAGAGGGTCAATCCGAAGCGGAAATCAACACGGGCATCTCAGGGGGAGCTATGAAGTGCCTTGGCCTCGCCGTCCCGACCGGGCTGATGGCGTGCTTCCGTGAGGAATTCATGGACAAGGTTGACCGTGTGCCGTTCATGAGCGGCCTTGCCGTCACCGACCCGACCTGCAAGGCGCTGCTCGCCGGCCACCGGGTGCAGATCTTCTCGACCGGCCGGCCCGAGGAGCGGCCAGCGCTCGAAACCCCGAACCGCCTCGAACGCGCCGCGCCGGCGCCGGACCCTGATGCGGATCAAGAGCCGGGCCCGGGCTGAGCGGAAAGCTGCGAAAATCCCCGAACAGAAAATCAATATCTTGATCCGTATATTGGCACCATATGACTTATAACACGAAATAACCGTCTTTTTTGGGGCCAATCAGGTTTTTTAACTGATTTCCTGATATATATGTATAGCGCGATTTCATTACAGGCGGAGGACTCTCTGTGCGACTACTTGTTGTTGGAGCCGGATCCACGGGTGGTTATATCGGCGGTCGTCTTGCGCACATCGGACGAGACGTTACTTTTCTCGTCAGACCAGCGCGAGCCGCAGATCTGCGCGAACGAGGGCTACGCATTGTCAGTCCCCATGGCGATATAACACTGTATCCGAAAGTCGTGACGGCTGGACAAATCACGACCCAATATGACGCGGTACTCCTCACTGTGAAAGGTTTTCATCTCGATGCGGCGGTTTCGGACCTCGGACCGGCGGTCGGCCCGGAGACCATGATCCTTCCAGTTCTCAACGGCATGCAGCATGTTTACACCCTAGTCCGACGGTTCTCTCCACATAGCCTCATTGGCTGTACCTTAAAGGTCGCTACCATTCTTGAAGACGACGGACACATTGTTCAATTAACGCCACTCCAAGAACTGGCATATGGCGAATGGCACGGCCGTATAACCGGGCGTATCACGGAACTTGATCAATTTATGCAGGGCGCCTCAATCGGAGCACGATTGTCCAATGCAATACGTCGGGAAATGTGGGAGAAATGGATCCTGCTTTCAGTACTTGGGGCGAGCACATGCTTCATGCGCGGAACAATTGGGGATATCGAAGCTTGTTCTGGCGGTAGCGCGTTCGTGCTGGGATTATTCGATGAGATCGTTAATATTGTTAGTGCAATCGGCGACGCCCCATCCGACGATTTCTTAAAATCAACTCGAGTGCAATTAATGAAGGAAGGGTCTTCACTGACATCATCGATGTTCCGCGATCTCCAACGCAACAGGCCGATTGAGGTTGAAAATATCGTAGGCGACCTCGTGCGACGAGGCATCCGGGCTGGTTTAGAAGCCCCTCTACTCTCCGCAGCTTATGTTCATCTTCGTATCTATCAAAATCACATTGCCTCTATTGAATAGATTACGGAAAACAGCCCTCCCGCCAAGAGTATCAAATCTATCTTGATTTATTATATGACATGGATGTTGTCCAAAACCATAGATGATAAGTGTCTGTCCAAGAACATCTTGAATCTCTGGAATCATTTATGATTCCATGGTGGCAGCCTCGATTCGAGGAACTGCCGATGTGGACTGTCGAGAACCGCGCCCGTTATGACCGCAGCCGGCTTCGCTACCCCAGCGACCTGACCGACGAAGAATGGACGCTGGCCAAAGCGGAGATCCCGCGCGCCAAGCGTGGCGGCAACGCCCCTGGCCTCAACAGCGGCGCTTCCGCCATGGTCGTGGCCGATCGCGCATTCGCCGAGACACAAGGGATCGCTCCGATGGGCCGCTTGGTGGCCTATGGCGTGGCGGCGGTCGAGCCCGGCTTCTTTGGGCTTGGACCCGCGCCAGCCGTCCGCCAAGCTCTGGAGCGCGCGGGATGGACGCTTTCCGATGTCGATCGGATCGAGATCAACGAGGCCTTCGCCGCCGTCCCCCTGGCGGTCATCAAGGAGCTTGGCATCGCCCCAGACATCGTGAACGTCGAGGGCGGAGCGATCGCGCACGGGCATCCGATCGGCGCGACTGGAGCGGTGCTGACCACCCGTCTGCTGCACTCCTTGCGGCGCGACGGCCTGCGCCGCGGCGTCGTCACGCTCTGCATCGGTGGAGGGCAAGGCATTGCGCTCGCGTTGGAAGCGCTCTGACGCGTTCGGGGGGCTTGTCCTATCCTCGTCGGATGAGAAGTTGGCAGGCGCCCGCGATCTCGGTGCCGATGTCGGGCACAATGACGCGAAAGATTTTAACGCATCGTGAGTGGGTCGGTGATGGCTTCTATCACGTGCTTTGCGACGCTGTGCGCGCCGCCGAAAGTTCACGAATCGTTTCATGCCAAGCGCGGAAGTCGGCCTATCCGCGGGCGGAAGCTTTTTAGGACTGTAGAAAACCTAGGAGTGCGCTTTCCGTCGCCCGCGGATTTTCCTCACACATGAAGTGTCCAGCAGCAACGGCCTCGCCCGTCACGGTCGTCGCCCATCGCTTCCAAGTCTCTATCGGCGAGGCCCTCGCGCCGGAGGCAATCCCCTTGGAGCCCCAGATCACGTGCAGCGGGACAGCGATTTGCCGCTTTCGGTCGAGATCTGCCTTGTCGTGGTCGAAATCTTGGTAAGCCCCAGCGCGGTAGTCTTCGCAAAGAGCCTTCACACGGCGGGGATCGTGCAGCGCCGTCAGGTAATGGGAGACCGCTCGAGCATCGAATCCGGCAGCAAATACCTGCCCGAAATAGCCTTCCGGGTCCGCGGAAATCAGCTTCTCCGGGACAGGAGAAGGCTGGGCAAGAAATGTCCAGTGGTAAATGCGCAGCGCCGATATACGGTTGAGAGTCGCCCAGTAGTCGTAGGTCGGTAGAATGTCCAGAACAGCGACACGTTCGACCTTGTCCGGATGATCGAGGGCGAGCCGGTAAGCGACCCGGCCTCCGCGGTCATGGCCGGCCAGGCAGAATTTTGCGTGACCGAGCTTTTCCATCACCGCCACCATGGCGTTGCCCATGGCGCGCTTGGTGTAAGGCGTGTGGTTGGTATCTGTCTCGGGGATATCCGACCGGCCGTAACCTGGAAGGTCGGCGATAAC
>DAIDMG010000149.1 GCA_027449105.1 Acidiphilium sp. | reverse complement strand
GGTCGAGGCAAAACCAAAAATACTCACGAAGATTTTCCCGAGATTTCGGCGCACGATACTCCCCAGCGTGAGTGCAGCCGGGAACCTCGCAATCCTGACCAGGCGCATCAGGATCGGGCGCAAATGCACGTACTCGGCGGGTCGACCGGATCATAGCAATACTCGCGTCATACCCACTAATTTGTCCTTTGTCGCTGACTTGGCAACCTCGTTCCAGCGATGCACAGTATTGCGATGAACACCGACATATCTTCACGCACCGACCGGATCCGCAATATCCTGCTCCATCGTTTTACCCCGACTGTCCTTGATCTGCGCGACGACAGCGCGCGCCATGCCGGCCACGTAACGCGCATGGAACAGCCTGGGCATGCACCAAGTACAGGCGAAACGCATTACAAGCTCAAGATGGTTTCGCCTGTATTCACTGGGATGAACCGAGTTGCTCGGTCGCGCACCGTACACGAGGCGCTGCACGAGGAGTTCGCGAGCGGTCTACACGCGCTCGCTCTGGACCTCAAATCTCCTGATGAGGTCTGAGCAATTTTTAAACACCCGTTACTTCTGGACAGGCGTTTTGCCGCCTTGTTCTGGTGCCAGGCTTTTGCGGCCTTCAATGACAATTTCCTAAAGTCGGCACTCACCGTATTGATTCTGTACCGGGCACACGACCAATCCTCGCTGGTAGCCCTCGCTGGAGCTGTTTTTATCGGGCCTTTCTTGATCTGCTCCGGCCTCGCCGGCGAAATGGCAGACCGCTTCGACAAGGCCGTCCTCGCAACAAGGATCAAGGCGGTCGAAGTCGGGGCAGCAGCAATTGCGGTCCTTGGATTCTTTCTACAGTCGGTACCAACCCTGTTTGCTGCTCTAGCTGTTTTCGGCGTGCTCGCGTCACTCTTCGGGCCAGTGAAATACGGTCTGCTACCTGACCTTCTGGCTACCGAGCAATTACCTTTTGCCAACGCGTTGATCGACTTCGCGACTTTTCTGGCAATTCTCCTCGGTACTGCAATTGGCACTGCGTTGGGCACACACGAAGCAGCGCCCTTGGCAATCCTTGTAATGGGCTGCGCGATTGCCGCGCTAGCTACCGCGATTTTAATTCCACGCCCTGGCGCCGCTAAGCCTAATCTCGTCCTGCGTTTCAACCCGCTGGCATCCTCACGCGATCTGTTGGAAGTACTTCGCCAGTCCCGCGGCGTCTGGCATGCTGCTCTCGTGAACGCGTGGTTCTGGCTATGCGGCATCAGCTGCCTAACCCTGTTGCCGGTTCTCACCAAAATAGTCTTCCGCAGGGGCCCGGACGCCGTTATGCTTGGGCTCACCATTTTCTCACTGGGCATTGGCGCCGGGTCTTTCCTTGCCGCTCTGATGCTGAAAGGAACGATATCGCTGCGACCAGCTCGACTCGGCAGCGCCATGCTCGGCGCCGGCGCCTTAGCCGTTGCGGCGTCAAACGGGCTCCTGCTGACGTACGGGCTGCTCTTCTTTGTATCAGTCAGCGGCGGCTTAATTGCCGTCCCGAGCTTTGCCGCGATTCAGGCATGGGCAGATCCCGGCAGCCGTGCCCGGGCAGTCGCCGGAACAAACATCCTCTCAGCTGCCTTCATGGTTGCGGCAACGCTGATGATCTCGCTCCTTCTGCACTTCGATACCAGCCCTCGAACCATCTTTGGTGGCCTGGGCGCGACCGCAATTGTCGTAACCTCACTGATGCGTATCGATGGAGCGTATCATACACCCCCGCGAACACCCCCTGCCTAAAAGCCGAGGGAGTGGTCACGGAGGCCGAAAGTGAGTCCACTAGCGGCGCCAGAAGTCTGCGTTCCTCGTCACGCGATCACTGGGTCGAAGCCATTTTCGACTCAACGAAGTACAGGGCTGTACCCAATCCGGATGTGACAGGATCCAGAAATTAAACGATGTGGAAATATGATGATTCCTTGGTTCAATGTTGAATGGGAAGAGCGATAGCGTGCAATGGTAGCCTGGAGTGCCAGCAAGTGTTAGAACATGATTGGTATGATTGATTGTTCATCCTGCGGTGCCCGAATTAGTCCCTTGGCGTCGTTTTGTCCCCAATGTGGCGCGCCAATGACACCTCGACCGAAAATGACTCCTGGTGATAATATTCCTAGAACTTTTACGAATTCAGTTCGCCTATGCTTGCATAAGTATGCTGATTTTCGCGGCCGTGCGCCGCGCGCCGAACTCTGGTACTTTTTTCTTTTTGAAAGTGTTATTGGTGTATTGGCCGCCGCCGCAACTAGTCTGGTCTATGCCGGCCTCAACATAAACTTGTTTGCCATCAACGACATAGTTACGATTTTCTTTCTCCTACCCGGACTATCCGTCCAAATTCGACGGCTACATGATCTTGAACGGTCAGGCTGGTGGTACTTAGTCATCTTTATCCCGCTCATCGGCCCCCTCCTGATCCTTATCTGGGACTGCAGGCGCGGTACTCGTGGTGACAATCTTTTCGGACCAGAAAACGGCATAGTCGAGAATGCAATCCCGATCTGATGCGTCCCAACTTGCGCACCCTGTGAGCTCTGACTAATCCAAACGCATACATTCGGAGCTGTGTCATGGCATTTAAGGTCGCGGTCGTCGGTGCAACCGGTGCAGTGGGTCGAGAAATCATCAAGACTCTGGCAGAGCGGAACTTTCCTGCTCGCGAAGTGGTGGCGCTCGCATCCTCGCGTTCTGCTGGCCAGCGGATCAGCTATGGCGACGACAAAATCCTGACGGTCCAGAGCCTGGACAGCTTTGATTTTCGAGGAGTCGACTTCGGCTTGTTCTCGCCCGGCGCCTCTGTTTCCGCAATCCACGCGCCACGAGCTGCTGAAGCCGGCTGCATCGTCATTGACAACACGAGCCAATTCCGGATGGACCAGGACATTCCGCTCATCGTTCCGGAAGTAAATGGCCCAGTGCTGGATACCTTCGTGACGCGCAAAGACTGGCGCCGGATCATAGCCAACCCAAATTGCTCGACTATCCAAATGGTCGTCGCTTTAAAGCCATTGCACGAGCGTTTTGGCGTCCAGCGCGTCGTGGTCGCAACCTACCAGTCCGTTTCTGGTGCTGGCGCTGAAGGCATGGACGAGCTCGAACGTATGACGAAGGCAAGTTACATTAACGATTCGTGCCCCTCTGAAGTCTTCCAGAAGAGGATCGCGTTCAATGTGATCCCTCAAATCGATCGTTTCATGCCGGACGGCGCCACTAAAGAGGAGTGGAAAATGGCGGTCGAGACTAGAAAAATTCTTGACCCTGACATTGCCGTGATCGCCACCTGCGTACGTGTGCCGGTGTTCATCGGCCATGCAGAAGCAGTCGTCGTCGAATTTGCTAACCCCGCGCCGCTGGACCAAGCGCGGGCAGCATTGCGCAATGCTCCCGGGGTACGACTGTTCGACGAAAGGGATGATGGAGGTTACGCCACACCGGCAGAAATTCAGGGCGAAGACGATGTCTACGTGTCTCGCCTGCGCACGGATCCTACAGTGCCTCACGGCCTAGCATTCTGGTGTGTCGCCGACAATTTGCGCAAGGGCGCCGCGCTAAACGCCGTGCAGATCGCTGAAACGTTGATCACTCGCAACTTGATCGGCAGACAGGCGGCGTGAGCATGATAGAAGGTGTGGGGCTGACGACCGACCGACCGCGCCGCCGCTCGAACCGAACCCGTCTCGTCAGAAACGCGGCAGCCTCCCGTCTAATCCGGGGAGTACAGCGTTTTGAACTGCGTAGCATAGCCGTGCGACCTATCGCCTGTTGACGGCAGTTCATTAAGTGTGCCTTCCGGTCTCGGAACGACACGCCCCTCCGCTCGGACCCAAACGGGTCATACCATCCAAAGCGCCAAGCTTACTGACTGGAAAAAAGCAAACGTTTACCGCATCGACGTGCTAAAATAAATCAGCTTAACGCTAAGCGGCCTATCCGATCACTTATGGTCTTTTAGTCGTTCGATAGCCTCGCGGGCGTCGGGTTCCAGACCGCCGCCTCCCGCGGCAACGTAGGCAAGAATTTTGCTCCGCATCCGTGGATCCCAAAATTTGCGGATATGATCTGCAATTCCCTCCACCGCTTGGTCATGCGGTTGACTGTGAAAAAACTTCCCGATCTGGTTTGCCATATACACCAGTTTAAGTTCTTGACCTTCATGCGACATGAGTTTCAACTCCAACTCGGATCCGGCTTGGATGGGTAAATATTTCGAAGCCATCGTCACGCGCAACAGCGGCGACGGTAATTCCTGCGTTCTCAGCCACGCGCAGCGCATGCGCGGTGGGCACCGAAACAGCCACTATGATCGGCGAACCAAACAACGCGGTCTTTTGGATCAATTCTATGGAAACGCGACTGGTCAGCAAGATAGCACCTG
The DNA here is from genome assembly GCA_027449105.1 of Acidiphilium sp. Classification (GTDB taxonomy): domain Bacteria; phylum Pseudomonadota; class Alphaproteobacteria; order Acetobacterales; family Acetobacteraceae; genus Acidiphilium. The sequence goes on along the minus strand of DAIDMG010000149.1, from coordinate 1,272 downwards.
AGCCCCCACCGCGATCGGTACCAGAGTAACCAGACCGGGCAACTGCACCAATAATCTTGTCAAGGGCATTGTGCCGGCCAACATCTTCCCTGACGACGAGGGCGTGATCTTTAGGGTTAAAGAATCCTGCTGCATGCATACCGTGAGTTTGCCGATTGAGAATTTGTGCGGCCGCCATGTCCCGCATCGCCTGCGCCAAGGCGCTGGCGGAAACGCTAAGCACCGAATCAACCTGCGGAACCGAGCGCGTAGCTTCCGTGAGACTTTCCAAGCCACACAGCCCGCAACCCAAAGCGCCTGCGAGATGCCTTCGCCGCCTCGTTAGGCGTTCAGCGAACAGCGGACCGAATTGCATCCGGCACTCAACACCCTCGTCCGCCGCAATGAGCTCGCACCCTGTGATGTCACTTGCCTCGTCGACAATTCCCTCCGAAAGAGAAAAACCGATCGCGAAATCAACCAGATCTTTCGGTGTCGCCATCATAACGGCATAGCCGACCCTATTGTAACTGAGCGCCACCGCCACCTCTTCCGGAACTGTGCGCTCCCCGGCGCTGATGGTGCCATGGCGGAACCCCAGAACCGGGACGCGTACAATCGACTCCGGAAGCGCCGGCGGAGTAGAACCGGGATGGTTCATTCGGCGGCGACAGCCTCGATGCGGCGTGTACGACGCCCTAGTTCCGCATATTCACGCTGCGCGTCTGTGGGGCCGTTAGATGGCGACACCTGCACCGCCGTGACCTTGTATTCAGGGCAATTTGTCGCCCAGTCACTGTAGTCGGTGGTGACGACGTTTGCCATCGTCATCGGATGGTGGAACGTTGTGTACACGACGCCTGGCGAAACGCGATCAGTAATTTTTGCTCGGAGCGAGGTTTCCCCTGCTCGACTGGCGAGCTTGACCCATGCACCGTCAACGACACCTCGCTCTTCCGCGTCGTGCGGGTGAATCTCGAGACGATCCTCCTCGTGCCATGCAGAGTTTTCGGTTCGCCTCGTCTGCGCCCCCACATTGTATTGGCTTAGGATGCGGCCGGTTGTGAGCAACAACGGGAACCGCGGCCCAGTTTTCTCGTCGGTTGCCACATATTCGGTGACAAAAAAGCGTCCCTCACCCCGAACAAAGTGATCGATATGCATCACCGGGGTTCCCAACGGGTTGGTATCGTTGCAGGGCCACTGCACCGACCCGACGCGATCAAGCAAATCATAAGACACATTCGCAAAGGTCGGCGTCAGCCTTGCGATCTCGTCCATGATCTCAGAGGG
>DAIDMG010000148.1 GCA_027449105.1 Acidiphilium sp. | reverse complement strand
TCCGTACAGCGCGCCCGCTACATGACGCTGGAAACCATCGCACCCTTGAGCGATACTCCCCCCGTCAGCCTGCCCCCCAATCGCAGCATGACAGAGCAGACAACACTGCTCAGGAGACCCGCTCTGTTGATTTCCACTGAGAAGTGCTCCGAGATCGACGAGCGGGTCCAGGCATTCCTCGAGCGGCCGCTCGAAGGCGACTGGCCGTATGTCTGGCTGGACGCCACCTACGTCAAAGCCCGCCGCGGTCACCATATCGTCTCTGTCGCGGTGATCATCGCGGTCGGCGTCAACAGCGATGGAAGGCGCGAGGTGCTCGGCATGACCGTCGGCCATAGCGAAGCCGAACCCTTCTGGGTCGAGTTCCTGCGCAGCCTTGCGCGGCGGGGTCTGCGCGGGGTTAAGCTCGTCGTCTCCGATGCGCACGAGGGGCTGAAGGCCGCGATCAGCAAGATACTCGGCGCCACCTGGCAACGCTGTCGGGTTCATTTCATGCGCAACGCGCTGGCCTATGCCGGCAAGACCCAGCGGCGCATCGTCGCCGCCTGGATCGGCACCGCCTTCGCCCAGAACGATGCCGAAGCCGCCCGCAAGCAATGGCGCGAGGTTGCCGATCAGGCCCGGCCACGCGTGCCAAGGCTCGCCGCCCTGATGGACGATGCCGAAGCCGACGTTCTCGCCTACATGAACTTCCCAGCCCAGCACCGCGCCAAACTGCACAGCACGAACCCGCTCGAACGACTCAACAGCGAAATCAAGCGTCGCAGCGATGTCGTCGGGATCTTCCCTAACGAGGCCGCCGTCGTCCGCCTCATAGGCGCCCTGCTCCTCGAGCAGCACGACGAATGGTCCGTACAGCGCGCCCGCTACATGACGCTGGAAACCATCGCACCCTTGAGCGATACTCCCCCCGTCAGCCTGCCCCCAATCGCAGCCTGACAGAGCAGACAACACTGCTCAGGAGACCCGCTCCTACACCACAACACGGGACACGATCGTGGCGCGCGGGCATGGCGGAACGGTAGACGCGGGCCATTGCCTAAACCGTGGGTATATTCCAACGGTTTAACAATGGCCTGGAGAAATCCGTGAGAGTTCAAATCTCTCTGCCCGCACCAGAATTGCGCGTTCTACTTCGCGGCTGGGGCAGGGGCACGTAGCCGCGTAATCCTCTCCGCAGCACGCGCAGCGTCTGAAGCTCTTGACGCTTTCCATCACGGCGTGTGCCACGAAATTCCGTTAGGAGCATGAGGTCGCGATGGCGTTGAAGTCGATCATCGACATCGGTGTGCAGGATGGCCAATTTGTGATCGTTGCACTGGGGCGGTTCGCCTTCATCACTCGTGTTGGCGAGGCCACACAGTTCCTTCCGGCAATGCGAAGGGGATACGACTGTCCCGCCCTGACTAGAAAACTGGCCCGATCGTGTTGATTAGCTCCGCATAGCCCTGCGCGACCTCCTCGAATCGCGTCAGAGAGCCATTGAAGAAGCCGGCGGCAAATCCGGGCCAACTCTGCCCTTGTGTGCGGACAGTCTCGACAAAGGTGCTGAAGGGCTTAATGCCACTAATGAGGCTGCGCTCCAGGTAAGCGAAGCGGCCGGGAGGGCCCCAGTAGGCGGTGTGACCAGGTGGCGCAAGATCGGCACAAACCAACGCCAGCATGATTTCGAACTGGTCGAACAGGTCCTCGTAGCGCAGGCCGAGGAATAGCTGATCCTCAACTATTGGTTGAAGAGTCCTAAGCTGATGTTCACTGCGCGGAACGTATTTTTGTTCTAGGCCAGGCAGGGCCTTAAATCCATTGAAGATACTTGTGATCTCATTGATGATCGGTAGCAGGATCGGAGCGGCCGGTGCGCTTCGCAACGCACCCCAGCGTACCTGGGTAGTTAGACAGATGTGCAGCATGTCATAGCGGCCCGCTGCCAGCGCCGCGACGCCTCCGGCGTACATCACCGCCACAACTGGATAAGCCATTAGGTGCAGCCAAGTCACTACGCCGCCCTGCGGGCGTTCCGCCTCTGCCATCCGCGTCAGCACCTTGGCAAGGAGATGGCCCTGGTTGACATCGCCCCAATGGGCCAAGAGGACGGCCACGGTTTCCAGATCGACCAATAATTCGTCGTAGCGTCGCACGCGCAGCGCAAATTGCTCGTTCAGACCCCCTTGGCCAGGAAGTGCGGGAAAGTTATTGACGCCAAGCTCCACCAAAGCCGCGCGCAATACTCTGTTCACGAGGGTATCCAACTTGATCCTGCCGGCGGGATCGGGGATCAAAGTCCTAATCGTGTCGGCCAGACTCTGCGACTCCGGCGGCTCGCTGTCGGGCGGTGCGGGAGTGTCCACAAGCACATCGGTGCCTTCGGAGCTGTCGTGCGACCTTTCTATTTCATCGACAGCACTTGGGTTGAAGACAAAATCCCCATCGCCTTCGAACGCACCGTAATGAGGCGTCTGTTGCGAATATTCGTCGGTGCCAACCTTCTCATACGCGTACTTCATCACCGAATTTCCAGTGATGAGGCCGTCGGCAAGTGCCGCAGCTCCCTCCAAGCCATCGAGCAGGTGCGAAGTAAAAATCGAATGGCCGGCACGTTTTCCGCCGCCATCGCTTACAGGTTGGTCAGGCTTTCCGGCCGCTAGTACCTGGCGCGCATAGCGCTGTAGAAGGTCACCGAGGAAGCGCTTGCTGCCTTCCGGCACCCACTTGCGATTAACGGCCAGCCCGCCATAGCAGGCATCCATAAGAAATAGCATATGCTTTGCCGGTATCAGGTCGGCGTTGCGGGTAAATTCATCCCAACGGATCAGAGTTGAAAGGTCATCAGGGTTGCCATCCTGTGGGACCAGAAATCCGGTTTCGCGCCTCTCCGACACCGTGTGTCCGTGACCCGCAAAGAAGAACACAATGCGATCGTCCGGGCTAATAGAATCATTGGCGAAGTTCAGAAACGCCTTGAGGATGTTGGGCCTGGTTGCCTCGTCATCCCGCAGCAGGTGGACGTTGTTGGACGGAAACTTGAATTGCTTAATCAAACATTGCGCCACGGCGTTGGCGTCGTTCACTGCGAACGACAGTGGGCTAGCAGTCATGTAATGGTCAATGCCGACGATCAGCGCATGGCTGGCGTCATATTGCGGCTTGTAGAGTTTACTCACAAGTGCGGTTCCTCAATTCTGCTTTCATTTCAGCGCTAAATCAGCGCGTTGAATTTGTTCGGCGAGGTTTCGATCGGTGTTCCTTCCGATTTTCACCCCTTGCCTGCAACGTACAGCGCCTGCTTGATGGGCTTTCTTGAATACTATCGATGCACTGCGGTCAAAACGGGTGCGTCTAACAGCTCCCGCAATCGCACATTGTTACTCCGCTTCTTCCGAGGTGTCTGCCACGGCAATCAGGTCGGATGGAGCCGCATCAGGCTTTTCCGACTCAGGCGCTTGGTCGACGATCGCTTCCGATTTGAGGCTCGCGTCGGACGTTTTCATATGCAACCGTCCTTCGGCAGGAACTGGCGGTGAGAGGAACATGCGATTTAATCCGTTTGGTGACACTACGTCGTAGGTGTCCGCTTCCCGCAGGAGCTCTGTATTCGGCGGATTCGAGCATGATAGGTGCAAAATGCTGATATTGGTGCCAAATTCCTTAATAGTTCGGCATAACGGTATGAAGTCACTATCGTTGGTCAGGATGAAGAGTCGGTTCAAGCGATTAGCGCTTGCGAGACGCAGCGCATCGCAGCACATCTCGATATCAATACCCTTTTCGCTTTTTGAAAAGCGATCGTGGAACTTCGGCGGCACATTTTCTTCGACAAATTTGTCAAATTCGGCAGATTTTTTTAGTTTGTGACCACAATATTTGAGCTGGATATCCCTTATGGTGCCGGGGATCCTATGGTCTGGCAAAAGAAGATATTCATTAATATTAGCATCGTCGCCATTCGCAAAATAGAACGTAGCGCGTTTGTAAGAGTGATTGTGAAGTTCTGGGAGTGCGTGCATTTGATACTGCATAAATTCGCGTACGCATAACTTGCGATTTCGATATGTGGGTTCGGCGCGCTGCAATTGGCGTATTTGGGCCATCAGCGCAGACCCATCAATGAAAAAATAATTGGCGTCCATTTCTACACGACATCGCCATCTTCTGGCATCGCAGAGGCATAAGCCTCCTCAAAAAGTTTGTCGCAGTGCCGAAGTAAGGATTCAATAAACCGCCCATGATACACAGCGTATACAGCGGAAGCCAAATTCGTATCTCGCGGAGCGAGAACATAAAAGACTAGCTCTTTGCCTTCCGTTACCTTGGGCCGGAGCCACGCCTTTTTGGTCCATTGATCAGCGGTATGCGTAAAATCGCCATCATTGTCGTACGACCACGTCTGAACCCGTCCCTCATCAACTAGCTTCTTGTATGTCGCTAGGAGCTTCTTGGGCGTGGAGGTTTTAAAATGAACGGCCATAAGTTTTCCTCTGTCATCCCATCATAGGCAGCACTGAGGTCTGGGGGGAAGCCTCCGCGAGTTCGAATTTGAAAGGTCGTTAGGCTGCGCGCTTAATCGATTCATGACAGGGGTTCAGCTCTCTCCGCAAGGTCGCCATTCGGCGCGGTGTGAGCGAGTGCCTGGTTCAGGCAAGCTGGCGCGGGCCGGATGCGAGTTTCGCGATTCCAGAGCGACAAAACCCCCTCGTCCAGTTGGGACGAGGGGGCATTGTCATGGCGTATTGGGATCGGTCGCGGCGAGGAGGTCCCGGCCGCTGCGGAGCACGCGGTTGCCGCGGTTCTCGACCAGGCGGCAGGCATGGCGGATCGCGGCCATGTTGTCGCGTCGCACACGTCCCGCCGCCTGTTCGTCAGGCGTGCCGGCGGGGAGGTCATCCTCGCCGATGAGCATGCCGACGAGGACATCGAGCGTTGTGCATCGCGAACTCGAGGCTGTCGAGATCGGTGCTGAGCTGATCGCGGGTGGCGGTCAGGCGCGCGTGATCGACGGGCATGGCGACGAGCGCCGTGCCCGGGGTGACCGGTTCGGTCATTGTTGTCTCCGTTACTATGGTTGAGGGACCGGCACGCTCCGGCGGTTGATCCGGAGTGCAGGCCGGGCGGAGCGATCACTGGATGGTCTGCTCCGACCCATGCCGGTGTGTGATGCCTGCGAATATTATTTATGTATTATTCTGTAGAAAACAATAGTAATTTAAGACGACTATAGACGTGCTTCACAATAATTTTGGATAATTACTGATTTATATTAGGTTTTATCTTGCCAAGCCGCGTCCGTTCATTGGCCGCCTCGGTCGCTGCAAGCATTTCCGCGTGGAAGAACTCGGTGGCGATGGTGGCATTGGCGCGGTTGTAATGCTCGGCCGCGACCGCCTCGCCCGTGTTCGCGGTCATGAGGCACATTTGGCTGTGTGTGGCTTGGGCAAGTGGTTGATTTGCTTGGATTGAATGATCGTGGAGTGGGCGGAATCTGCGCCAACACATAGACACACGACTCTCGTCCTTGTGTCTTTTATAACCTGACGAGATACGCTATTCGATAGGCATGTATCTGCGTGTCACCCAGCGCCGGAACCGCGACGGCTCCACGGTCCGCTACTATGGGCTCGCGGAGAACGTCTGGAACACCGACAGCAAGCGTTCGGAGACCCAGGTGATCCACAGTTTCGGCCGTGCGGATCAACTCGATCGCGCCGCTCTCGAGCGGCTGGTGCGCAGCATCAACCGTGTGCTGGGCGATGACGAGCAGGTCGGTGATGGCGCGCCGGCAGGCACCGCGCCGCCCGATATCGAGATCGACGCCGCCTTCGAGTTCGGCATTCCGCTGACAGCGCGGCATCTGTGGGAGGAACTCGGCATCGGCCCGGCGGTCAGGGATTGCCTGAGCAAGGCCGAACTCACC
>DAIDMG010000147.1 GCA_027449105.1 Acidiphilium sp. | reverse complement strand
GACCCAAAGTCACGCGGCCTCTGGCGCGTCGATTAGCCGCGGCGAGCGGCAGCGGCGATCACCGTATTTTCAAGCAGGCAGGCGATTGTCATCGGGCCGACTCCGCCGGGAACGGGGGTAATTGCTCCAGCGACGGACACAGCTTCACCGAAAGCGACATCGCCGACCAGGCCTCCATCGGCACCCCGGTTGATGCCAACGTCGATCACGGTAGCGCCTGGTGCAATCCAGTCACCGCGCACAAATTCAGCTCGGCCGACCGCAGCGATCACGATATCAGACCGGCGGCATTCGGACGCGATGTCGCGGGTCCGGGAATGCGCAATGGTTACCGTAGCATCAGCGGCAAGGAGCAGCGAGGCCACCGGGCGCCCCACAATGTTTGATCGCCCAAGGACGATAGCGCGTGATCCGCGGAGCGGCACCTCGGCTTCACGCAGCAAAAGTAGAATTCCACGCGGCGTACAAGGAACCAGTCGGGGCGTTCCGAGCGCCAGGGCTGCAACGTTTTCGGGATGAAACCCATCGACATCCTTTAATGGATCGATTGCACGCACGATCGATCCTGCGTCGATGTGCGAAGGTAGAGGGAGTTGCACGAGAATGCCGTCCACACCCGGATCCTCGTTGAGCTGCGCGATATAGGCGAGGAGGACTGACTGGCTCGTATCAACGGGCAGGCGGATTGTATTCGACTCAAACCCTACCTCGTGTGCCGCGCGTTCCTTGTTACGAACATACACGGTGCTCGCGGGATCATCACCGACCAGAATGACTGTCAAACTAGGCCGGTACGGCAGTGCCTGCACTGCTTCCGCGACTTTTCCCCGTAGCCTTGCTGCCACGGCCTTGCCATCGATGATATGCGCGCCTCGCTGCACGGAGCCTAGTGAAAACCGGATGTGATGAGAGAACCGTAAAGCCCGCCCAGAAAGATCTGCAAAGCGCGGAGGAGAAGAAACACGATGATGAAGGAAATATCGATGCCGCCCAATGGTGGGATGAATCGCCGCACAGGAGCGACGACGGGCGTCGTAACCCGGTCCAGAAAATCACCAATCATGTAGACGGTGCGGTTGCGGGAATCGAGAACGCCAAACGCTTCCAGCCACGAGAATATCGCCGCGGCGATCAGCACGTAGATCAAGATCTCGATGACTTCGTTGGCGAACCAGAAAATCGAATAGAGCATTCTTGTCTCCTTGCGACATGATGCGGGTTACCCTAGGCCAGTGCCCCATGCAATGCGTCGTGCGCGCTGTCGGCGTTCATGCCACGTGGGCCACTTGACGGGCGCAGCCGGTTGCGCGATGCGGCAGGTCGGGATGGGGCTGTAGCTCAGTTGGGAGAGCGCCTCGTTCGCAATGAGGAGGTCAGGGGTTCGATTCCCCTCAGCTCCACCATCCCTGTAGCATGAAGGTCGCATGGCCGATCCAACCCGAGATGCCGCGTTTGACCTGATTTCAGCAGTGTTTGACCGACACAGTTCGCTCGATGCCGCGCTTGGTCGACTGCCGCCGGGAACGGCACCGCGTGACCGAGCCGCGGCGCATCGCATTGCCGCGTCGGTGTTCCGTCATGCAGGAAGTATCGACGCCATACTGGATCAGCATCTTCGGCGCGCCCCGCCGGAAGCCGTGCGGCACATCCTGCGGATCGGCACCGCTCAAGTGGTCTTTCTTGAAACCTCGGCGCACGCAGCGGTCGGAACGTCGGTTGAATTGGCGAAAACCCGGAAGCTTGCTCCTTTTGCCGGCCTAATTAACGCCGTCCTGCGCCGGATTGCGGCACAGGGCAAAAACGTCGTGAGCACGCTTGATCTGCCTCGCCTCGACACACCCCGCTGGCTCTGGGCCTCGTGGGGCATCCGTGCGCGCGATATCGCAATCGCAAATGGGAAGGAAGCGCCGCTGGATCTGTCGCTCATGCCCGGCGCCCAGCCTCCTCCTGGCGCTAACGTACTGCCGACCGGGACAGTCCGGCTGCCAACGGGCACGGATGTGACGGCTCTTCCCGGCTTTACCAGCGGAGATTTCTGGGTTCAGGATGCGGCAGCGTCTCTGCCCGCAAGGACGCTCGGTAACGTACGAGGCCGACGCGTCCTGGATCTGTGCGCAGCGCCGGGAGGCAAGACCGCACAACTCGCAGCGGCAGGCGCCCATGTTACGGCGGTGGATCGCGACAGGGATCGAGTCCACCGGTTGCAGGAGAATCTTCAGCGGCTGAAGCTTTCCGCGGAGATCGTCGTTGGTGATGCAGTCACCTACCGGCCCCCTGAAAAGTTTCCCTTTATACTCCTTGATGCACCATGTTCGGCCACCGGTACAATCCGGCGGCATCCCGAGATTCTCCTTCGACGCAGACAGGACATCAGCGCCTGCGTTAACCAACAGAACCGGCTACTCGATGCCGCGCTGACGATGTTGGCGCCCGGGGGACTTCTTGTTTACGCCGTTTGCTCGCTCCAGTCGCCGGAGGGAGAAGGCGTTATTGATGCGGCGCTGGGCCGTCACGCCCTCATGATCGACCCCATCGATGCGTCCATCGTGCCGGGTCTCGCGTGCGCGGTATCCCCGCGCGGCCTGTTGCAAACCGACCCCTCCATGTGGGCCGACCAGGGCGGCATTGATGGTTTTTTTGTCGCACGCCTGCGTCGAACTCACAACGCTTAACAAAGTTTTTTGTGCATATTGTTTGATATCGTACAATTTTAAACATGTCGTGGCGCCAACAGAACTCCGTCCACGGGCGCGCATAGCCGACAGCTTATAACAACCCCTGATCGCAACGTATTAAAGTTGCTCACGTTTGGATAGAGGCTTTTCTCTCGGCAAAACGCGCTGGACGCGAAATATCTCCGTTCTTAACCGAATCTTCGTCGAGGCTGTCAGCGCGGTGTCAGTTTTGCGTGGCGCCGCGCCCTCGAGCGCCTTGACATGACGAAAGACGAAGTCATGCTCACATTATATTCTTGTTAGCTTTCGAAATATCGAAAATGGGACTGGCGTGCGGTAAATGAGGCATGTATAAGGCTCGTTATGGCTACGAAAAAATCTGTCCCTCACGAGACGGTCGGTCAGCGCATTCGCGCCCTCCGCCTCGCCAATAACCTTACGCAAGATGAATTTGCAGACAGGCTCGGCGTGTCGCGGTCCGCCATAGCGCAGTGGGAGACGGACCGCGCCGGTCAGGTTCGCGAAAATCTCGAACGGATCGCAAAGGTTCTCGGAACATCGCTGGCTTATCTGGTGTCCGGCGAAACCGGTTCGCTACAAGGTGACGAATTGGCCCTGATGCGCCTCTATCGTGCCTGCGCTTCGGAAGATCGCCAAATTCTGCTGCGTACGGCGAAACGGCTGGCGCGAGGCTAAAGCACGCGAAAAACAGATCGGTTCGCCGGTTGTTTTTTCGGAGTTTCGTGATTTGGCTCCATGCTGGACGATACAGTTTTGGTACGCCAGGCTCGCCGAGTCACGTTGGGCAGCGGACGTTAACAGTTGAGCAAGCAAGGCAAGACCCGCGCAGACGCCTTGGTCGTTGTCAGCGGATTGCTACCTTCCAGAACCCAGGCAGCTGCTGCCATCATGGCAGGGCAGGTTTATGCGGGCGATCGACGGATCGATAAGCCGGGCGCACTTATCCCGACCAGTACCCCCCTTACAGTGCGCGGTTCTGCACATCCATGGGTTTCACGGGGCGGCATCAAACTTGCCCACGGACTCGATCATTTTGGATTCACACCCGCCGGCCGGATCTGTATCGACATCGGGGCGTCGACGGGGGGATTTACCGACGTACTACTCTCACGCGGCGCCGCGCTGGTTCATGCTGTCGATGTAGGACATGGGCAGCTGGCCTGGAAACTCCGACAAGATCCTCGTGTTATCGTGCACGAGAAAACGAATGCACGCACCCTCGATTCGTCACTGATCGCGGAACCGGTTCAGTCGCTGGTCTGCGATGCCAGTTTCATTGGGCTTCGCACCGTTTTGCCCGCGGGCCTGGCACTGTGCACAGGCGGGGCATTTGCCGTCGCTTTGATCAAGCCGCAGTTCGAGGCCGGACGCCAACACGTTGGCAAAGGGGGCGTGGTACGAGAGCCTGCTGTCAAACAAGAGGTCGTCGCGGTGATCAAGGCATGGTGGCAGAGCTTGCCGGGTTGGCGCGTTATCGGCGTGACCGAAAGCCCGATCACGGGGCCGGAAGGGAATGTCGAATTTCTGATTGGCGCGGTGCACGAGTAACTAAGGGATTTCCTTTTGATGCTTGCGCCTCGTCAGCGGCTGACGGTAACGCAAAGCCGTTTATTGCCGGGCAACCGAAATGTACGGCAAGCCTCGGAGGACGGAGCTTCCGGGGCACGCCTGGGCGAACCATGCCTCTCATTTTCACACGGTCGTTTCGCTACCATCAGATCCTGCACGTGTGTGCCGCCTCCCGGCGGAACCTGACAATTTTTTGGGCCGATCGCCAACCCCTGCCGTGCGCCAACGTTTGGTCCTTGAAAAACGCCCGGCAACCACAACCAACGAACGCATGCTCCAGCACGTTAGACAACATTCGGCGATGCCCCGCACCACAAACCATAGACGGCAGGCGTTCAATCACCGCAGAATGGCGTGATGGCTCATCGCATCAACGCCACGACTGACACGTCGAAAAACTCTTTGAGATGTTATGGCCGATGCCCGCTTTCATACACAGCTGCTAACAACCATGTTGATCCTCAGCCAACCGCTAACGGCGAGTCACACGAACGCGCAGCTGCGCCCGCGCTTTCGACCACCGATGAATCGGGGCCCGAAACAGCGGAGCGTGAGCATCCTCCTGTATAGCCCGGAAGCTCCGGGCTTTCCGCATTGGGCTGCCATCTGCGTTCGGGGTGTTGTCCGGTTGCCACCCAAAGCTCAAAAATCTGGAATTTGAACACGCCGTAGGGTTTTCGTCTCGCCAAGTCGTTTTTCAGCACAAAAATTGGAAATCGGCTGAATAATGAGCAAATCGACTTGAAATTGGCCACGATGCGTGTAATGCTTTTTTATAATCAAAGCGTTACGGGAGGCTGCGTAATGGGCAAGCGGGATTTGGGAAATCCGAGCCAGAAGGCGCGTCCGGCGCTGGCTGCGGGTGCCATTCTGGCTGCGCTCGTCATTGCAGGCAGGACAGCTCACGCGAGCATCCCTCTTCCTTATGATTTCCCGGCCCCCCCTCCAAATCTCAATGTAGTCGCGTTTTACAACGAGTTTTCCTCGGCCAATAGCTTCTACACGCCCGACGGGACACGGATCCAGGATTCTCGAATTCAAGCCGATGTCTCGCTCGTCCGGCTCATCCACACCTGCTCGCCGATCGACGGGATGCCGTGGGGTGTCCAGGTTCTCGCGCCCTACATCGCGTACCTCGGCAGCCAGCAGGTGTTCGGCGTTACGCAGTCCGCCAACAGCGGTTTCGCCGAGCCGCAATTTTCTGCATTTATCTACCCTTATAGTAACCCGAGCGAGGACTCGGCGCTGGCCATTTCGTACTTCCTCAGCCCGCCGGTCGGCTCCTATGGTGCCGGTTATACGTTGAACGCGGGTAGCAACAACTGGGTCAACAATATCGAAGTGCTGTACAGCCACATGCTTTTCGGAAGCCCGAAGGGTCGGCGGCTGGAACTCGACATTGCCGGTGATGCGTTTTTCTACAGTGCCAACAGCGATGTGGGCGTTGGCCCGTTCCGGCCAGTCCTGCATACGGAACCGGCCGAGCAGATCATCGTGTACCTGCCTTATGTCATCTATCCCAAAACCGCCGGCTATGTCGGCCTTACTTTTGAGCAGACGTTCGGCGGCAAACAATACCTCTCTTACGCCGGCCAATCTATTGATACCGTCAACCGTAATGACGCCACACAGATTGGAATCGATTT
>DAIDMG010000146.1 GCA_027449105.1 Acidiphilium sp. | reverse complement strand
GTATCGCGGCGCCCATAGCGCGTTCAAGCGCAATCAGTCCTGTGGAAAGCGTCGATTGACTTACGGCGCAGGCAGCCGCAGCTCGACCAACATGCAGCGTGTCGGCGAGCGCAACGAGGTATCGCAGTTGTTGCGAGGTCGGAAGCGGCGTCATCGGTTTTCTCGATAAAGATCACCCAAAATCTTCATTGGCAAGCCCTATTGCGTTGCACCACATAGCGGTCTTCGTTCAATTTTGGATACAAGGACTGAAGATATGCTCACAATCGGCGATACGCTCCCGTCATTCGCTCTCAAAGCGGTTCAGGGAGGACCGAAAGGTCTGGCCCTCAACGAAGCGTTCATCGAAATTTCCGATAAATCAGATCCCGGAAAATGGAAGATTTTGTTTGCCTGGCCGAAGGACTTCACTTTTGTGTGTCCGACGGAAATCGTGGCTTTCGGAAAGCTTGCCCGTGATTTTGCAGATCGGGACGCTGTAGTTTGGGGCCTGTCGACCGACAGCGAATTCGTGCACATGAACTGGCGGTTGCATCACGAGGATTTGAAAAGCCTGCCGATTCCGATGATCGCAGACATCAAACGTGAATTTTCCCAAGCGCTCGGGATTCTCGACAAGCGCGAAGGAGTCGCGATGCGTGCAACTTTCATCATCGACCCGGAAGGGATTATTCGGTTCGTTTCCGTGAATGACCTTGATGTCGGTCGCAACCCCCAGGAGGTGCTGCGCGTGCTGGACGCACTCCAGAGCGACGAGCTTTGCCCCTGTAACTGGCAAAAGGGTGAGCCCACGCTTAAGGCCGCCTGAATCGCACACCAAAAACGGTCGCCCCTCAAGGGGCGACCTTCGATGGAGTCCTCTGATGAATTTCGAGCAGTTGAAAGACGCGCTTCCTGAGTGGGCGCGTGATATTCGTCTCAATCTTGGAACGCTGATGAGCGAGCCATGCCTGACAGAACAGCAACGCAGTGGAGCGTTCATCGCTGCCGCCGTCGCAACGCGCCATTCCGACCTGATCGCGGCAATCACAGCCGAGTTCTCGTCGTCACTGGGAATGGAAGCCGCAGACGCAGCTCGCGCTGCCGCGGCCATCATGGCCATGAACAACGTCTATTATCGGTCTACCCACGCGCTCGATGGCGACTATCCTCGCTTGCCGGCAAAGCTTCGCATGACGGTGATTGGCAAGCCGGGGGTGGAGAAGGCTGATTTCGAGCTTTGGTGCCTTGCGGTCTCTGCCATCAACGGATGCGCAAAGTGCACCGAAAGCCACGAAAGAGTCGTACGCGAGGCAGGACTGACCCAGGAACAGGTGCAGGCCGCGATCCGCATTGCCGCCACGGTCAATGCAGCCGCAACAGCCCTATCCGCAAATCCACCACTTTCAAGCGCCAGGTTTGAGGCGGCTGCCTGACATCGCGACCACCCGGCGAAATCCTCCATGCCAGGCTCGCACTGCCGGACGCCGATTATCATCCTCACATGCGGCGGCTCTTGCTCCCGTCTCGAGTTGACGCATGGTGATTGATTGTGACGAGGGCCTGAAAGGAAGTCGCCGCGGCAACAAGCCGGAAGCATGGTGAAACAGCAGCGCCGCATGCACCTTATTGCGTCTGCACCATTCCGCTGAGGTTTAGCGTGTACTGCCCGCCAAACCCGGGAATGGGAACGGGCAGAATCACCGTGGATGTCAGCCCATAGGTGACATACGTTTGATCGACTCCTTGCCCCTTCAGGGCGCAGCCAGGTTTTGCACCCGCGCTTGGAGGCGGGGCGCCCGGCCTTTGCTGAACGTGCGAGCAACCATAATAGGTGACGGGCGCTCCCGCCTGAACAATCGGGGCCACGCTGTTTCGGCTCGCCTGCGCGAGAATGGCGCTGATCGCCTGCACGTTCGAGGCGTTCGACGGGTTTGCCCAGGCGTAGAAATACAGCGACTGAAGCGCCTGATACATCTGGTAACGCTGTGTCAGGACGAACAGCATATCGATTGACCCGACGGTAAGTGGAACGAAAAAGAAGATTAACACCAGGGCGAGTTCAATTGAGACGGAACCTTTCCGGTCCCAGACGTGTCTAGCGCGACGCATCAGGAAGCGCCCTGATTGGCAGTCGGCGACATGATCGGCTCACTGTCCGATGCCTCGAGGTTGATCCCGGATTGGAACAGGTAGGGCAAAGCGATGGGAAGCCACCGGTAGGTCGCAGTAACCGTGACGTAGGACTGTGGCTGAGTGGTTGCCTTCGCGTTGCAATCTGACGGCAGCGTTATCGCATTCGGATATGTCGCTGTGTTCGCCTGAAACCAGGATATGGTTAATGTCACGCCGTCAGAAGTTACGGAAAAGTTATTGCCGCTGGCGCTCGCAACGGGGATCGGCGACGGAGCATGGAACGGCGGTGAGCCGGCATCAAAGAACGACTGTACCGGCGTATCATTTTCGCACACGGCGACAATCTGGCCATTGGTCTGCCCGGCTGCGTTGGCCGTCGAGGTAATGCTTGCGTTGCGCGCCGCCGCCATGACACCGCTTTGTAAACCGTTCTTGGCGAGCGAGAGCAGACCGAGATTGATGATGCCGAACATCAGCGAAATAAGAACCATAGCGCCGATCGCAAATTCAATTGCCGCGACCGCCCGGCGGTCCCGGCGCAGCGGCGCGCACCTCGCGTGTTCAAGAAGCCGCACATTCATACCCGACACGATTGCCCATCCGCCTCCAAGGGTTCACATCACCCGCTCAGAAAGACGTTGGCGACGAGCGTCGGCGCAATAAGCTGCGTCGACCCGTAGGGCAACGAAACCAGCGGAGAGCCTTGTCCGCACACGGATATGGTGTCCGACTGACTGTCGGTGCCCGACGCGGACGAGGTGGTGTAGTTGAAGCCCGTTCCGGCTGGCGTGGAACTTGAATACAAAGACTGCCCGCCGTTCGAGCATGTGGGAACTGTGCTAAGGCTTGGCTGGGCCTTCTGATAAGCGGGCAGATACCCAGACTCCTGGGTCGACAGGCTTGTCTGGTAGTCGCTCGCCGTCGGAGAGCACGGATCCGAGTTGTTATTGTAGCAGAAATAGGTGTTTTCGGTTTCCTTCGTATAAACCGGTATGGAATTGATGACATAGACCTGCGTCGAATAGACGTCTGTTACCTTGACTGGTTCGTTCGCATAGAAATTGACCGTGACGGTCCCCGAGACATTCCCGGTGTTGGTCTGGCTCGATGACTCGCTGGTCACGACCGACGAACCACTGCCGGTCTGGACAACATTGCTGCACAACGGCGTACCGAAGCTACCGCCTCCACTTCCCAGGCTCGTCGGCAGAACGGCTCCCTGGCATACCTGGTCAGCGTACTGAACGTATCCGTTGTAATTATAGTACGTTATCGTCGTCTGGGTGGACGTGAAATTGAGAACGCCGCTGGAAAGCCCGTAAGGATCGACGATCGACTGCGATGCCGTCACGATCGCGCCAACCGATGATCCCCCGAAGTGGAACGCGAAATTCACGTTATTGGGATTTTGCGTGAAGTAGTTGCTCGTGCCGCTTTCCGGTAATGTCGCGTTTCCATCCAGAATCAGAAAGTTGTTTTTCAAGCCATTCGGAACAGAAACGTAATTCAGCGTCATCCCCGGATAAATGTCGAGCCCACCGCAATACGCCGCTGCCGGAACATTGCATGTCGCGGCGGGATTGTTCGAACTGTCATTGGCGCAGAACACCGGGTTTGTCGGATCAACGGTCACTGCGCCGATCGTTCCACTGTACGTTCCGATGACCCGTCGTCGACGCCTTTTTGTGGAATAAGTGACCGTACCCGGCCCGAAATAGACCACCGTGCTGACGCCGCTCGCCGGATCGGTCCAAACCGTGGAGGTAATCCCGGTAGACGTCGCCATCGTCTTCGAACCGCCGTTGTTCAGCTGAAAGAATAACTGCTTGCACGGCGGCGCGAAATTGTCAGGCAGCGTGTTCGTGGCGCTCTGATACGTCGGCGCGGAGCCGGTGTAATAGGCCCCCTGAACGAGCTGCCCGCTTCTCCCCTGGCTAAGTGGCGACTGCGTGACATACTGGCCGGTAGTTTGACTCGCGGGCACAAACATGTCGCCACTGACGTGTTCGGTCGGCCCTGTCGTCGTCACGGCATAGATGTTCGACGGCGCGAGATTCGGATTGATTTCCTGCCGGAGCGTTGCCGTCGCGGAACCCGCAAGCGTTATGTTCGAGATCGGCAGAATTTCCGAGAAGAATTTGAGCGCGGGTGTCGTCGCGACGACGGTAACGGTAGAAAAGACATTGCCGTTCTGGCTTGGAGGAGAGGTTCCGCCATTTTTCAACTGGCTGCTGGCCGGCACGATCAGGGTCGACCCTTCGGAGCTAAGGGCCAAGGTCAAATTGGCAGTCGTGAAGTGATACTCGTTGTTCGTAGCGAGATTCGCCGCGTTGATCGCAATCTGCTGCAACGTCGCCGTGCTTGTCTGGCCGGAACTGGCGGCCGCCATTGCTCCCGCCTCGGCAGCCACTTCCATAGCCTGATGGGATCCGTACCAGAAAGTGAGATCGGTAACCAAGCCTGCCATACCAAGGAGTACCGGCGCCGACAATGCCGTCATGATAGCAACCGCCGCACGACGCTTGGTCATGCGCCGCCCTAACGACCCAAGCCGACCCCTGAATGCGAAGCTGATCATGATGCGGGCTATGCCCCTCGGTGAACGCCGTACCTGAAAAGATTATTAAAGATTTCTTAGAACCATTATGTTACAGGCGCAAGAAATTTCGAAGGCTGTCGAGAAGGTTCCGGCACCCGGCACCAATTGTCGTGGAAGGTTTCCGGGATCGCTGAACCTAAGCATGACCGCATGGCGTGGCTTACCGCCGACGTTAGCCCACCGCGCCCGCATTCACGGCCAACCAACAGCGACCTTGTCATTCATGACCTGTACCTTGGTCGATGGTTACTTCCCGAGCCGCGTGCACAATGGAATACTATCCGGCAAAGGATGCCCGCATTGGGCGGCGCCAACGAGGGAAAACACGGGTTGATGCATCGACAATCGAACAGCGGATGGAAATGGGCGACAGGGACGGCCGCAATTGTCGCCCTTGTGTTTATCGTTGGTGCGGCCATGATTTTCCGCTCCCATCGCGCGCATGCCCCTGCGCCGTCAAAGCTCGCTGTCCCGGTTACGGCGGCCAGGGCACTTCGCCATGATGTGCCGATCTACCTGTCCGGACTCGGTACCGTGACCGCCGATAACAGCGTTACCATCACGCCCCAGGTTGGCGGCCAGATCGTTTCCGAACCGTTCCGTCAAGGGGAAATGGTGCAGGCTGGGCAACTGCTGGTCCAGATCAATCCGGCCCCATATCAGGCCGCGCTTGACCAGGCGATCGGCCGGCAGAAGCAGGACCGGGCAACGCTTGCCGGAGCGGAACAGGACCTGGCGCGCTATGCCACACTGGTCCGTGAGAACTATGCCTCGCAGCAGAAGTACACCGACCAGAAAGCGCTGGTGGCACAGGACGCCGCCACGGTTGAGGCCGATGCCGCGGCTGTCGAGGCGGCGCGGATCAATCTCGGATTCACGCGGATCGTCGCCCCGATTTCCGGCCGGGTAGGTCTGAGGCTCATCGACGCCGGCAACGTGGTCAGCGCCGGGACGGCAAGCGCGATCTGCACGATCATGCAGATCAATCCGATCACCGTCATTTTCACGCTGCCGCAGCAGAAACTCGAGGACGTTCTGGCCGCCATGACCAAGGGCAACAAGCCAGCCGTCGTGATCCTTGGTGGCACCGGCCAAACGGCGTTAGCCAAGGGGCGGTTGCTCACAATCGATAACCAGGTGGACACAGCAACCGGCACATTCCGCTTGAAGGCGATCATTCCCAACGACGCAAAACGGCTGTGGCCAGGCCAGTTTGTCCGGGCC
>DAIDMG010000145.1 GCA_027449105.1 Acidiphilium sp. | reverse complement strand
GGCAGCGTTGGCGGGTCCCGCAAAAGTGGGGAGCGAGTTGCGCGCTGTCCGCGAGCAGCTTGGATGGTCGCTTGCTGACCTGTCGGCTCGCCTGAAAATCCGCCGGGCCCTGCTCGACGCTATTGAAGCTGGTGACCTTGCTGCCTTGCCAGCGCCCGCCTACGCGGCTGGATTTATTCGAAGTTACGCGGAAGCGCTTGGCCTTGATCCGGAAGAAATTTTGCGCCGCTTCCGCGCGGAGGGCATGACGCCACCGAAAGAGCCAAAACTGAATTTTCCGGAACCCGTCCCCGATCGTGCGGTTCCGCCCGGGGCCCTCGCCCTTGTGGCGCTGGTTATCGCCGTCGGTGGATACTTCCTGTGGTACCAGCACAGTGAACATCAAATCCACTTGGCAGACGCGGTCCCACCGGTGCCGACAAAGCTCGCGCCGCTCGCGGTTCCAAAATCGGAGCTGCCGACCTCGGCGAAATCGGTGCCGTCTTCCGGGCCGCGAACTGAGACACCGGGACTGGCGGTAAAAGCAAGGGTGGCGGAAACACCACCCGTGAACACGGGCCTGCAGCCGCCGAAACCGCTGAGTGAGGCTACAACGGTTCCGAGCCCGGCGGCCAATCCAGCTACTTCGACCGAGATTCCGTCTGCTGGTGCCACCAACCCGGTACAAGGGCCGCCAACGAAAAGTGGATCAACCGTTGCCGCGAACGCTGTCGCGGGAGTGGCCACACAGTCGCTTAACAGTTCTGACGCCGCACGGGCTGTAGCCGGCTTGCCCAAGCCCGCCGGGGCTTCTCACGCCGGGCCGACAAGTAGTGACGTTGCCTCGTCGGTCGGAACGGCATCTTCGTCCACGACCGTACCACCCATAGATTCATCACCATTGGTGGTCTCCGCCACGTCCAAATCCTGGGTGCAGATCCGCGATGCGAAAGGAAAGATCCTGTTTAGCCAGGTTTTGAAAGCCGGCGAAGGCTGGCCGGTGCCAAATGAGCCCGGGATCACCCTCACGACCGGCAACGCCGGAGGAACAATCGTCGTCCGCAACGGGCATGCGGGACCACCACTTGGTCCTCCGGGCGTTGTCTTGCGACATGTGTTGCTGACCGGCGTCCAAAAGCCAGCCGCGACGGGGCAAGCTTCGCAGTCGGCAATCTTGACGAATTCGATCCCTACGCCGACATCTCCGGGGGCCGCTGTTTCTGTTGGCACGCCCGTGCCATCGTCGAAAACGTCGGTGTCGGGCCAATGATCTCGGTCCGGGCCTGTTGCTTCATACAAGTCGAGGCATCATGAATTATCGCGAGTACCAGCAGATTAACCGCCGAAAAGCCCGTCAGATCCATGTTGGTTCCGTACCAGTGGGCGGTGATGCGCCAATTGCCGTGCAAACCATGACGAACACACCGACCGAGGATGTCGAAGCAACTGTGGCGCAGATTCGGCGTGCCGAAAAGGCTGGTGCCGACATCGTTCGCGTTTCATGCCCCGATGCAGCGAGTACGGCCGCTCTTGCCGATATCGTGGCGCAGGTGAATGTTCCTATCGTTGCCGACATCCATTTCCATTACAAACGGGCGATCGAAGCGGCGAAGGCAGGTGCGTCGTGCTTGCGAATTAATCCAGGCAATATTGGCAGTGCAGAGCGGATACGCGAGGTGATAAACGCGGCACGAGACCATGGCTGCTCCATGCGGATCGGGGTCAATGCCGGGTCGCTTGAGCGCCATTTGCTGGAAAAATACGGCGAACCGAATCCGGACGCTCTCGTCGAATCGGCGTTGGAGCATGCGAAAATTCTTCAGGACCACGATTTTCACGAGTTCAAGATTAGCGTGAAGGCATCTGACGTCTTTCTGGCGGTTGCAGCCTATCAGCAGCTTGCCGAAGTCTGTGACCATCCCTTGCATATCGGCATTACCGAGGCCGGTGGGCGGCGGACCGGTACTGTGAAATCTTCGATTGGTCTTGGTTCACTTCTTTGGGCCGGGATCGGCGATACGATGCGGGTCTCGCTCTCGGCGGAACCCGAGGAGGAAGTTCTGGTCGGCTGGGAAATCCTAAAATCACTGGGGATCCGCCATCGGGGCGTGAGAATCATCTCCTGCCCGTCCTGTGCCCGCCAAGGATTTAATGTGATCGATACCGTTTCCAAACTCGAGGACCGGCTCGCTCACATCCAAACACCAATTACCCTGTCGATCATCGGCTGCGTGGTGAACGGGCCGGGAGAGGCATTGATGACCGATCTCGGTGTAACCGGGGGAGGAAACGGTAGACACATGGTCTATTCCGCGGGAAGGACGGACCATACCGTTGG
Source organism: Acidiphilium sp. (assembly GCA_027449105.1). Classification (GTDB taxonomy): domain Bacteria; phylum Pseudomonadota; class Alphaproteobacteria; order Acetobacterales; family Acetobacteraceae; genus Acidiphilium. The sequence continues at coordinate 3,633 of DAIDMG010000145.1, read as the reverse complement.
AGGCGAGACCATGATCGATCACGTCGTAGAATTGGTTGAGCGTCGAGCAGCGGAACTTCAGGAAGAGGCGGCACGGGCGCGGGTAGCTGCCGAATAAAGCCGATACCAACGACTCCAGCATTCCCCACCCGGCATTCTGTTCAACTGGCAGAATTTGCGGCAAACCGGCCTTGTCGCCGTGGTCTTGCGGCGGCGCAGGCAGGCAATTGTTTTGAGGATGACCCGATTTGATCAAGCTGCAACCGGTTCGCGGAACTCAGGACCTAATCGGCGTTGAAGCGCTCCGCCACCGCCGGGTTATCGACACAGCGCGCCGAATCGCGGCCCTCTACGGCGCGACCGAGTGGATTACGCCAATGTTTGAGGCAACGGCAGTGTTTTCCCGCACGCTTGGCGATACCTCGGATGTCGTGACCAAGGAGATGTATTCATTTGAAGACCGGGGCGGCGAGAGCATTACGCTTCGTCCGGAAGGAACGGCGGGGGTATGTCGCGCTCTGGTTACAAACGGGTTAACGCAAAGTTTGCCGCAGAAGGTCTTTTATGCCGGAGCGATGTTTCGCTTCGAAAGACCACAGAAGGGGCGATACCGCCAGTTTCATCAGATCGGTCTGGAAATCTTGGGGGCGGACTCCGCGGTGGCCGATGCAGAGGCGATTGCCTGTGGGGAGCAAGTGCTTCATGCCCTCGGCATTGATCGAGGGGTGGAACTCAATATCAACACGTTGGGAGACCCGGAAAGCCGCGACGCATACCGCACCGCTCTTATCAATTTTTTCTCGGCGTACGTCGACAGGTTGTCAGCCGACAGCAAGTTACGACTTCAGAAAAATCCCCTGCGGATTCTCGACTCGAAGGATGAGGGCGATTTGGCTCTGGTGGCACGGGCCCCGACGATCCACGACTATCTTACCACGCAAGCGCGCGACTTTTACGCGACGTTGAAAGCCAGGCTTGTCGATCTTGGGGTCGAGTTTGTTGAAAATCCGAGAATTGTGCGAGGGCTGGATTATTATAATCATAGCGCTTTTGAGTTTGTTACCACCATGCTTGGAGCGCAGGGAACGATCCTCGCAGGTGGCCGTTACGACGTACTTGTCGAATTGATGGGTGGGCCGAAGGTTCCAGGGATTGGATGGGCTGCGGGAATCGAAAGACTGTCGATGCTGATTGACGAGCCGGTTAGACCGCGCTCACCGGTAGCGGTCATTCCGATGCAGGATACGCTGGAATCGTTAGCCTGCTCTGTTCTGCGAGATCTCCGGGCAGTGAACATTCCGGCTGAGATGGCATACCGGGGCAACGCAAAACGAAGGCTGGAGCGTGCCAATAAGTCCGAAGCGACGTTTGCGATCCTGATTGGTGCGGACGAGGCCTCGCGTGGAGCCGTGGCACTGAAGAATCTCGCTGACGGGACCCAGCGCGAGGTTCAGATCGCCGATTTGCCCGATGTTCTGCAATGAATTTGAAAGGTAAGCTCGACCGCATTGCGGTGCGCGCGTCCGAACTGCGTGCCATGCTCGCCTCGGGTCTACAAGGGGATGCTTTTATCTCAGCGTCACGCGAACTCGCTGAGATCGAGCCGTTGGAGGAGCGCATCAACGCTCTTCGCGCAGCTGAACGCGCGCGAGCCGAGGCGGAGATTGCCCGGTCCGACCCTGAACTGCGCGAACTTGCTGATGCCGAGCTATTGGCTCTCCACGAATTGATCCCAGCGCTTGAACACGAGATTCGCGTTGCGCTGCTGCCAAAAGATGAGGCCGACGAACTGCCGGCCATACTGGAGATCCGGCCCGCCGCGGGGGGTGACGAGGCAGCGCTGTTCGCGGCTCAGCTTTTTGCTGCATACAAGCGCTATGCCGAGGCGCACAGCTGGCGCTTCGAAGTCCTGAATTACGCCGAGACCGAGCTAGGAGGGCTCAAGGAAGGGGTCGCTGAGATCGCGGGGGCTTCCGTCTTTGCTAGGTTGAAATACGAAAGCGGCGTACACCGAGTCCAGCGGATCCCTGCAACCGAGGCCCAGGGTCGTATCCATACGTCGACCGTTACGGTCGCAGTGCTTCCTGAAGCCAAGGATATCGGCATCGATATTAACGAGAATGATCTCAGGGTTGATGTCTATCGCGCTTCCGGTGCCGGAGGTCAGCACGTCAATAAAACCGAGAGTGCGGTCCGGATTACCCATCTTCCTACGGGCATCGTCGTTGCCATGCAGGAGGAACGGAGCCAGCATAAGAACCGCGCCAAGGCGATGAAAGTCTTGCGCGCCCGCATCTTTGATGCTGAACGTGCTCGTGCTGACGCCGGGCGCGCCGCTGACCGAAGATCTCAGGTCGGGACGGGCGATCGCTCGGAGCGTATACGAACCTACAATTTTCCTCAGGGGCGGGTGACCGATCATCGCATCAATTTCACCCTCCACAAGATTGATCGGATAATGCTTGGCGAGTTCGACGAAATCATTGACGCTCTGACCGCCCATGATCAGGCCGCCAAGCTTGCGGCCGCGCAGGGATGATCCCGCTTTATGAGGCGCTTGCGCAAATCTCGACCCGGCTCAAGGCCGCCGGTATCGATGAGTCGCGCCGGGAGGCAAGGCTTTTGCTCGCGCAGGTGCTCGGCTGCCAGGTCGACGATCTGCTTTTGCGCGATGTCGTTCCCGAACATGCAGCGCTTGATCTGGCAACTCGCCGGGCGGCGCATGAACCCTTTGCGCTGATTGTTGGGCGAACCGCGTTTTGGACGCTCGATCTTGAGGTTTCGCCATTTACGCTGATTCCCCGCGCTGACAGCGAAACCTTGATCGAAGCCGTGCTCGCTCGGTTTCCTCAACGTGATTCAGTCAGTCGCATTCTCGATCTTGGGACGGGTACCGGTGCACTGCTGCTTGCAGCGCTTGCTGAGTTTCCACGGGCCATCGGCGTTGGCGTCGATCGGATTGAGCAGGCGGCAAAGCTGGCAAGGCGCAACGCCGTGAGAAATCATTTGGCGACGCGGAGCCATTTTGTAGTCGGTGACTGGGGTGCAAGTCTCGGTGCGGCTGGCTTTGACATCATCATAACCAACCCGCCTTATATCGAGTCGGCGGCCATCGACGAATTGATGCCCGAGGTTCGGTGTTTCGAGCCTGCTTCAGCATTGGATGGCGGTGCAGACGGTTTGGATGCCTATCGGGCGATTCTTCCCGATCTCGGTCGAGCGCTTGCCCCGGGTGGCGCCGCATTCATGGAAATAGGCTGTGGACAGGCGGACCAGGTTACACATCTAGCGCGTGCCGCCGGTTTCGATGTCGAGCTGCGTCATGATATTGCAATGCTGCCTCGCGCTTTGATCATCACACACACAAAATCCTGAATCAAAAAGAATTTGGCGGCATGGCGAAACTGGGCTATATGATTCGCAACCGGTCGCGATTCGCAATAGCCGTTGTAACTCGCGACGATTGCTCCTTCTAGCCAACGTGTAGGGTCGACGTTGTCGTCGTCGGCGTGGCTCGAACGAGTGGACGCCGAAATCACTGTGCCAGGTTGGATTCAGGATTGAATCCGGTCGCGGATGATCGGCGCGGGAGCAAAAGATCGGGTCACGCCGATTCTGGCCTTCCGCTATTGTACTCACATCAGGATGATTGGA
>DAIDMG010000144.1:313-6105 GCA_027449105.1 Acidiphilium sp. | reverse complement strand
ATATCGATATATCTTGATAGATGCTGAAGGATGCCCTGCCTTCATTGGGTTCTGATCGGCGGCACTAGACTGGAAGCGGCCGTTTGATTGGGTTAGGCTTACAAAGCGAGAATCGTTTACTCCAGAAGGAGACCAAGCCATGAATCAAACGAATGAAGCGTTCAGGCTTGGTGTAATTCTTGGGTAAACACGAAAAGATCCAGACCGCCCCGTTCTCAGCGGTCGGAGCGATGCCAACATAGCTTTTGCTGACCTTTTGTCCTTGTTAGATGGGCTTGGATTTATGCTTCGCGTGAAGGGAGACCATCATATCCTTACCAAAGAAGGGGTGGCCGAGATCATCAATCTCCAACCCATAGGACGCATGGCGAAGCCCTACCAAGTGAAGCAAGTGCGCGGCATACTCACCAAGTATCACCTGGGGATTAATAACGATGAGTAAGTATGAACTGGTCATTTATTGGAGTAACGAAGACAACGCTTTTATCGTGGAAGTTCCTGAGCTCCCTGGCTGCATGGCCGATGGCGCCACTTATCAAGAGGCGGTAGCCAATGCGGAACGGGTGATTGGTGAATGGGTCGAGACGGCAACGGATCTGGGGCGCTCCATACCAGAGCCACGCGGGCGGTTGCTCTATGCATTAAGCACTCCTTGTCCCCATTTGACGCCCTGCCGCAGTCAAAGTCTGTTGGACAGCAACAGACTGATAGCAGTCGTTCGCTGGCTATGTTCAAATGGCATCATCCGATGCCACTGCTATCGGTCGCATATCGGTGACGCCCTGTCAGCTTAAGGCCTAACAGCGGCACTTCGTCCAGGGGTTCGATCCCTGATTGCTTGGCCAAACGTGACTGATGCGAGTGCTAGTAGTTAGAGTTTGCGATTAGTTGAGCTCCCTATCAATGCTATATGCGTAACGATAAGGATTAGTTAATCGCTTAACCGAGCGAAAACCAAAGTTGGCCTTGATCTCTATTGTACTTGCCGCCCCAGCAACCGCTGCAGTAGCGGTAGCGGCCGTTAAGCCGTACTGCTCGGCAAGTTTCCAGCCAGCACCTACAACTGCTAGAGTTTTTAGGGGCGATAGATTAAATGCGGCTTTAATGTTCGAGAGGAAAACAGGGAACTGCCATTCTTTGCCAAGGGCTAACAGATTCGAACATGCTTGATCAACTTCCAAAATGAGTCGTTGCAATTCATGGTCTTTATCTTGCGCATCTTCGATAGTGGAGACAAGGGCTTCGAGTTTAGCCCTGAGGAGAAGTAGCTCATCGCGACGACGTTCTCTAAATTCCAAAATTTCGGCGAGCGGGACGTCATGCTGTGGAATGGGGATCGCACGATGTAGCTCTATGAGCGCACCCCTTCCTTCTTCAAAGAGATGTTCTTTCAGTAGTAGCGCGTTTTCTCCTTGCGCCAAGGCCCAGCTTCCCGGCTCTTTTCCTTCGAGGTCGAGATATGCTCGAATTTGACCTTCGACGATCCCTTGAGCTCCGTCGCCATAGAAGGTGTAATCAGGGCGAGAAAGAATACCAACCTGTTCGAGAAATGTTTCGTCCGGTCCGCTTGCGAAATGAATTGCCCGAGACGACGGCCATACGAGGCGATCCCAGAATAGCAGAGCGAAGCGAAGTTCCTGTGGGTCTAAGTTGCTCGACCGCGCAAATAGTGACCGCCCCTCGATTACTAGTGGGGGACTGACAACCAGTCCTCGTACGGTTGCAGACTTGGGCACTTTCCCGTAGTTGGGGTCGAGCTTTTTCCGCTGATTTGCTTCACCCATGAGACGTACCTTACAGCCCCCCCAACCGAATAGCACGGAGCCACGCATTCAAGATGCAAAGAACATACACCCGATGAACTCAAAGGGCAATCAGAAGCCTGTGACCGGGAAGCCAGCGACCGCGAGGTGTCGAGAGCTAAAGGTCGCTGGCGCAGGAAGCCGACGCTCAGGAGCCGGATGCTGTCGGCGGCCGTTAACAGGCTTCGGCATAGAAGCCATCGCCACACGCCGTGCCCGGTGATAGCTATGGCCGACGATCTTGCCCTTGTTCCAGGGTGCAGAGGACGGATAATAGGTTGAACGGTCTTTGGCTTGCATGACACAATCTCCTCTATGAGACGAGGGAAAGGATTATTCTCGCACCATTGGTGGAAAGGGAAAGGTCGGTGCCAGACTGCAAGCGGTCGTAGGGATAGGCTAATGTTGATACTTGTGTATGATCGTACAGATGCGGAAGTTTATCATCTTATCTATCCTTGCTGGTATAAAATGTCATCCTGCAGCCGCCTTATTTGAGGTTGACATGAATCGCAGTGGTATTATAACCAAGGATAAATAATGGCCAGACCGCAAAGATGGGAAGTAAGCAGTATAAATGATGGCGTAATGGAGGTTAAACTATCCTCATGGAAGTACTTTCATGATTACGTTGTTCAGGAAATGTTGAGATTTTCCCATTACATATGGAGAGGCCAACGAGATTCCGCTTGGGCTCTAGAATCGAGTTTAGATAGATTGATGCGCGATAAAAAAGGGGCCAATAAAAATTCAATTGCAAAAGCACATCTTGCAAAATTTAAAATGGCGGCTCGCGGCAGGCGTGGCGCAAATCCAGACAAGATAGTTGACGATAATGAGTGGTGGGCTCTTGGGCAACATCAAGGCTTGGCTACGCCATTGTTAGACTGGACTGAATCGCCATTTGTAGCCCTCTATTTTGCTTTTGAAAAAAGCGATGCACCTATTAGCAAACGGCGCAGTGTATGGTCACTTGGCAATGTAACTACGAAAAATAATGCACTTAAGAGTGCGCTCGCAGAAGCTCAAAATAATAAGCTGGTTGGTGAAAGTTACTTAACTCTCGATAGATTCCGCCCAACTCTTGATGAAAATGCGAGACTGGTTGCTCAGGCTGGTTTATTCACGCGTGGACCATTAGGCGTGACTGTTGATGATTGGGTTAAAACATATTATGCCGACCAAAATGACGGTGCGATGCTTTTAAAAATAACAATTCCTGATGATGGTAGACATGATTGTTTGAAAACACTAAATAAAATGAACATTAATCACCTTACGTTATTTCCAGACATTTATGGTACTACTCAGCATTGCAACAAAGCAATTGAGATTAATAAATATTAGGCAGAAATAATGTTGATACTTTAAAATCTCTTAGGGCCATTCCTGGCAATCAACTCGTCTATCTTTATTATTTCTAGTAAACGTCGCCCGTGACATGCGTTCTGACCAACAATTTCTGGACGTCCGGTTACGCTACCCTGCCGCCGTTGAGCCCTGGTGGTCGGCAGCCTATGCGACAGCGGCCATTTTATTGAGTCACCGCCAACTACCGCAACTGGCAGATTTTGTTGAAAACTCATGGTCCACACCTCGCAGCGTAAAGGCCACGAGAATCGACCACCCCCCATTCACAAACAGTCTCTATTCTTCGTCCGGTATGTCGAACAACGCATCGACACTCGCGACGGACTCCATTTTGAACAGCGCCAAGGCACGCTCCTGGATAAGCATGCTCCTCTCCTTCAGCATGGTGGAGAATTTCCCCGGTTGGAGCATGTCGTGCGTAAGAAGCCGTTCCTTGAGGTCGGCAACTGAATACGCAGGCTGGTCGCCGGGTTTCCCGAACCATCGGTGCGGCGCGATGTTGGACTTGTTGAGATTGTCCTTGTCGCGCAGAAAATGAAAATTGGCGTAGTGATTTGCCCGATCGTCGGGAATTCCTTTTGCTTCAAGGGTTGAGCGCGGGAAGATGTGATCGCGCTGCAGATTCTCCGGGTTGTTATCGAGAGAGATTCCGCCGTGCGCGATATTCAGCGTTAGATCAAGGTGCCGTCTCAGCAGCATTTCCAGTGAGTTAATACCATAGTATTGAGCGACCAGACGGCATAGATTTTCGAGCGGAAACGGCTTGCCATTGACGCATTCTTTCCGTGCGAACGCACCCATCCGAGCTTCGGCGCCCGCGAAGACGCCGCTCATCAGCGCCACATAGATGGCGACGACCAGTCGGCGTTTTTCCGCCGGTTTGGGATGCGGATTCATGAAGAGGTAAAGAACGAACGGTAGTAGGGAATTGTGCCCGCCGCGGAAGAATCTTTCCGACGTGATCTTGCAGTCATCAATCAGGAGAATGGTGAGAGATTTCCAAGCGTCGCGCACGCCGGGCAGGTATTGCGGCAACTCGGCCGCCAGTTTTTCGACACGTCCGCGATCGGCGACAAGTCGATCGAACCGTGTCTCCGAGGCATTCGCCAGGAGGATGCTCTTAAGCACATCGTCGCGGGTGATGTTGAAGGGATGGGCCTTATTGATTTCGACGACCGAGCGGTAAAGCTCCGGTTGGATATCGTTCCATTTCAGGTCGAGGAGGCTCATGAGCAGGTCGGATTTCTGCAAGACCAGCCCACCCGAGTTGACACGCACAAAAATCTCAAGAATTTCCTCGACGGGCATCGGCTCGGCCGCATCTTCGTCAATGAGGTGAATCTGAAGGGCCGTCTTACTGGCGAGGATCGTGGCCCCCTGCAAATAGCTCTCTGTCATTCGCTCTGTCTGATTGGGAGTGAGCCTGAGCTTCATCGCCTCCCGCGTGGCGATGAGCCCCGCCTTCGCTGCTGGTAACCGCGTGAGGTCATGGAACTTGACGAAGACGGCGCGCTCCGAACCGACCGCCTTGTCGCCGACCGGTCGCGGCCATCGGTTTAACTCCTGCGCCTCCTTCTCAGTTAGGAACCGGCAATCCCAATAGACATTGCCAGGATCCTTGTCGCCTTTGACTCCGCTAAGCACATCGAGGAACAGCTTCTTGCCGTCATATGTGCCCGCGAGCGCCACGAAGAGGCTGGTCAGCCGTTGCTGGCCGTCGAGGACAAGGTACCGTTCGCTTGATCTATCGCTCTCGAAATCGATGATAATGCCTGTGTCAGATTGGATGTCTTTTTGAAACGGCCGGAAGCGCTGCATCTCCGAGGTCTTCCATAGCAGCGCTGTGCCGATCGGGAAGCCCCGCAACAGGCTGTCAATGAGCCGAGCAATCCGGTCGTCCTTCCATACGAACGGCCGCTGCATGGCGGGCAGCACGATTTTCCCGGCTTCAATCTGGGCTATGACGCCGTTGAGCGTTGGATCGAACATTCGGTTTCCCCCTGAATTTGACGAAACGGACCCGAACTTACTCACGACGGCCGATGAAGTAGTGCTCGCCTCTGCCCCACTTTTTAGCGTTTGTGGCTTCGTCCCGCCATCGCCACCGACATTTCGAATGGCCTCTTTTGGCCGATATTACCCGTTCCCAATCTGGATGTGAACGACCGCTTCCGCTGCACTGTGGACATTCGAATTATGGTTGGACATTACGCGCGAGACGAGATTTTTGTGTTTTGCTGCCACTTCACAAGAAATGGCAGCCTACGTTTGGCTGACTGGTCTCTTTTGATCTCATTTTATGTGTCGCGCCAGTCTCACGTTATGTGGCGGGAATCTCACGTTATGTGTCATCCAACGGAGCATGTGATTTGAAGCATAATTTGAAAATCATAACCCAACTAACACAATCGCTTAGGTGGCCATCTGATTCTTGTGCCATTTTCACATTGAAACATATCGTGAAAATATGGCTATATAGTGAAGCATATAGTGTAAATGCCACAAATCCTCACGCGCCGTATCAGCCCGGTCATGATCGTCCTCTGGAAGCGAGTCCCCGATGGCGCCCCGATGAAATCCTCCACGCTGCTGGCCAAACTTATATGGGGATCACCCCAT
>DAIDMG010000144.1:0-303 GCA_027449105.1 Acidiphilium sp. | reverse complement strand
TCTTGAGATCCATCATTTCGCTCATCCACGGGAAGGGATTCTGTACGCCCGGATACTGTTGCGGCAAACCGAGCTGCACCAGACGGCGATTGCCGATATATTTGACGTATTCCCTGAAGACCGGTGCATTCAGGCCGAGCACGCCGCGGGGCATGGTATCGTCGGCGTAAGCACATTCCAGCTCTACGCCACGGCGGATCAGGTCGATGATTTCCTGCTGGAAAGCCTCTGTCCAGAGCTGCGGATTTTCCACCTTGATCTGGTTGGCCATATCGATACCGAAATTGCAGTGCATGGATTCAT
>DAIDMG010000143.1 GCA_027449105.1 Acidiphilium sp. | reverse complement strand
GGCCAGATCGAGCAGGTCGAGCGGATCACCGGCGTTGCCGTCGCCCGCGCCTATGTCGACCGCGGCTATCGCGGCCACGGCGCCGAAGCCGAGGGCAGAAAGATCTTCATCTCCCGCCAGAAACGCGGCATCACCCCCACCATCCGCCGCGAGTTGCGCCGACGCGCCGCCATCGAACCCGTCATCGGCCACATGAAGACCGATGGCCATCTCGGAAGAAACTTCCTGCTCGGCGTCGACGGTGATGCCATCAACGCCATCCTCGCCGGCGCCGGCCACAACCTCCGGCTTCTCCGCAGATGGCTGATCAGGCTGCTTTGCGCCATCTTCATATGGCTCTCTGCCGCAAGCCCCTCACCAGACCATGGCCTCCGGCACCGCCAGATCACATAGTTCACAGGCGACTAACAACCTCGTGCCGAACGGGTTGTCGATGGGCGGCAGGGTTTTCTGCTCCAGGTCGATGGCGCCGAGATCGTAGTCCATAAAGCTGACAAGCCTAATGCCGTCGTCGACTCCCTTGATTTTAAGGTGCTGTCCTCGGCATCCGGGCCACAAAAGGCGCCGTACCGAACTAGCGGTTCCCTGATCGTGGATCGCCAGTGACACTGAGCGACTCAAGGCACGTCACGCAGCGCTGGAACTTCACCCTTACCATGTAGGCGGTATTGCCAACCGTCCCGCAATGGCAACACGCCGAACCGTTCGGCCAGCGCCCCTTCCCGAACCCCGCCAGCGCAGCAGCGTCATTTGGGACATCTCATCGAACGCACAAAGCGCTATGTTCGTGCGCACGTCCTGATTCTTGGAATAAAGTTAGTTCACCAGAAAATTCCGGTATGGTTAGGTGACCACTCTCGGTTCTTCATGACCGCGAGTAGTCAAAGCGCTCGCTCTCTGGTCTCCCAGGAGCAACCTGATTTGCGGATCGGCCTGCATCGACCGCAGCACGAACCAGCGCAAGACCACGGTATACGCTGTGAACAAATTTGCTATAGGGTAGCAACATAAATAGCGCCAGCACCGCGCCAAGATGAACCGCCAGAACGACACCGACGAACGGCATGTCACGAGCCGCCAGTAAAAACAGCCCGCTCGCAGCGACCAACCATAGCAACCCCAACAAGGAAAAGTCGGCACCATCAAGCCTCGCGACGGTGGTGGCTGGATCACCTATGACTTTTAGCCAAATCAACCCCGAGGTACCGATCACAATTCCGCAGCCGCCACATGTACCCAAAACAACCGGCACGCTGAGCAGAGGGTATGGCGCCGGCTCCCCAAAAAAATGGGCAAGAACTGTCGCTGCACACGTTGCCATGAAACATGACAGGAAACCGTAAGCCATAGCATGGTGGAATCGCTTGCGGGCAGTCGACAGCGTTTTGTCCGAATCTCCGCAGAGATGCCCGTCCCCCCCAAGATTTTTAAGCGTGGCTATATGCCGCAGCGCGACCAGAATATCGCCCAGACCTGGAATTCCTGCGCTTCCTCCTGACTCCCGCCAAAATTTTCGAGCGCTTATCGTCAATGCCAACACAGAAAATAACATGCTCACGCCGGCAATGCCAACCATCGATGCCCATGGCACAATACGATAAAAAGCGTTTGCCCCCAGTTGTGTATTTTCAAGAGATGATGGCCCATCAAACAAAAAAACGGCCAGAAGCACACCCACGATACTTATAACACTCGTGAGTGATACAATCAGACCATTTCGTCGAAATGCTGGCGTTAATGTCTGTGGCCATACGTTATGTGCATGGCTTTCGTCCCTCAATATTGCAAAATTCCTGGGCAAATTGATGTCGATCGGTTCAGGCGCTGATTGGCATGCATAATAGCAGCCTCGACAATTATGGCAGAGATAGGCCAGGTAGCGCAGATCGCCGCCGGAAAAAGCTCGCTGCCGTTCAATGGCTGGAAACACGGCGCAATAGTTGTCACAAAATCCGCATGCCCTGCAGACTTCAACGGCTTCTCTTACGTCTGATAGCGCTTTTACTTCGTTCATGTATTTCTCGCTCCACGATTCCAACCTATCGGAATCGAGCCCTTTCCGACGCCTGCGCGTGTCAATTGATGGGTGAGCATTAAATCGTGACTTGTTAGATTGTTACCTGCCAGAGCGGGCTTTTTTGCCCTCGCGCGTTAATATCGCGCGCCTTTTGGACGTCAAAGCGCCGATCATGCCTGTTCTCATAACAGAACGCCGGGAATCGGTCATGGCCGCTGTGCCTATAAAAAGGATTATGGCGCACCACTAGGCAATACGGAACAGTCGTCACCTTCACCGTCCAAATATCGAGCGGGTTGCCGAAACATTTAGACGCATCCCACCATGTTAATTATACTTTCTTGGAACGGCAAAGTGCTCAGACCGCTTCTCTCTCGTTCTGGTTTTTTTTGGCGTGGGAGAGGGTGCGGGGTTTAGGGGGCGGCGGTGTTGTGGCCGCCCCGGCGACCGGGCGTTACTTCGCCTCCGGATTTTTCAGATACGCTATCACCTCGGCCCGCTTGCTGGCACTCGGCAAGCCCAAATACGGCATCTTCGTCCCCGGAACTACTGCTTGCGGATTGGCCAGAAATTTCGACAGCGTCACCTTGTTCCACACAAGATGCGAATTCTTCAGCGCCGCCGAAAACGCAAACCCCGCAACATGAGCCGCAGGCTTCCCATAAACCCCATACAAACTCGGACCAATGCCGTTCACCCCAGGCTTCACACTATGGCACGCCGCACATTGCGCATCAAAAATCACCTTGCCCTGGGCCGCATTCGACGCCTGCGCCACACCCAGAACAGCCACCGCACCAAACCCCAGCATCACTCCAAAACCCAAACGCCGAACCCGATTCCCATTCGTCGCCTTCATGTTCGCTCCTTGTGAAATGTCTCGTACCCACTCTCTTCAGCACATGCCTCACCACATGCCAAATCCAACCCAAAAAATAGAACCCTCACACCCCAAAACCACGCCATCACGGTACCGCCACACCCAAAACCACCTCCCCAGGAAACCAACCCCACGCTCAGCCCGTTTCCCGCCAAAACACCTTATGCCCCTATCATTATTCCAATGCCGTTATATTGTATAATTACCTACCGTAAAACGGCTCGTCCTATATTGCCCCCAGCGCCCCGCCCTGTTGACATAAATCAATACACCACCGCTATCACGCCAATGTGATGCCAACCACAGCTGCCTCCCATCGCGGATCCAACGGTCCTTTCTGGTCCCGATGAGCGCGCGCTAGTCACCGACTCTTCCCGCGCCGCGTTCCTGCTCAGCATCGTCTATTATTCCGTAGCTGCTAAACTTGCTTAACGTCGCCTCAATGTCTGCGGCGCTAAGAATGTGCGGGCTCCCGAGAAGCAATGCATAATAATATTGGCGCGCGATACTCTCGAGCTCGACCGCACGCCACATTGCTTTGTCCAGGGTTTCACCGAGCACGACCATCCCGTGATTGGCGAGAAGGCATCCCATCCGGTCACGAAGAGCGTCAACCGTCAACGCCGACAACTCTTCGGAACCGAACACCGCATACGGCGCACAACGAATATTGTCCCCGCCAAAGGCCGCGATCATATAATGGCACGCTTCAATGTCGCGGTGAGCGATCGCCAGCACTGTCGCAAATGTCGGATGGCTGTGTACGATCGCGGACACTTCGGATCGGGCCCGCATGATGTCGAGATGGAAGCGCCACTCCGTTGAAGGCCTGTGCGAGCCTTGCCAGGCACCATAGGGCCCTTCAATGGGCATGGATGCAATCATGTGCGGCTCCAGCCGATCGTAAGGTACGGCGGACGGAGAAATCAGCATCTGCTTGCCACACCGCACGCTTATGTTGCCGGAATTGCCTTGGTTAATCCCCAGGAGGTTCATCCGTTGACATGCGTCGATCACGGATTCACGGAGTTCTAATTCGGTCATGGCAAACCTTCGGTTCAGGGTCTCTGGTCCGCCTGTTCGGTGAAGCGCCGCTGTCGGACACGTTTGGACAGAATGATATGCTGCGCGAACGCCGGGTTCCGCAAGGGCGGTGGCGGAGGTTGGTGAACCTGCTTAACGCGCCGCTGCGCAAACGTGACGAGAGATTGGGTCGTTGGGACGCATGCGGATCGATCAGGTTCATTGATTGACCGGCGGGACGGTCTTGCCTATAGGCCGTGCATCGGGCCGCATCATCCGGATCGCGGCTTTTTCTTTGTTGCAATTACCTTTCGGGAGTGCTGGCCGTGAAGCGGACCTACCAACCCTCAAAGCTCGTTCGGAAGCGCCGCCACGGCTTCCGGGCCAGGATGGCCACCGTCGGAGGCCGTCGGGTCATCTCCAACCGTCGGGCAAAAGGGCGGAAACGCCTTTCCGCTTAATAGCCGGTGACTCAGGAGCCGGCATCAGCATGAAGCGCTCGCCGCCACCGAGCCTGCCCAAACGCGCCGACTTCCTGCGGGCTGCCGCGCAGGGCCGGAAACGTGCCCACCCAGGATTTCTCGCGCAGATCGTGAAGTCTGACGACGCGACGAATACGATTCGCCTTGGTCTTACCGCCAGCCGTAAAGTCGGTAACGCGGTTGTGCGCAATCGTGCACGGCGCCGGTTGCGTGAGGCGGTCCGGACGCTGATGGCAGATCGCCTTGCATCAGGAACCGCTCCAACTGGGGTCGATCTTGTGTTAATCGCACGGCGAAACACCGCTTTCGTGAAATTCGAGAGCCTGCAGGCTGGAATTTCCGCCGCGCTTGATGAAGCTGCAGCATTGGTAACCGCCTATGAATGACAAACCCGTTTCCCCGCCAGCGCGATTGTTGCGTGGCGCCATACGCGCGTATCAACTAACCCTGAGCCCATTACTCGGGGGGCAGTGCCGTTTCGTTCCCTCATGCAGCGAGTATGCGATACAGGCGCTCTCTATACACGGCGCAGCCCGCGGTTCGTGGCTTGCCGCTGGAAGAGTTTTGCGCTGTCAACCACTGAATCCAGGCGGTGAGGATCCAGTTCCCCCGTCGCGCACCCAAACGCGTAATGACCGCATGCCGCTCCGCTGCGACCCGGTGTCGCTCCCGACGGAGCAAATTAATGGATAGCAAACGTCTGCTGCTCGCGCTGTCGATCTCAATCGCGATCTTGGTGATATTTCAGGTTCTGGCCGACTATTTTCTCCCGAAGCCAAAACCCCACCCGGCCATGCCCCAGACCGTCAGCAGCGCCGTAGTTGGACAAGGCGTCATCGGTAGTAGTCCGGCACCGTCGGCGCCTAGCGGAGCGATAGTCCCGCCGAGCGCCCCGGCACCGCGCGTGTTGATCGCTGCTCCGCTCGTGCGCGGATCGATCAGCTTGCGAGGTGCAAAACTCGACCAATTAATTTTAACACATTATCATGAAACGGTTTCCAAGACATCACCACTGGTGCATTTACTTGCGCCGCCGGAGCAGACCCGCTCAAATTACGTACAGTTCGGCTGGGAAGCGGCGCCTGGCCAGACCGTCGAAACACCCGGTACGAGCACAATCTGGAGCACTTCTGGCGGCGAACTGACGCCAGATCACCCGATGACGTTGAGTTGGACCGATCCGCAGAACGTCACGTTCAAGATCATTCTCGCGGTAGATCAGAATTATATGTTCACGGTCCATCAGGAAGTCATCAATCACTCCGGAGGTCCGATTGCTGTCTATCCATGGTCTCGGGTGCGTCAGGACTACCTCCCCACGATTGAGGGCAGCTTCATTCTCCACGAAGGACCGATTGGCGTATTCAACGGCACGCTGAACGAGATGAGTTATGCCGCCACAAGGTCTCACGCCAAAAACAGCCCTACTGGTACCGCGCTCAGCAAAACGGATACCGGGGGGTGGGTCGGAATAACCAGCAAGTACTGGCTGACGGCTTTAATTCCAAGTCAGGACGCCAGGATCACTGCCAGCTATCGCTACCAGGAAATTCCTGGACGCAAAGCCGACGACGGTGCCTATCAAGCGGACATGATCACCGCCACCCCGATCGAAGCTGCTCCTGGAGCAACCGCCGTCTTCACATCACGCGTGTTCGCTGGCGCCAAGGTACTGCACATCCTCAACAGCTACCAGAAGACCGATCATATTCCGAACTTTGATCGCGCAATCGATTTTGGCTGGTTCTACTTCCTGACAAAAC
>DAIDMG010000142.1:5946-6236 GCA_027449105.1 Acidiphilium sp. | reverse complement strand
GTCGGCGCAGGCGGTTTCGAGGACCCACAATCCCAGTCTGCCGATGAGGCCGCTGTCCTCGGCCACGGGGATGAATTCGGACGGTGGCACCTCGCCCAGCGAGGGATGCGTCCAGCGGGTCAGGGCCTCGAACCCGGTGATCTGCCGGGTTTTGCAGTTGAACAGGGGTTGATACTGCAGCGTCAGCCGTCCCGAGCGGAAGGCCTTCTCGAGGTCCCGCTCCAGGGTCCGGCGCTTGACCACCCGCTCGTCCATCTCCGGTTCGAAGAACCGCCAGCGTCCGCGGCCGT
>DAIDMG010000142.1:0-5936 GCA_027449105.1 Acidiphilium sp. | reverse complement strand
GAACCTCGGCGTTGCCGCCATCATCGGGGTGCAGGGCGATGCCGACGCTGGCGCCGGCGACGATCTCCTCGCCCTCGATCGTGAACGGCTTGTCGAGGGCATCGATCACCCGCTCGGCAAAGGTCGTCACGCTGTCCGGGTCGTTCGATCGCTGCTGCAGGATGACGAACTCGTCGCTGCCGAACCGGCCCACCACGTCGGTGCCCCGCGTCATCTGCTGCAGCCGCTCGGCCACCGCAACCAGCACCGCGTCGCCCATCCGCGGACCAAACGCCTCGCCGATCGCGGCAAACCAGAACGGCGCTACGCAGAGACAGGCAAACCGGCGTTCCGGCAACGCACCCGCAAGCACCTGGTTCAGCCGCTCCTCCAGAAACGAGGCCCGCGGCAGCTCCGTCAGCGCATCATAGTGCGCCGCCTTCTCCTGGTACCGCCGCGCCTGCTCCGCGTAATGCGCCATCGACTCATCACGGGCCGTGACCACAAAACCAAGCAGCAGCAGGATGCCCCCACTCGCGGCAATCGCCACCGCCATCCATGCAGCCGGAACACTCACGTCCAGCGGATGAGCCCCCGCCGCCGCCGTCACCCGGTGCGCGCTGAGCGCGGTCATCACCATCACAATGGGCACACCCAGAGCCAGGGTAAGAAAAACAAGGGCCTGGCGGCGCGCCCTCCTGCCCGTCGACCGGCGTACAACTCCCTGCATCACCTGAGCCGCTGTCGCTAGCGAGCCCACCGTACAAGTCAGAACGCCTACATCGATCAGCACTGTGCTAGCATGCCTAGGGATTATCATAGCATGAAAGGCGCGATCAGCCCTAGAAATGTTAAACATGATCGAAGCATCCTTTCCAGGACGGTAGGCTCATGGACGGAAACTATATGCGCTGCCTCTCCATGCCTCTCATTAAGAGTGGGAAAGATTGGGAGTAGGATATAACGAACCTATCCCAAACAAAATTTTAGATGATATAGTTGCAATCAACAAAACTAGTGAATAAGGCGCCACGTGTCCCATTAATAATTAGAAAGAGTGTTTGTTAATATTAAAAAAGAGTTCTGTAAGAAAATGGATATATAGCATTATAATAACTAATGTCGGGTAATGGCGTGTCATAGCTGCGTATGCGCAACATCTGACACATGCGTATCAAGACGACACAAAAAACAAATTTTTAATGTAGGAAACAAATTTTTAATGTAGGCAATCTATTATGCCCTCCTGTTTCGAGAACAGGCCATACAAACATGGTTACAACGTGCAATGGAGATAGTTCTTTATGCTCCGAGTTTTTGTTTGATCTAATTATCGTTAAAATCCATAAACGGTCCGAGATTCCCCTCTCCGATAAATGACGTTTGGAGTGTTAGCCGCCCCGGTCAGGACCGGGCGTCCTTCTGTACGGTTAATTTTCGGAACCTGAACCATTATTGAGAATAGCGAGTTAAAAATACATTTTATCAAAGATTATGGACTAGGTAGGGCACAATGCTATGGTAAAAAGGGGGCGGCGTTTCTCCACGCCTATTGGGCTAGGAGATGTATAGCATCATCGAAGAGATAGAAAGGTGCTTTTTGTGGCCTAAGGCTTAGTACGCCGGCCTTTTTCCGATGTCACGCTTTGTTGAATCGCGCACTTGAGACATTCGACTCTTCAAGAAAAAAGCCCCGGACAGACCGGGGCCAAGTTCGCTGTTTCGGAGTGTTCAAGGATGAGAACGCGCAACTATAGCGTATAAAAACACACATCAATATCGCATGCTGATGTCTTTCATGTTAGCTTCGTGTCTTCTGTATTCAAACAATCTTTTCTGCCCAATCCTGTGGCGTAATACTCCGATAGCGTGGTGCAGAATCGGAAGACAGCTATTGTGCCCAAGCGCAACTCTGGCGAAGTCACTGCATGAAACCGCGAAACATCGCGACATGGAAGAGCATATAATTTATTCGCGTAGCCTCGATTTATCCCGCAGCTATTGTGCTGCCAGTAGCCTCTTGATGGCGTGTCTTTTCGAGCTGCCGGGTACTGGCGAGCAAGGCACGGCTTTGACGTGAAACCTGAAGCCATGACAATATCTCCCGTACGAGAATGTGGAAATGCCGTGCCGTACCGCGCAAGCCTATGATAAAGAGAAAACCGAATGCGTAGGCAATGCTCACTCCCCGGTGTCGGGAGGCAGCGTTGCGGACAAGTAGTTCGCTGTCTCCAAATGCGTGATTAACTGCCGCGCGAGCATCGGCAGCCAGATCCGACGTATACTGGATACCGGCGATGTTGCTCTTACCATTGGCACCACGGTGGCGCACCACCGCAGGAAGACCGTTAGGCAGACCAGGAATCAAAAGCTGGACCGCTTCGCCCAGTTCGAGTTTATCATCAATAGGGGCATGCAGGATCAAACCAGCCCCGCCTCGGCTGAGATCGCGAAGCGTCACCTCGATCAAGTTACCGTTGCTGTGAAGCCACGCCGGTCCCTTGCAACTGATACGGGGCATCGTTCGTGTCTGGCGTCGTTCGGCCAGCGCGCCGAGTACGCCAAGCAAGGAAAGGACATCAAGGACCACCCAGAACACGACGAAGATCAGCGCCCAGCGCAGTTGTGGCTGGGTCATGATTCGCCACACGCCCACACTCAGCGAAAGACACGCGAGGGCAAACAACCAGTAAAAGGGCCAGGAGAGCCGCGAAATGAAGTCCTTATTCAACATCTCGCCTTTCGGCGTGACCTTGAATTTCGGAGCACGCGGTCGCCGAAGCACTGAAAACAAAGCAACAGAGAGAAACACGGTCTGTGCCGTTTCGTAGACTTGAGAGATCAATGGCCAACGCACCCTGCCGTAGAAATACTGGCTATTGACGAGTGCCGCCACATAGTAGGGTATGGCGTACACGAGTAGTTGGCGAGGCGTCGTCGCCGCCACGTTGAATCCAAAGAAAAGAAAAAGAGGCGGCATTAGCAGGAGAATCGCCCGAGCGATGGGAAACAGCCAATAGAAAGCGAAGTTCGTGAACATCAGCCGCTGCATGAAAGTCAGGCCAGACTTGAACCAAACATTATCGAGCACGAAGATCTGCATCATGCCTTGGGCCCATCGCATTCGCTGCAAGATAAAACCGGAAAACGTTTCGGGCTGAAGACCGGACACCATCGGTCGGTTGTAGAAAGCCGTCCGGTAGCCGTGGCCCATCGCTTTCACCGTGGTTTCGGCATCTTCGGTGATTGATTTGCCGGAAATGCCACCGATCTCATCAAGGACATGCCGACGCAGGATCGCGGCGGAGCCGCAGAAGAATGCGGCTCCCCAAAAATCGAGACCGGGCTGCATGACATTGTAAAACAGTTCGTTTTCCGCCGGCATAACGTCAAAGGTAGCAAGGTTGCGCTCGATAGGATCAGGGGTCACAAAGTTGTGCGGCGTCTGGAGGAGAAAGAGCTTCGGATCCACCTTAAAAAATCCGACCGTCCGCACCAGGAAGTCGCGCGTTGGTACATGATCGCAATCAAGAATTAGGATCAGTTCACCCCTGATTCGTCCGAGTGCGTGGTTAATATTTCCCGCTTTTGCATGAACATTTTCCGGCCGCGTCATGTAGTAAGCGCCAAATTTCCGTGCGATATCACGCAGCTTTTTAGCACGCTGTGTAGCCACGTGCCCGGCGAGGCCCGGCATCGCGCATTTTGCGTCAGTGCCTCCGTCGTCAAGGATGTAGACTCTGACTTTCCCGGATGGATAGTCAATTTGCGTTGCGGCAATAACCGTAGTTTCAACGATCTCTGGGTCCTCGTTGTACGTGGGAATGAGGATATCGACCGTTGGACAGCGTGTTGCATCCAGCGTTACGTGTTTCTGGGTTCGGTCGAGCGGTAGTACATTGACAATCTGACCCATAATCGCCGAACCGATACCATGCAATTCCGCGAGAACGAGAATGACGCCCAATACGACGTTTGCTATACCAAAGCCGAATGGTAGTGTGTCGGATAACCGCCAATCAAGATAGCGGCATGTGAGCAAAATGGTTAACACGCTGATGGCAATACGTATCATTGGCCGTTTCCGCTTGCTCCGGCAACCACCGTCCACGTTGTAGAGCGCCACGAGGAGACCGAAGACGGTGCCTTGCTCGATATCAGGGAGTGGTCCGATCGTGGGTAGCAATATGGCACCAATCAACAAGAGGCTGACAGATGCAGCAACGAGAAAGAGAGCACCGTTAGTCACGGTGGCGACGTGACGCATCATGACGTAATTAGACCTCCCTCGTTATCGAAGCGGATAGCGCCTGAGAGTCCTCCAAGGCCGAAGAGAATGAGGTTTTCTGTGTAGTAGTCGGTTGGCTGGCCAAACAGGCCGCTTGTTTCGCGCTGGGCAAGCACACGGCCGAGCTGCTGTTGAAGTAAACGCTGTTTATCAAGTGCTCCCAGGTACGGCAGTAACGCGCCAGAAAAACCGATTCCGCCTGAACCATGTGTCGAAGCATCTGCAACCTGTACGGTTAGTGGCGGCGCCCGATGCATGGTCAAGTATCTGGCCATTCCCTTCAGGGCTGCAAGAACGACCCCCGCACCTTCAGTATCGGGATTGGTCAAGCCTGCCCACAAATAGCAGCGGATAGCGCCAAATGAACCGATTCCCGTTTCTGGCAGTCCAGCCGGTGGTTTGTCCGGTCTTTGCGGTACCCAGGCCCAATCGGGTACGAAGCCGTGGCGGCTCGTGGCCGTGATCAGACGCGGGGTCGTAACGGCTATCTCCTTCCATTGCGGAAGGTTAGTCGCGTGCGCGATACCACGCGCGAGGAACAATGGTGTATAGCTCGGATTGACGATAACGGGTGGCGTATCAGGAAAATCGGACGCGCCTGGGATCAACACCCGGCCAAATCCATTGATGATAATACTCTCATCATTAGCGACTCGCGTAGCCAGGTTATGACCTAGAACACCGAGATTGTGGTCCTTCCAGACATGCGCGGCCTCGAGTAGTGAATAGGCCATCCAAGCATCGGCGTCGGCGGCTGAATTAGCGCCTGTTATTCCCCACTTCCCTCCCCGCAAGCCCCATTTCCACGCCGGCAACACATCGCCTAAGCGCCCCCCGGCCATATTGGTATCTGTCCAGCTCAGGATTCTTCGAAATGCTGGGCGATCTCCCGCAGCTAGGCTCAGGAACATCCCATAAGCTTGTCCCTCCGAGGTGCTGAACCCCTTATCAGCCGAATAGTCAATTATCCGACCCTGACCATCGATAAAACTGCTCCGGTAGCCACGCCATGAAGACTGCCAGAGTTCCTTCGCCATCATCAATGGCCCACCACTAACGGCTACTGCACCAAGAAAGCCAAGGAAGTCTCGTCTCGCCATATCAATCATGTGATTATGGAACCGGTACACTGAGATTCACGGCCAGATAGGGACGGTAGGGCGCCGGAAGATCCGTCATGACACCTGCAGAAAAGTCGACGGCAACCACTTTGCTCACATCGTCGGAGAAACGTAATGCGTACGTCCTGGCGCGATAGTTGATCCCCCCACCGACGTCGACTTCAGGGCCAACCGCCATTGAAGACGTGATCGGCATGAGTAGGTAAGCGCTGCTCCAATAACTCCGGAGTCCAGTGAGGTAGCCAGCATCAACGGTCGCCGAAAGCCCCGCTGGAAGCGCCGCCTGAGCATAGATCTCAGGCTCGGCAAACCACTGCCCGCCATGGAAAGAACCTTGGGGGGCATACGGCGAAACTGATGTGTTTGAATAGCCGCCAGCCAACGAAAGGCTGAAGCTGAGGACCCTTTCGTTCCACGCATGACCAATAGCAAGACTTGCGGATGGCTCGGTGCCGGTGAAGGTGCGCCCGTTATTGAAAAATGTGTATCGATTCCAATCTGCGAACGGGGAAACGAAGAACCCGTTGCCTAGGGTTGCACCAGAGAAA
>DAIDMG010000141.1 GCA_027449105.1 Acidiphilium sp. | reverse complement strand
CTTCTGGGTCTCGGTCTGGGCGCCGCCTCGAGCGACTGGGGTGTTCTTCTGATGGTGGCGAGTGTCCTTTCGCTCCTCGTGGGCAATCTTCTGGCCGTCGTTCAGATGAACGTGCGCCGCCTCCTCGGCTATTCCGCCGTGGGTCACGTGGGCTTCATTCTCCTGGCCTTCCAGCTGGCCGGTCGGGGAGGGGAGACCGCGGCGGTGTACTACACGGTCGTCTACGTGCTCATGTCGGCCGCCGCTTTCGGTGGGCTCACGCTGCTCGAGGCCCGTGGAGAAAAGTCGACCACACTCGAGGATCTCGCGGGGCTTTCCCGGAGAGATCCCTGGACGGCGTTTTTCCTTCTCTGCGCCCTCTTTTCACTCGCCGGCGTTCCCCCGTTCCTCGGATTCTGGGCGAAGCTCATTGTGCTACGCCGCGTGATCATGGCCCACGAAACAGGCCTCGCCATCTTCGCGGTCGTGATGGCGGTGGTTGCGGCGTACTACTATCTTTGTGTGGTCAAGTCGATGTACTTTGATCCGCCGTCTGCCCCGGGTGGTGACGGCGCCATCGCTGGGGTCCCGGCACCGGTTTTCTCGCGCGTCTGGTTGGGGATCAACGCTCTGGGCTTACTGGTTTTGGGGGCTCTTCCGGAGGGGCTCTGGTCGGCATGCCGTTTGGCGATGTCGCATCTCCTGCGCTGAATCGCCCCGGGTCTGTCCCGGAGGTGGCCTAAGGCTGGCACAGGAGTTGACAACGCCGAAGGAAGGGTTATCATATAGAGGTAAGGCGAAGGGATGCGGGGTGGAGCAGTCTGGCAGCTCGTCGGGCTCATAACCCGAAGGTCGTAGGTTCGAATCCTACCCCCGCTACCATAAAATCAATAAAATCCTTTATGCCAACAAGTCTCATTTAATTTTTGGGGCTGAAGTAGCTGAGGGGCTCGTAGGGCTCTATTATGGCTACGATGTATCAACGCAAAAGACGCCTCAGCCTCCGTAAACGAAGAAAACTGATCAAGTTTTTGTGGCGGGAAGCACAGCGCGTGCTGCTGCTGAGGTCATCGGCGTGCATCCCAACACTGCGATCCGTTTCTTCATGCGCCTGCGCCCGCCGCTCGCTAGCAAGCTCCCGAGCTATCAGCTCTGTGGCGAACTGGAGGCGGATGAGAGTTACTTCGGGGGTGTGCGCAATGGCAAGCGAGGTCGCGGAGCGGCCAGCAAAGTGGTCGTATTCGGGCTTTTTAAAGGGAATTATATAGATAACTCCCTTGATGCCCTATCAGATTGAAAATGCTTTTTGAACATTTTCTTCTATTTTCACCAAGCAATTGGTGTTGACATGAAACTCACGACTGAAGAAATCGGTAAGTGGCAAGAAGCTCGCGAAATTTACATTGGCGATATGCGTTCCACTACCAATGTTTTGCCCACGTCGGTTTGGGTCGTAAACATTGCACCTGGCAATTTTTTCAACATACTGCGCACGAATTTGATCGCCAACGCCTCGATATCCAGCGTACGCGACAACAATAATCTTTGCTCCTATCGATCTTAATTTTAGGTACAATTCCAACGCATCATTTTCGATATTAAAAATATCCTCTTTGCCTCCAAACTGGGGGGTCCATACCTGGACATCTATGAGACAAAGAATTAGCAAAGCTATCGCTTTGAATTCCTGTAGTTGCCGCCTTGAATTCAATTAGCGTAGTATTACATGCGTGTCGATCATTGACATTTACCAATACAGAGTCCGGTATGTAGCGCACGAAGCGCGACGGATCATCTCGGCAAAGACGGATAAACTCATGAGCCTCAGAAAGTTTTGTAGATTCAATCCCGTATTTTACTATTTTATAGTCCGCGCAGGAATCGTTAAACGTCACGATAAATGTTTGCTCAAGACACGCTGCCGCAGCCAATCTATCTTCAAACGCATTCATTACAGTTTTCTCCCGATGACAATGAACTGATTAGAAATGTTTGGGACGTATGCAGTAGGATAACCATAAGGATAGAGCTTTTTGTTATCTTGAATTAACGCAATTAAACCCTGTATTATGAATCCTGAACGCCTCAGGACATCGGCTATGTCTGAATGAAACATATGGTATTCCTGACCATGTCGAAAATCTGAGACGATTACCGCCGCGTATTTCTTTTTGTCGAGAAGCCTGTAGTATTCAACAAAGTGCTCACGCATCACACATATAAAGTCTGCATAGCTTTCAATACAGGATAAATCTGATTTTTTGTTCCCATAGTCTGTCGCCAAACCACGTGCAACACGTTCTCCATTGGCTTTATGATCTTTTTTCCCAAGAATCCCCCAGTAAGGCGGACTTGTCACAATAAAATCTACGGATTGATCCTCTATTTTCCGCATCACACTCAAAGAATCCCCAAGGTGTAAGTCACACCGTAACCTGTTAGCTTTATTCGCGTTTTTGATTCTCTGCTCGGCAATAGTTTTCCACTCTGGATAAAGCTCAATTCCGATAAAATTTCTCCCTTCTGATATACTCGCGATTGCACTGGAGCCGCTACCCAAGAATGGGTCCAAAACTGTTTCACCTGATTTCGTAAAAAAGCGAATCAGTTTTGTTACGTCTTTCTCAGAAAACGTGGCCGGATGTTTTTTTTCAAATCGTCACGCGGCGGAGACTCGGAAAGCAAAACTCCGCTTTTCATCGCTTCTTCTACAGTCTGCATATATTGTTTATCCGAGTCTTCAAGCCAAACACTTTTAGTCCCCTTTACCCACTCTTTTCCTGTTAGATCGTTCAGTCGTTTTCGACCTTTTTCCAGGGTTTTTGCTTCTGGAGGTTCGGCGACAGCTTTTGGGGTGTACGACAAGATTTTATCAATGGTCAAATCTATTTTTGTTATTTCATCAATTTTCACACCGGCACCCCAACAAGACGTGAATAGGTGAGACGCTTGCCATTTGATCTGCTTAGCAAAGCATTGATTCGATCAACTGTATGCGCTTTGCAGTTGCCTTCACTCAAGCGAAAAGAAAACTCATTAACATAGCGTTGCAGATGCTTGGCGCTAAACTGATGGTAAACGCCGTAAAAGCCACGCTTGAGAACTGCCCAAACGCTCTCAATACCATTCGTGTGCGCCATACCGTTGACAAACTCCTTGGCACTGTGGTTGACGACATGATGTTCATATTCCGGCATACCTCGGTATGCCGCATGTTCATCTGTACATAGTATCGCTCCAGGTTTAACAGAGTTCCGTATCGCAGACTGGATATTTACGGCGCCGGTTCCGTGAAGAACAGTTGCGCGGACAGAGCCATCTCGGCTGCGCATCCCAATCACAGGTACCTTGCCGACCGTTCCGCGCCCTGCATTGAGCTTTTTACTTTCATGTTTGTTCGTTTCCTTACCGCCGATATAGGTCTCATCGGCCTCGACGATGCCGGTGAGTTGGCCCCAATCCCCATTTCCCATGTTGCTGCCACAGGCTTCGCGCAGACGTTGCAACATGAACCAGGCGGTCTTTTGCGTGACTCCGATCTCTTTGGACAACTGTAGGGAAGACACTCCCTTGCGCGACGTGACCAGCAGATAGATGGCGTACAGCCACTTGTCGAGCGGAACATGAGACCGCTCAAAAATTGTGCCGGTACGCACCGTAAAATCGACCTTGCAGGCAAGGCACCGGAAATAACCATCTACTTTTCGCACCTGGACCCGCTGCGCTTCCCCGCAGTGCGGGCAGGTAGTTCGCCCATGCCATCGCCGATGCTCGATGTATGTTCTCGCCGCCCGTTCATCAGGGAACCTCTTCAAAAATTCATAGGCACTGATAGTTACTTTGCTCATCTTGTTCCTCCACGGCACAGGTAGAGATTACTACTTACATCTTAGGTAGTCAAGTATGTAATTCCCAATTATTTTGTGGCTACCCAAATCTAATCTAAAGGTACGCACGCGGGGCCAGCCTGTTTCTGTACCAGGGGTTCATGGGGGTGCAACCTTGTGTTGTGGCCCGTAGGCAGGAGCGAGCTAGGCGAGCAAGGATGTTTGGATTTGACCCGCTGGAATACGACTCTTTGCAAGTTTCACGTACTGTTCGCTGATGTCGATACCGATGAACCTGCGGTTTAACTGCGCTGCGACCTTGCAGGTTGTACCACTCCCGCACATAGGATCAAGGACCAGGTCGCCCTCGTTCGACCACGACAGGATGTGATCCCTTGCCAGCTCACAGGGGAATGGCGCTGGGTGTTCCTTGGCTTCCTGATCTTCCTTGTTCTTGCCAACGACGTACTCCCAGATATTTCCTTTCAGCTTCTTGTCTTTTACCGGGTTGGCAATCTTGGAGCGAACCTGGTCGTTCTTCGAATAGTTTTTGTAGGTTGTTGTACTGAGCTCTAAGCCAGCATGCAGGCAGTCCACCATTATGGGGTTGTGTGTCTTTACCAACCCCTTGCTGAACACAAACATGTACTCGAACTCGTTTGTATAGCGCTTGCGGTAAATCTGCGGGACGGGGTTCCTCTTCCTGAAAATCATTGTGTCGTGGATGTTCAAGCCGAGTTCGCGGAAGTAGAGCGCTTGGCGAAAACTGGTGCCGGATTCAGAGCCTTCAATGGTCGCGTCGTTGACCACCCACACGATCACACCACCAGACTTGATAACCCGGGTCAGCTCGATTGCAATATCTTCGAATGGAAACTTGAACCCCTTGTAGTTCCGTAGGTTGTCATACGGTGGGGACGTGACGACCAGGTCGATTGATCCATCCTCAAACTGTTTGAGCAGTTCGGCGCAGTCACCTTGCCAAATGTCATTGACGTACTGTTGTGTGCTCATTTGGTTTAGACCACGTCCATCAAGCCAGTGTCAGCTACGGCACGGATGGTGCGTATGCGGCTTTCTATGTTTTTGATCCGTAGGAGTTCGGCCAAGGCTTCGTCATGCGATAGACGCATGATGACCTCACGCTCAGCCGCCAAAAATTCCAGCGCCAGATCCTTCGCAATCACCAGAGCTTCGACTGAAGCTCGCTTCTCGATGTCCCACAGCGGACCGATGGATGCGTCAAAGCTCAGCATCGCGCGATTCACGGCTAACCAGTACGCGCTAGCGTCCTTTGACGGATTCAACATTCTAACCGACTCAAAGATCACCTGCAAAAGCGCGGCAGAACGCGCAGGTGTTGTCGTGAGCGCAAACGTGCTGAGCACCGCAAGGTGCGGGTACGTGAAGATGCAGACGTTCCGCGTGCTTGCTTGCTCGTAGATTTGGCTTGACCGGGTCGGTAGTTGGTAGATCGGACATACGACCATGGCGTAGGGCTTGCCACGTTTCCAGCCGTCCATTGCCTGAACCTTGAAATCCTTCTGGTTTTTGGCCGTGCGGCTCAGGCGGAAGGCTTTGGCGTCGGCGACAAAACTGTAGCCAGGTGCGAACGCCTCAACATCAGCCGCGTCGCCTCGCTCGCGAAGTATCAGGCTGCGCAGGCCAATCGACCGGAATGCGTGCGAGAGCAGTGCGTCCGTGTACTTAGAATACAGTTTCTCCTCGCTAGAGTCGTGGCTGTACGCCTCAGGAATGTCGCTGCACAATCGCAGGTGATCCAGCAAACTGCCATGCCCTTGGTCGGCAATTTCTTGACTGAGGACAGCATCAATGCGGTCGGAGTCCGCGCCAAAATTACCGCTGAGTCTTTTGATCTCTTCGATCCAGTAGCGACGACTGGCTACTGCAGCAGGTGTAATGACTGGCATGAGATTCTTACCTAGGCAAAACAAACAGCATATCTGCCCACGCATGGACGATCTAGCCCTCGGTCTTCTGCGTACCGGCAAGCTGACAGACCATGCACAGTGCGGTGATCTACCGCGCAGCGTGTCTGTCCCACTTTCCGGTGCAGCCAACAATGTGCCCCAGCAGATTGGCCCATCAGCATGGAATGACGTCCACCAGGTCGCGTCCAGCCTTAACCTCGGCGTTCACCATGCGCGATAACTTGCACAGCATCAGCCAATACCCGCCGCTGATGTTGGTTTGCTTCACGATAACCAACCTTTTTGAGAGGCCCAGAGTTTCGAGAACCTGGGCCTTGCGGTTGTTGGGTTCGGGATTCTCGTAATCCACCCTCATTTTGCGGCGGTCGCCCGCCTGGGTTTCGAGACCCGAGCTACCTTGGCCGCCCGCACCGCCCGCTGCGCTTCCCCGCAGTGCGGGCAGGTAGTTCGCCCATGCCATCGCCGATGCTCGATGTATGTTCTCGCCGCC
>DAIDMG010000140.1 GCA_027449105.1 Acidiphilium sp. | reverse complement strand
CGTGCGCGACTACGAAACCCGCATCGATGTCTCCGAGGCCATGATCCATATCGCCCTCGGGTCCCTCCTGCTCAGGCACATCGCCCATTGAGCGAATTATCAAAAGGACTCTTAGGCATCTTCCTTCTCGTCCTCGCGAACGTCATCTTTTGGGGCTCAGTCGTCGTGGGTGGCGTGATCGGGTATACCTTATGGGGTTCATTCGGTGCAGCGATGGCAGCAGCAGGCGCTGGGCTCTTGGCGTGGCTCGTTATGCGGGCCTTCGCGGGGGCGTGGCTGGAGAGGTATTAGTCTGGCGTCGCTAGGCACCGGCAATGCAGCGTGCACAAATCGACGTCCAGCGTGCCAGTTGCGAACGTTCAGACCCGCTAAAGAATACAGGAGCAATTCAGAGGCAGAGAACGTAATTGTTGGAACGACCAAACGCAGGAATCGCGACTGCCGTATTCTTATGAGAGTAGGAGGAGGTGGCCGCGATGCGGGCACTGCCACCCTAACGTGAACGACCTCTGGGGAAGCTGGACGCCTCGAAAGACCTGTGGCGTTTGGGCGGCTTTAGTGATTCTCTGGTGCTGACAGCATGAGGGCGCATGGAGTGGTGTCGCAACCGGGATTTTTTTGTCTGGTCGATCGGTATGCGGCGTTATCGAAGGCTGGGGATCCGCTGGAGCGGCTGAAGGAGGTCGTGAGTTTTGAGGCGTTCCGGTATCGTCTGGAGAAGGCGCTGAGCGGGAGCGACCGGGTGGTGGCCACCGATATTCTGGACAGGCTGCTGCACCATTCCACCGTGATCACCATTCGGAGGGACAGCTTCCGACTTCGCGAAAAGCATAGATCCAGCCTCCTGCAGAAGGCCGGATCTATGCTTGGTGCCACCGAAAACACAGGGCAATGACAGGTGGGCAGTTCTTCAGTTCGCCTACGGGGGCACATCCTCAGCTCGCCTGGCACGCCCGACAGAAGGGGCCGATGGTGTTGTTCGTACGCACGATCGGAATTGCCCGGGCAACGACGATCAAAGAAGCTTTTTTATCTTTTTGGCCAGCGCCTCCAGATTGGGGTGGCCGCTGCCAAAATTATTAATAGTCGCAATAGCTTCTCCGGTCGGGCTAAAAAGATACACTGCCCCGCTGTGCTGGATCGCAGAAACCGGATCTGGGGTGTTTGGCCCCGCGGGTGCCTTGAAGTAGACGCAGTAGCGTTTGGCGAACGCGCTTAGTTCTGTTGGCGTTCCATACAGCCCATCGATGTAAGGCGGCGGACCGAATTGCGCGAGATAGTGTCTGAGCCGCTTTGGTTTGTCGTAGTCTAGATCAACGGTAACGAACAGAAATCGGACTTTCCTGGCATCAGCTCCAAGACGCGAGAACAGGCGCGCTGCATTCAATGTGGTCAGCGGGCAAGTATCCGAGCATCTAGTAAAGCCGAAATAGATGATGACGACATCACCTCTATACATCTGAGCAGTAACGGTCTTATTGTCGGAAACGCGCTCCATCCGGAATGCCAGGCGTGGAAAGCGTCCTTCAACATCGAACGTTCCAGGAACATGGTCCCTGCCTGTAGCACCAACCGGCAAACTGACCTGTGTAGCGTATACCGATCCCGTAAAAGCTCTGCCAGCCACGAGCATGGCGCTGAAACGGGAAAACGCGCGGCGGCGCAAAAGCGATACGGTGTGATTCACGGCACTAATCTCCAGCATGCGTGATATGTGTGATGTATGCCGTTACCGCAGCTTTCTGTGCCATGCTAAGGTAGCGTGCAATTCCAGCCATCTTCGAATGGTTCTTTGTATTGATCGCTTCAGCATAAAGATCATCCATCAGATCTGGCGCCGATTTGGCGCGCAATGATGGCGCGCCGCTGCCCGGATTGCCTCCAAAATTGCGTCCATGGCACGACACACACGCTGGCACCTCCGCTCCCGATCCATGTTCGGCGATTGCCTTTCCGTCAGGCGGCCAAACAGCCGCTCTCACAGAATGACTTGCAATTTGAACAGGAATAATGGCCGCGAAAAGCAGCGTTCTATATCGCATTGGATCATTTGCAGGTATCTTCCCTGCCTTGCTTGCTGTGGTTTTGGCAACATTGGTTTGGGTCGACGGTGCCCTAAGTCATTTGCAATAATCGCTGTCTTTCGGGATGATCGTGCAACAACTGGTGATCGCGCACCGTTGTGGGAATCGCGTTGATAATCCACCCGCGTTTCCGGGCTTATTGGACTGGCGAGGGCATTCTGGCGACCAACTGTCTCAAGAATAATCATAATTGGCGAGACCGCTTCAAAAGCGATCGTGTTCACCGAAACCATGATGATGTACCGTCATTATCTTTCATCGTTCTGCTCACTGCCTGCAGGGAGCAACTCGGCGAGCGAGGACAGCAAGAAGATGTGTTGCTTCAGGGGCACAACTATGGAGTTTCTCCTTTAAAGTCGCTGTGAGTTGGACTGGCCTGTGATTCCCGAGGAGAGGGGGCGCACGACGCGAGTCTGCCCGACGGACGTCCAAACCGCTGCCATCATTGACCAGAATGAAACCTGGATCGAAAGACGTCAATGCATGTTGGCGGCTCCCAGTATTGATCAGCCTCTCAGGCCATCAAAACTGCCCATGCGGCTACCGCTAATCCTTAGAGACTTCATTTCCTAAAAACCCGCAGACGGCCATGGAATGAAGAAAACGTTCCTCAGCTCGACTAGTTCTTCCGCGCCGCACTGGCCGCGTTTAGCACCTTTTCACGCAAAACAGGATTACTACGGGCGTCAACCATGACTTCTTGGTATTTTCTTGGTGTAATTCCGTCTGACGCAAGCTTCTTTCTTGTGTCGTCCCGGAATTTCCTAATGAGCTTTTGAATTCTCTTCTGGTTTCGAGCCTGCTCTGCTGCCTGCATTTGCGGCATATACTTACTATTTATCTTCTGCATGTCCGTCATCGCCCGACCGGCCGCGTCAATAGTCTTTTGAGAAAAATCTTGAGCTGCTTTACCTTGCTTTGAAGGCGCCGTAGTCGACCCTTGCTCCATTGGCGATGTCGTTTGCAGTGGCTTTGTTTGGCTCTGCATCGCCTGCGCCGAGGCAGGCGTTATACTAGTCACAGCGGCTGCTGTGCCAAACGTAGCGACCAGTAGATAGAAAGTGGATTTTTTCTTCGAGGATTGGTCGATAAACCTGGATGACTTCACAGCGACAAACCTCCGTTCACAAGAACAACACTGCAGGCAGCAAATGTCATAACACAAACTTTTTATGCAACTTGAAAGTAGTTAATCTGGTTATAAACTATGTAATTAGCCAGACATTGGAATATATGTTTGTTTGTCTTGTTCATTATGTTTTCATTTCATTAAGGAAGTTTCAATATAACGGCATGGGTTGAACGACAGATTCAACTAAACACAAGCCCAGTTTCATTTCTTGGACTGTCTAGACAATCATTTTCGTGTTGACTTATTACGCCGACCGCCTTGTAAAATAGGGCTCGCATGCGCAGCCTAATAGTCCATTAACATTTAATAATGTCATGTAGATAAAAGATTGGTCTTTGTCGTTTTTTTTGTAAAAGGCCAGTTACTTTTAACGATATATAACAGAATGAGCGCGACATTCAGGATTTTGAATGGAATAGTTATAATGAGAGCCTTGTTGTTTAGAACTGTTATTATTGCTACATGACATATACATTTCTTAGTTGTTCACGTAGATGATTTTATAATTAAGAATTGTATGATCATATTATTGACATAATTTGGCGACGATTATGACACATCCGGCTTTTGAGTATCTGCGCTCATGGACGGGCATCAAATAGATCGATCGCCGCAGCGGTATGACATTATGTGTTGGCGTGCCGCCAAATCGAGTATTTTGAACTTCTATCATTTGCGTTGGCATGTGGCGGCATTAGCTCTGGCGTTTCCTCTCTACTGTCAGATCGCACGTGCGCATGCGGAGACTCCTGCTCTGGTAAACCAGACCAGGAATAATGGATACGGGGCTGCTATTTCTCATCCTATTTCATGGTATACCGGGGATCGAGGGCCTCTTGTTTTTAAAGGACGATCCGCGTCTAACGACGTAACGTTCTTTATCACGGAGCATCACGCTATCGGCGCAGCCGCTCTGCACCTTCGCGGTATCAATTCTGCGTCTCTGATCAAAGGGGACTCACAATTGTTGGTATCCCTGAATGGCAAACCCATACAGCAGATTGGGCTCAATGGTTCTTCGCCGAATATCAAGACAACGGTCGATTTGCCGCCAGCCGATTTACGCGACGGAGTTAACGCTCTTTTGCTGTCAGTAACTCAGAAGGCAGCGAAAGGCTCCGAAACGTTCAGTGATCCTGATTTGTGGACGTGGATTTCATCCAAATCCCTGCTTTCGATAAACTATCGTCAGAATCCTGTTCCTCTCACACTTGCCAACATGAGACAGGCGCTCGACAGATGGGGGCAGGAAGGGTCTCAGATTTATATTCTTTATGATCCCATCCTGGGCCATACACCCGAACCAATCATGGCGATTGCCCGTTCGATGGCCAGGATAACAACCAGGCATGCTTTGTTGTTCACGGCGCGACCTCTTGACCGTGCTGGTATCGAATTAGCTGAGGCATCGCCTGCAGCGGTCATCATCCTGCAACTTCGAAGCGGCATGCCATCCACTAATGGTACCAATGCGGCGGAATTTTCTGCGATGCATAACCCGGCAGGTGGTGTGTTGTTAACGATTACGGCTGATACGTCTCACGCGCTTGCCGTGGCCGCCCAACTGGTTGGTCAACGTGGAGCGGTATGGCCTAACACCCAAAGCGCTACTCTCCGGATATCTATTGGGAGCGACCATCTGGCGCTAACTAAACGTTTTTTCTCTCATCCAACCTATGCTAGTTTCCGTACCACCGGTGTACCGACGCAAACGGAACAAGGTCGTACCAGCCAGTTTGCCCCCGTTACATTCTGGAATCCGGATTGGGGAGGCCATGCGATTCTATATCTGCATATGGCTTACACGGCCGGGGGCGGTCGTGGTTCGATGGTTGAGGCGCTAGTTAATGGGAAGATGGTCAACACGATTCCTCTAACGAACCCCGATGGTGGGGCATACCCGGACTATAAATTACTGATTCCACAGAGCGCCTTAAAGGTAGGGCGTAACAGACTTGTCTTGCGACCACTGTTTCACGTGCGCGGAGTGACATCGCCGAGCTGTATGGGAAGCGATTTCGGCCATAACCTGGCGGTAACTGTTTTTTCAGATAGTCACTTGTCTATCATCGGCGGCGCGCCGGTGTATAAAGACAACCTTGCGGCGTTGATCATGGGCGTATACCCGATTCGGACGATCGCCATTGCGGACCACACGCCAGCAACAATTTCTGCCGCGGTGACATTTGGTGCGAAGCTCGCTCAGATCCTGCCAGAAGACCCTCTACGGCTTACTCTCGACCCCCATCCGCTCATAAAGCCCGGTGTGCTGATTTTAGGTGCCGCCTCGCACTTGCCAGCACACGTCCTCTTAGACAGTGGAATTTCAATGATGGGCAGCTCGCCTGCGGTGCAGGAACCTTCCAATCAGATACCCTATTTGCCTGGCCACACAATTTGGCACGAAGTGGTCGCTTGGGTAGGCGGATTCATTGATAAGAAGGCGGAAAGTGCGGCAGTTCGGCCACGCCTTACAAAGCACCTGCAGCCCGATAGAACGACAATGCAGGGCTTTGGCAACGCGGCGATTATGGCAGTCGCGGGCAGCCGTGAGGTGTCACGTGCATCGGACATTCTTTCCCCAACGATCGTTGTCACGGCAACGAACGACATCATGCTGGCCAAGGCTGTGGACACGCTTATTCGTGCGACTGTTTGGCAACAAATTTCAGGTGAGGCTGCAATAGTTTTTCCTGGGAAAAGCCATTTGCAGATTCTGCATGCGATGAACATGCCGGTTACTACAACTGCCCGCCTCGGTTTCCTCGCCACTCATAACCCCCTGATCACCGTGCTGGCTGTGCTGAGTGCTCTCGTGATTGTCATTCTGCTGATCCGAGCTTTCGTGGCGCTCAGACGGCGGCGTTTCCACCCTTCAGTGAAAGGAGTCGACGAGCGATGAAAAGCATAAACTCGTACCGCCGGAAGCACTGGATACACCGAGACGGGGTTCTCATCTCCATTGTGACATTCGCGCTAACTGCGGTGGCGTACGCTACGCCGCCGGCAAATCTCTTCGTCACTGGTGGCCAATACA
>DAIDMG010000139.1 GCA_027449105.1 Acidiphilium sp. | reverse complement strand
CTTGTCGGCGAGGAATGCCTCGATCCGGTCAGCGATCATTCGAAACAGAGGCGCGAAGCCCTGAATGTCGTGCGTCTGCCCGGGCGTCAGCACAAAGCCGAGCGGACGGCCTTTGGCGTCGCATCGGGCATGGAGTTTGGTGGTGAAGCCGCCGCGCGATCGGCCAAGCGCCTCGGCCTCCTGAGTCCCCTTTTTATGCCGACCGCACAATGATGTGCTCGGACAATGGTGCTGTCGATCATGTCGGCGCTTCGATCCCGTTCGACCAGTTCGGCAAGGGTTTCGAGCAGTGCCTCGAACACGCCGGTCTCGACCCATCGTCGGTAACGGCGAAAGACGCTGTTCCACTTGCCGTATTCATCGGGCAGGTGTCGCCATTGCGCGCCCGTGCGGGCCATCCACATCATGGCCTCGAAATAGCGCCGGTTGTCCTGCGCCGGACGGCAGCTCCGCCCCCGTTCAGCGGGTAGCAGCGGCCCGATCAGCGCCCACTCTTCGTCCGTCACACCAATCCGTTCGCCCAAAGCCGCCTCCAAAAGGAAGCCTTGAATCAAAACCCGATTCCGCAGTCAACCTTTGTCCACGAGCGCTAATTGGGGCAAGGGTATCGCCAAGACAACAAGACCACCATGCTTTGGGCATGCAGCAGGATTTCTGCGCCTTCCCACTTGAAAAAGGACATGGGGGATTTCGTCCCCTCCCGCAAATGCCCCGTTCACCTCCAACGCGGACAGCGTCCGCATATGAGGTGTCTCAATCAACCGTGCAGCGAGAAAGTTTTAACTTTCACGTTACCACCGGAACTGGACGTCTGACAATGCTCTCGCAGCCTCTCTGCTGAACCGGGCGAACCAGCGTCCGATCACGTCGCCCTCATCCCAAAAGCGCTCCGGACAACAGATCTTCGCCCAAATGAATGCACTCGCAACGATATGATCCGCATAGGATGGACAGTCGCCGCCCAGATAGCATTGCTTGGCCAAAAGCGTCCGGAGCGGAGCAAGACAGACTGCAAGGTTGGTCAAATAATCAGAACGTCGTGTCATGTATTCTTCAATCTTGTTTCCGAATCTCCGTTCACGGCTTTCGACGAAATACTCAACATCCTTCTCATGTAAAAGTGACACAATGTCCGGCAGAATAATCGCCCGAATCGCCGGATTTAGAACCGCATTTGTCCACTCGTTAACAAATCGTGCCAATACTTTGGACTGTCTATCTGCAAAGAGTGCAGGTGCTCCGGGATAGGCATTGTCGATATACTCAGCTATCAGCCAACTATCTGCCACCACATTATCGCCATCTCTCAAGACGGGCACCGACCCATGTCCCGAAAATGCAATAACCTCCTTTTCCGTGAACCTCCACGGCACGGTCCTAAATGGCAATCCCTTGTAATCAAGAGCCAACTTCGTACGCCAGCAAAACGGACTAAACCGCACTGCCTCGTCTCGCCCAGCAAGATCGTAGAGTTCGAGCATGTCGTAACTACCTCTAATCAGGTTGTAACGTTGTGGTTTATCCAAAGGGCAAGACAACT
The DNA here is from genome assembly GCA_027449105.1 of Acidiphilium sp. Taxonomy (GTDB): domain Bacteria; phylum Pseudomonadota; class Alphaproteobacteria; order Acetobacterales; family Acetobacteraceae; genus Acidiphilium. The sequence continues at coordinate 4,731 of DAIDMG010000139.1, read as the reverse complement.
CTCCCCCTTTGGCCAACCGCCATCCAACCGCAAGACCTTCAGCAATTGGGCTACTTCTTCGACCTCCGCGATAGCCGGCTAGCTTCCCTCAACGCCGGCACCATATTGCTCAAGATCCGTGCCAGTCTCCTCAACGCTTCGTCCGGATGTCTGGAAACCAAACAGCCCAATGGGGACAATAAAAGCTGCCGTCAGTATAGCGAGAATCGTGAAGACTGATGACGACGGCAGCTGACTCTGCATGATCGGAAACAAATACACCAGCACCACGCCCCCAAGAAACCTTGTCACACTTTCCCCCAACATTACGCCCTGCGCGCGCAACCGTGTTGGAAACTGCTCTGCCATATAGAGCTTTGCAAGTGGGAAGCCCGCATACACAAAACCCCACGTGATCGCCGCCGCACAGATCACGGCGAACTCCGGCATATGGTGGCCGAGAGCAACGGTACTCAATGCCGCAACACCCATGATGATCACAAGTCCCTTGCGTCGACTAATCCGATCACCAACGCTGCCCGCAATGACAGTGGTTATCACTGTTGTAAAAAGAAGCCCCGACGTATAGTATAGTGAATCTGCTTGACTCGCACCCATACGATGCAGAATACTTGGCCCATAGATCGTAATCACATAAAAGACGACAAATGGGGACAGAAGCGCCGTGTATGCAACGAAACAGCGTCCGAGATAAGGCTTTCTAAATAGATCCGCAATTGATATACGCCTCTTTGCGGTGACTTCTAACACCCGTAGTGCGGATGGATCAACAAGACTTTCATCATGCGGTAAGCCACTCTCGTCCTCAAGTTTCTCGACGAATTTCTGCACTTTTTCAAAGTCACCCACCTTGAGCGAGAACCGCGGCGATTCCGGTAAATATAAAATGATCAGTGGCGTAATCAATATCGTCGCACCGCCGAGCATTAGTAACACTCGCCATGCTTCGGCATCCGGGATGGTGCCAATAATTAGGGCGCCCGCTAAGGTGTTCAGCCCGTAAGAGAACCCAAGCAACGCGTTCGATAGACCGACTGCCGTACCGCGCCAACGCTTATTAATTAACTCTGAAAGTAGGAGGTATGGAACGGGAAACACCGCACCTTGGCCAACTCCAGCAATAAAGCGAAACACCACGAGTTCATCGACGCCTCGTGAAAAACTCGCTAGAAACGTAAACGCACTGAAGACAATAATGCCACCTACCAACGTCTTCTTTCGCCCAACCTTGTCGGCCACGCGGCCTGCTGGCAAAAGCCCAATGACAATACCCAGCGTTCCAGCGCTGCCAATCACGCCAATCTGACTTGGCGTGAGATGCCAAGTTTTCCGCAACAATAGAAGGACAGGCGAAATAATACCGATATCAAACGCTTCGAGGATCCACGTGAGTCCAAGAAGGCCAACAAGCAACAATATCGTTCCGTTTATCGGAATTCTGTCAAGACGCGCCAGCAGGTTTTCCTGTTGAAAGGCGTCGCCTCTGCTTCTTTCGTACATTTGTTTCCTCCGTTTTCTCGTTTTCAAGAGTTCATGAGGGGCACAGGAGTAGCTTGGCACTCAATGCTTCTACAACTCCGTGAGGGACGTTGTTTCCGCTAACACATCCGTCCTCCAGCGCACTTCTCTTGGAAGCGTAACTGCTGCCGCTTCCGACGACGATCGCCTCTGCATGGCATTTCTTCCGGCCGTTATGGGAACGGCTCAGCCCGTCTTCAGGCTGTTTGAACATTGCCTGCTGAAGCCTCATTAATTCAGGCTCATGCCAACCCCCGTGGCAGCTGACTCGTAGCAGCACTCCCTTGGCGGCGGATTTGTGATTCCGAAGTTCGGCGAACGGGAGGTGTTCGCTATGATGATGCCGATTACGCTGCGTTTGGACTTTTCGGTTGATGATCTCCGGCGTCTGGGACGGCGGTCGCGGAACGCGAACCAGGCGCGCCGTCTGCTGGCGTTGGCAGCGATCCACGACTGACGAGGCGGCGCGGAGCGGATCGGAGGGGGGTAGATCGCCCGGGACTGGGATCTGCGGTTCAACGCCGAGGGGCCTGACGGAGGGATCGACCGGAAGTTGCCCGGCCCGACGCCGCGCCTCAACGACGAACTGAGCCGTGCGCTGGTGGAGATCGTCGAGGCCGGGCCGATGTCGTCGGTGCACGGCGTGGTCCGCTGGCAGCTGGTCGTTCCCGCGCAGTGGGTCTGGGACGAACTCCACCGTTCGGTCGGCCTCGTCACGCTGAGCGGTGAGTCGCGCCAGCTCGGCTATCACAAGCTGTCTGCCAGGCAGCGCCATCATGCCCAGAGTCCCGACGCCATCGAGACATTTAAAAAACACCTTCCCCGCGGCACTGGCAGAGATCGCGGCGGGCGACGCCCGCGGCAAACACTTAGAATTTTGGTTCGGCGACGAGGCACAGGTTTGCCAAAAGAACTCGCCACCCGTGCCGCTGCCGGCGAAATGCCCGGAACTGAACCCCACGAAAATGTCTGGCAGTTCCTCCGCGACAACTGGCTCTCCAATCTCATCTTCACATCCTATGACAACATCGTCGATCACTGCTGCCACGCCTTGAACCGGCTGATCGATGAGCCCTGGCGCATCATGTCCATCAGGCTGCGTGAAGGGGCCGGACGGGTTCTGAGCCGTGCGGCTTGGTATTACGTCCAGCATGTCAGCGGACATCAGCAAAGATGGCGGTCGCCAATTCCAGCAACGCACGATCACGTCCGGCTGCTGCGGCTAGAGATAGACCCACCGGCAAACCATTAATCTGGACAGCTGGGATAGTTACTTCAGGGAATCCAGCGAGCCCACAAATGGCTGTAACCCGTTGGGTCTGCCGACGGATCGCATCCAGAGTTGCGCTGTTAGCATCCAAGCGTGGGGCCACGCAGGGACTCGTCGGAAACACGAATACAGCGCCATCGCTCAGCAGGTTTCTAACTTTTGTACTGAACGCGTTACGGACGGAGCGCGCCCCCCGTGCTTCGCCGGCCGTGATCGCAGAGGCTGCACTAAATCTTACTGCAGTTTCATCTGCCATTGCAGGGGCCGCCGATTCGATCCATGGTCCCAGAGACTGCCACGCTTCGCGACCGTGGATTTGGTATTGCGTGGTGAACAAGTCATCCAGACCGCCCCGGCAGAGGCGTAGATCCATCACGGCGCGTCCGGAACGGGCGATCGCGTCGCACGTCGCACTAACTGCCGACGCCACGTCGGTGTCGGCATTTTCAAACGCATCCAGAACGATAATGATTGGACCGTTTAGAGGTTCGCTGGCGGGCAGAAGCGCATCAGCCAAACGTTGCATCGTTAGCGGGTCACGGGTGAACCATCCGGCGGTATCAAGGCTCGGAACGTAGCGAGTGGCACCTGCAAGGCTGATCGCACCGTAACTTGGGCGGAGTCCGAAGAGACCACAATAGCTCGCCGGAATGCGGATAGAGCCGCCAGTATCAGAGCCGACACCCACTGAGGCGACACCTGCTGCAACGGCACTTGCTGAACCCGACGATGATCCACCTGGCAGGCGGTCAGGTGCGGCTGGGTTAGCGGGCGTTCCGTGCCATTTATTATGACCTTCAAGGCCAAAGGTGAATTCGACTGTTGCGGTCTTGCCAGTGATCCGGGCTCCGGCATCCCGGAGCATGCAAACGATGGCAGCATCAATGGTTGCGGCGCCGTGCCGTCGTGCCCAGTCGGGATTGCCGAAGCCGGTGACCGTACCGGCGATATCAAAAACGTCTTTGACTACGACATCCAGATCAACCAGCGGTCCGTCTCGTGCGCCAATCAGATCAAGCTCGGCAATCAGGCTAGCTCCGGACATGCCTGATCTCATTGAGGTTCGATGACGAAAAGTGCGCGTCCGTACTCCACAAGTTCGTTGTCGGCTGCACAGATTTCCCGTACGAAGCCCGCTTTTGGCGAAAAGATCGTAGTATAAAGCTTCATCACTTCGATAAGGCACAGCGGATCGCCGGCCTGTACGTGGGTTCCGATTTCCACGAACGGTGCCGCACCCGGTGATGGAGCCCGGTAGAACGTACCGATCATCGGCGCTTCCACGATGCCGGGGGTGTCACCCCCCCCGGTTCTGTGCGGTGTTTTGGCCAGTGTAGACGAATCTGTCTTTTCTGGAGCCGGATTATCCCCGGGGACAACGGATGTCGGCACAGGCGCCAACTTGGGCGCTTCAACTTGAGCACCGGGGGTTCCGGCACCATTGCGGCGCACGACCAGCTTCAATTCGGCGGTGTCGAGAACGACTTCCGTGCATGAAGAGCTGTCGATGATCCGAACAAGTTCGGAGACGTCTTCGTATCGCATCATGGACATATTTCCTCATCACGGTGACAGGTTATCAAAGAGCAATATGATGTGTATTGCAAGATGAGTTTTTTTCTGCATATCCTTGGCAGTGGTTAAGGGGAGCAAACGCCTTGAAGCGTGTCTTCATCGCCAATCGGGGTGAGATAGCATTGCGCAGCGTGCGAGTGTGTCGCGGACTCGGAATCGAGAGTGTCGCTGCGTATACGCCGCCGGATGCAGCACTCCCGCATGTCTTTGCTGCTGACCGTGCAGTCTGCATAGGGCCGCCTCAATCGGCGCAGAGTTACCTGGATGGATCGGCGCTGATTGCCGCCGCGCTCGGTAGCGGCTGCGACGCGGTTTATCCGGGTTACGGCTTTCTTTCAGAAAACGCGGCCTTCGCGTCTCTATGCCGG
>DAIDMG010000138.1 GCA_027449105.1 Acidiphilium sp. | reverse complement strand
AGCTGCATGCGTCAACAACTTTTTCCACGTACCGCGTGAGCCGGCCACCGCTGGATGTACGTAGTAAATCGACTGAGGGCGAGGCGCGTTCTGGGGCGCTTGGCCCTTTGCGTTTCTGTGTTTTAGATGCCGGCCTTTCAACTCAGCACCACATTTTGTCATGCTGCAGCGCTTGCCCGATGTCACGCGGCGCTAAGAAACATTCCGCGTTGCAGCAGCCGACATGCCCTCTGATACTCAGCTCGCCGGCGCGCAATCCAATAGCCTTTTCCACGTCCGGTCCACGAAGAAGTCGCCGTCTTTGGTCGTTTCCACAGAATTCCTACGGAAATTTTGGTTCACCAATTTTTCCCACGTACCGTTATGGCGGCCCCGGGCACGAGGGTCAACCGCCAAGGCGCCCGCCGCGAAGTCAGCAAGCGCACATAAACATGCCCGCCAGGGAACTCATCTTCCGGCGTTGCCGTGGAACTTGCCGAACTCACCCGTCAACATTCTCGATCTGTTGAATCTCATTGTTGAGGATCGGATCTGCATTTTCTCCGACCCGCCAACGAGTGGGCGTGTGTCCGGTCCATCTGCGCCAACGAGCCAACTCGGCCTAAAAATATGGTAGCGCTAAAATTACATTCATATTAGCGAGATCCCGCTTATCGTTAAGGAAGCTCGCTTCACCTTCAGGCCCCGAATACGGAGCGCCTCATCTGGCTCCAGCTGATCCACCATCGCCCAAAAACAACGAGCAGTGCATCGAAACTCGTGGAATCGTTGGGATCCAATTTCATGAAATGATGCACGCCTTCAAACACTTAGGACTTTCGAGCGCTGATAAGAACCGATAACTCGCACCTGCATGGGCGCACCTCCGCTTCAGCAGGACAACGCTCAAACCAGGCCAGCCGTCAGTCGGCGCGCCGCCTCGGCCACGTCAGCTTCGGTCGCGCAATAGGAAAAACGCACAAAACTGGCCCCTCGACCCCGATCGAAGTCATGCCCGGGTGTTATGGCAATCCTCTGCTCTGCCAGCATCTTCGCACAAACTTCCGCGCTATCCATCCCGGTGTGGGAAGCGTCGGCGTAAATGTAGAACGCCCCGTCTGCAGGCGAAAGCTTCCGGTAGCCGGCTCGAGGTAATGCATCGAGGAGAATCCCCCGTGACCGCGCGTAGCCATCGCGTCGAGCCGCGAGTTCAGAATGAGCCTCAAATGCTGCCAAGGCTGCAACCTGAGAGACATGAGGAGCGCAAATAAACAGGTTTTGTGCGAGGCATTCAACCGTACGAACAAGATCTTCTGGCACGATCATCCATCCAATCCTCCAGCCGGTCATTGAAAAATATTTCGAGAACGAATTGATAATAATGGCCGAGCGACTGAAGCTTGCCGCAGTGACAGCTCTCTGGCCATAGGTTAATCCATGGTAGATCTCATCACTGATCAGCCGGATTCCGGTATGTTCGCAGTAAACTGCCAACGCAGCGAGATCGTCAGGGCGGAGCATCGAACCTGTCGGATTCGCCGGTGAGGCAATCAGCAATCCGTCAGGCTTCACGGGCAGGGCCGCGAGCCTCTCAACCGTCGGCTGAAAACCCGTCGTCTCGTCCGCCTCCAGAATGAGAGGCTTGAGACCAAGCGCTTCCATCACGTTCAGATAGGGAGGGTAACAGGGAGTCGCCAGGGCAATCGTGTCGCCATGATGGAATGCCGCAAGAAACGCAAGCGGGAACCCGGCCGAAGCTCCTGCAACGACAGCCACTCGAGATGATTGCAGAGACAGCCTATACCATTCCTGATAGTGCTCGGCGATGCGGGAGCGCAGAGCCATTAGCCCCAGGGTTTCAGTGTACCCCAGAGACTCTGCTGCAGCCAGCGCACAAGCGGCGGCGCGGCGTGCGGGTTCTGGTGCCCCACCGCCCGGCTGACCGACTTCCATGTGGATGACCCGGGGCTCATCAGCTTTAGCGGTAGCCGTCAGCTGATTTGCGGCCGCGATTACGTCCATGACCATGAATGGTCCGACGCGAGCGCCAACTCCGACCTTTAACGTCATCAGTTGCCGCCAACAGCCACGCCGAATCCCTTGGGATCTGCTGCAGCACCACAACTTGCTGGTCTCCCTGGCATCAAGCCAGAGCAGGCGATCACGTCGGCTTGCCCCGACGATGCCCGGCTGGCCGCCATTGGCCTTAGAGACTGGATCGTGTGGAACAGGGCATCGCCGACTGCGAACGGGGCGCCACCTTGCCCCGAGCCAACAGCGATAGCACGGAACTTTCCCTTACGCGTTGCCAACCCTGCGGTGAGAAGAGGCGGCTTGATCCGAGCCGGCGACGCCGCCAGGACAATACCCGTCCCTTGTGCGATTCGTCCGGTACCAAAAAGATTGTCCATCGTTGTGGCGCACCCAACTGCGCCGCCCCTGCCGTCGAGAACGGCGAATGATGCCGAAGCGGGCATTGGTGGTGCGCTCGCGACTGCCGCGGTGGTTTTGGCCAGCAGGTCCACCGGCTCCTCCCCATCACGCGCCGCCAAAGCGACAGCGAGAGCCCGGTTTGCCGCAACCATCACTCGCCCGGGATCATGCGCGAGCGCCTCGATCGCAGCCGCGGCCCCAACGCCGCCTGCCGCGGGAGGCGGAAGAAATGCAAAATCGTATCCCAATTCTCGGATGGTGACGGGCTGCATGTAAGCCGCTTTTGCCTTTTTGAGATCCGCAAGGGTGAGACCACCACCCGCCTGGTCAGCTGCTGCAACGATGCGCCGTGCAAGGCGGCCCTGATAGAAACCCAGCAGGCCATTTGTCTGAAGCCGGCTCAGAACTGTCGCAAGATCCGGTTGGATCAATGGTTCCCCCACGCGAAGAATCTGCCCCTCCGGGGATGCGAAGATTCCCCTGGCGTCAGGATCTTCAAGAAAGGCATTGCCAACTGTGTGCAGATCATCAGCAAGCTGCCGGGACACAGGAACACCCGCAGCAGCCATGACTTCAGCCGGTGTCAGGTCCTGTGCAAGAGACAAGCGGCCGTATCGGGCCTGCATGGCGATCAGGCCACGGGCGAGCATCGGTACTGCAGCAGGTCGAGCGCCAGAACCGGATCCTGCCCGCGGCATGAACATTATCGAAAGGGGGGATCCCGTACCTCCATCATTTTTTGGCAAGTCGATGAGGCACGCGCCACCCCCGCCCAGACCCGATCTAGAAGGCAGCGTGACCGCAAGTGCGAACCCTGCCGCTGTTGCCGCGTCAACCGCGTTGCCACCTTCATCGAGAATTTTTTTTGCTGCCGTCGCAGCCTCGGAAACCGGCGCAACGGCGTAGCCGAAGGAAGCCCGATGCACCGCTGGTTCCCCAAGCCTGGCGGCGCTACTGTTGCTTCCCAAAAGCATTTGTGGAACGCCGCAACCGGACAGCAAAAGCGAAGCCACAAAGGGAATGCAACCTTGTAGTGCGGCACGGAATCTACGGCACCCGACCGTGTTTGATCGCTGCGAATAGGCTCTAAACAAGTTCGCACTCCTGTTGAATGCTTTCATCAAAGGTAATTAACCGCGCTCCAACGGCTGACGGTGTAGTTCCCGTGCCCTGAATCGCGTGGCCGCGATTTGTACGACCTATCGGCAAGCCGCCGATCGTGGATCACTGCCCGAGATGCGCATAAACTCGAAACCGGAGCGGAGCAACCAACCACTGGCCAGGAATACCGTCCATACTCAGCCTAATGACACGGTAACCAAACTTAAAAATATCCGACCAAAGCATTAAAAATCTTTGATATCGAGATTTTTGATCGAATTTCACAAAAATTTCGACTTAATTCCAGAATTTGGTTGACGGTATACAATTCCTAGTTGTAAGCCCGGTCATAACGGGGACGACGGCTCCAATTCATCCACGGGCGGGCTAATCGTGAACACACCTCTTCCACCGAAACGTAAGATCTTTACCCGGAAGCCAAAATTCTATCAGAAATTGGTGCGGCTTTCAGTGATGTGCTTGATGGTGGTCGTATTTTTCAAGCTTCTCTAGATTTGCGCACACACCATCAATAATTCGTCGGATTATCTGTCGAACGAGCGGCCATTGCACTGTTGCGACCTCCGGGGTGATGGTCGGTGTAAAGCGCGAACGAGAATCTCCAGACGCGTACATGCCGCAGCCCTAACCCGATCGCCCCCCGATTCGACGCGACGCAGGATACGCTCCGGTCGACTACATGCACTCAAGCCCGCTCAGCAAATTGTGTCTTGGATGCCAACGTATTCTGCGGCAGATCGCCGTCAATGAAACGCAAAAAACAGCGCGTGGTATTCACCCGCCGAGCCCTGTTCGTCGGCGGCGCACAGCTGCTGGCTTTCGGCACGCTGATGGGCCGCTTGTACGAGATGCAGGTGCTGGATCACCGTCGCTACCGCCGCCTCGCCCGCAACAATGCGATTAGCGAGCGGCTGATCGCTCCCGAGCGTGGCCTGATCACGGATCGGAATGGCATCGTGCTTGCCGGAAACCGCCAACAGTGGCGTGCGCTGTTCCTGATGACAGCATCACCCGACCCTGGGATGACAATCTCGAGGATCGAATCACTATTAAAGCTCGCGCCAGATGAGCGAGCCAGACTTCGTGCACTGCTGGTCGGCCCAACACACTACTTGCCCGTGCTCGTAAAGAACGACCTCGACTGGCAGGAGATGGCCGATCTTGAAGTTCACAGGCCGGATCTGCCGGGAGTGATCATTGATCGTGGCTTCGTTCGAACTTACCCGCTTGGCCCGCACACCGCTCATACGGTGGGCTATGTGATCCGACCTGACCAACAGCAGGCGGCGCGAGATCCCATCCTCGCCTTGCCGGGCGCCCGCATCGGTGGAAGCGGTGTTGAACAGACCGCGAATACGCTTCTTCTGGGCTCACCAGGCGTGGTCGAAGATGAGGTCGACGCCGGCGGCTCGATCGTGCGTGTGATCAACAGAACCTCACCGCGTCAAGGCCAAACGGTCCAGCTCACAATCGACACTCAACTGCAGCAGACGGCGAATGCTGCGCTGGCAGGCCGGCCGGGGGCCGCGGTACTCATGAATGCCCAAACCGGCGACGTTTTGGCTATGGCGAGCACGCCTTCCTTTGATCCGACCTGGTTTGACTCGGGCGTCCCCGAGGCGGTGTGGAAGCAATGGACGGCACAACACGCCCATCATCCCCTTACCGATCGCTCCACCCAAGGGCTTTACGCGCCAGGCTCGTCCTTCAAGCCAACCGTGTCTTTGGCTGCCCTCCGATGCGGAGCAATCACCGAAAAAACCCGTTTTTTCTGCCCCGGTCACATGAAGATCGGCAATAGAATGTTTTATTGCTGGCTGCGCAGCGGTCACGGCTGGATGGATGTTACGTCCGGCCTTCAGCAGAGCTGTGACGTCTTCTTCTACCATGTCGCGCTGTTAACAGGGATCGATCGCATGGCGACGATGGGCAGGCAACTCGGCCTGACCGGAAAGCCAAGGATCTCCCTGCCAGCTGTTGCCGCGGGGTTCTTGCCGACTCGGCGTTGGGCCCGCGAACGCCATATCGTCTGGACCGAAGGTGACACGGCAGTGCAGGGAATCGGGCAAGGCTACACTGTGTTTACCCCCCTCGCCCTGACAATCATGGCTGCGCGCATCGCCACTGGCTACGCGATCCATCCTCGCCTCATCCGGACCATCGACGAGACCGACAAACACTCGCGCCGCAGTGAGCTGCTCGAACTGTCAGATCGGCATCTTGCCTTGGTGCGCCAAGGAATGGCCGAAGTCGTGAATACGCCGCTTGGGACGGCTTGGGGTGGACGGCTCGAACTGCCTGAAGTCCAAATGGCGGGCAAGACCGGCACTGCTCAGGTCATCGGCGAAAGTGCCGCGATGGAGGCGAGCAACTATGACGATTCGAAGCTTCCTTGGAAGGATCGGCCGAACGCCCTGTTCATCGGCTATGCGCCTCTCGAGCGCCCCCGTTTCGCAGCTGCCGTCGTGATCGAGCATGGCACGCTGCTCGCACCAGTAAAAGTTGCCCGCTCCATGTTTGAAACCGCATTGTCACAGCAGCCAACGTTTGATCCTCCCATCACGGCGGATCCAAAATACACGAACAGCATCTGAACCAGCATTTTTATTATCTTCTTATGCTGGGCCGTTCTTTCGCACTAACGCGCGACTTTCTTGTTTTCGAGCGCAATATCTGCGCCACGCACTGTCGTAAATAATAACATTTAAAATGGCCGGTTTTGACCGGCTGGACCCCATCGAAGGCACGGCCTTC
>DAIDMG010000137.1 GCA_027449105.1 Acidiphilium sp. | reverse complement strand
GAACCTGGGTGTTCGGCGACCCCATCGTTGCGCTCCTCGATCTGTTTACCGTGTGGGCGCTACGTCACTTGCACCTTGAGCTGTTCAATCACTGGCCGGGCCCGCAGGCGGTATTCCATCCTTATGAGCGCCGCTTGGAACTCCGCCCCAGTGAGCGGTGTGGCTGTGGATCGGGCCGCAGGTACCGAGACTGCTGCGCACCCCAGGATGCCGCCAGAAGAGTCGTTCCAGATGCGGTGAGCTTCGCCATGACGTTTGCGGGTGGGCTGCGAGAACCTCCGGCGCATCTCGCACAAATTGCTTTCAAATTGGCCCAGCCACCGCCTATTTCCACGGTGAAATGGGCATAGTGGCGGCCACTTCTCTGGCAGTGCTCCAGCTGCCCACACGCCGGGGTGCTGAGCACGGCGTTGGGCGACGTGACGGCCTTCAGCCCAGCCCTACGGTATACTGCTGGCGTCCAATCGGAAGGGGGTCTCCGAGCCGATACGCCTTCGACGACCGAAGACGGAAGCGCGGTCACGGGATGAAATCAGAAGAACTCCAACCCGATGGCAGTGTCCGTAGCGTCGTGCCAGATGGCATTGTTACCGTGGTGAGCGTGCAACGGCACGACTCGGAAGCGTTGATGCTGGTGAACCGCGACCCAAGCCGCCGGGTAGCAGACCAAGTCTTCTACCACCAGGATGAGTTCCGCCTCGAACTGGTGGAACGAGACCTTCCATGTTGCTCCGATGGTGACGGCGGCCTGTTCCGGGTCCCTGCTGAAGCGCATCGAATTCAGCCAGCGCACCTTTTGGACCCGATGTTCGCAGTAGACGCCTCACTCTTGGAGCCGATTCCTAAGCATATCAACGCAGTCTTCGAAGCGACTCTGTTGCCACTGAGATGTATCCGTGCAAAACATCCAGGCTCCGGAAAGATCGTCCTTGAGAGGTTCCTCATCAAGCAGCCCACCGAGGGTGACGATCTGCAACCCCTCTTAGATCGTCGGCCCCCGCAGTCCTGTCGAACAATGGAAGGACGAGCACTCGCGTCGCCTCCATTTCCTCTTCGAAATCGGCATCAACGACAGCTTAGAGTCCGCACTCGCGAGCAACCTGTTCTTTGAGAATAATCTTGGCCCTATGTAAAAATTAGTAGCTTACCGAATTTACTCATGAGAAGTCGAAATTGCCCGTAATTATCAGCACTCCTCCTGTCGGGAAGTCGCCGCACGAATAGACAAGCATGCGCATGAGGCACAAAGTCCTTTCAATCGCATCCATGATGCCACGCGCTACCAGTGACGCGACGGTACGAACAGTTACCAACCCATGAGCCTGGTGAAGTCAAAGCAGCGCGTCGCCGATCACGGGGAAGTCTTTACACCAGCGTGGCTGGTCGAGGCGATGCTCGATCTTGTCAAAGACGAAGCCGACCGGATTGATTCGCGTTTCCTTGAGCCCGCTTGTGGAAGCGGAAATTTCCTTGTGCAGATCCTCCGGCGCAAACTCGCCGCTGTCGACCTCAAATTCGCCACGTCCAAATTCGAGAAGCAGCACTACGCCCTGCTCGCACTGATGTGTCTTTACGGCATTGAGCTGCTCGCAGACAACATCGCCGAGTGCCGTTCGAACATGCTGGAAATCCTAGCCGACTATCTCGCCATCGATGAATCTGCTGATGTATACCGCGCAGCCAGCTATGTGCTTTCGCAGAATCTCGTGCATGGGGACGCACTCACGATGCGCACACACGACGGTCAACCCATCTCATTCGCAGAGTGGGGTTACTTGGGCAAAGGGAAGTTCCAGAGGCGCGACTTCCGTTTCGACGTCCTTACCGGCTCGGCCGCGTTTAGTGCCGAGGGCTCGCTCTTCGCACACCTAGGGAAACATGAGCTATTTACACCGGTGAAGACATATCCGCCGATGACAATGGCCGAGTTGTCCGCTAAAGGGCCTGAGGCTGTAGAGGGGAATGCTGTATGAGTGCGCAGGCTAGATTTACATTGCGCGGTCGAAACCCGGATGTGCTGACGTGTATCGCGAACCTATCTAATGACGAGGTGTTCACACCGCCCGAGCTCGCCAACCGCATGCTGGACACGCTATCCGAGGCGTGGGCATCTGTTCACAACGGCGCGAACATCTGGGCGGACAAGAGAGTGAGATTCCTGGACCCTTGCACCAAGTCGGGGGTGTTTCTGCGAGAAATCACCCGCCGCCTAACGACTGGGTTGGCGAACGAAATGCCGAACCTAGAGGAACGAGTTAATCACATTCTGACTAAGCAGGTATTCGGCGTTGCGATCACGTATCTCACCAGCCTACTGGCGCGACGAAGCGTGTATTGCTCTAAGCAAGCCAATGGCAAGCACTCAATCGCCACGGGATTCACTAACGACGCAGGAAATGTCTGGTTCCAGCGGTTGGAGCACTCCTGGGAAGGTTCGAAGTGCAGGTACTGTGGCGCGCCCCGCGCGATCTTTGATCGCAAGGAAGGACTTGAAACTCATGCTTATGCATTTATCCATGCGGACAACATTCAAGCTCGCATTGGCGAGTTGTTTGGAGCAAATATGCAATTTGACGTGATCATCGGAAACCCGCCGTATCAGATGACCGGCGGTGCTGGTGGTTCGAGTGATTCATCAATTTATCATTTGTTTGTCCAGCAGGCCCTCCGACTTGACCCGCGCTATGCTGTCTTCGTTACGCCTTCGCGCTGGTTGGCTGGGGGCAGAGGGCTCGATGAATTCAGGGCACAGATGCTCAACGGTGGTCACGTCCGCAGTCTTACCGACTTCCCGGATTCCAGCGAAGCTTTCCCTGGCGTGCAGATCAAGGGAGGCATCTGTTACTTTCTTTGGGACGGAACGCACAACGGAACCTGTAACGTCACGCGTGTTGCCGGAGGCGAAGAACATCTTCAGCCCAATCGAAAATTGGGTGAATTCGATGTCTTTGTTCGCGACGAACGTGCGCTTGGAATCCTTCGGAAGGTCCTGGCCAAAAGAGAGACCTCGGTTCTTGATCTCGTTTCCGGCGACACGCCGTTCGGCATCGCGACTAATTTCGAGAATTGGACGGAGAAACCAGGCGCCGGAAGAATTGCGCTTCACCTCATCAACAAGGGGAAACGCACCCTCGGCTATGTGAAGCGGTCGGAGATACGGAAAAGCATTGACGCGATTGATTTGTGGAAGGTCCTTGTTCCCAAGGCCTACGGAGCCGGTGAAACGTTCCCACATCAAATTCTTGGGAAAGAGATCGTGGCTTCCCCACCGTCAGTATCTACTCAGTCATACCTCATGGTAACGCCGTTCCACTCCGAACGGGCAGCGCGGAGTTTTGCCAGCTACTACCGAACACGGCTATTCCGATTCCTAGTTTCCTTGAGAAAGATTACCCAAGATGCCCTACGGTCCACCTACACATGGGTACCACAACAGTCCTGGAACAAGACTTGGACGGATGAAGTGCTTTACGCGAAATACGGCATCACAAAGAGCGAAATTGCATTCATCGAGAGCATGATTCGCTCTATGGACGAATGTGATGAGTAAGCTTATAGGGGATCTGTTGGCGACAAAGCCCGAAGCCCGTCCGCGCATCTACGCCTACGCGATTGAAGATAATGCGCACAAAGGTCTCCTAAAAATCGGTCAAACTACGCGCAACGTTAGACAGCGTGTCTCCGAGCAACTCAAGACTGCCAATATCAAGAACTATCGGATTGAACTCGACGAATTAGCCGTGCGTGACGACGGTGGGATTTTCACAGATTTCGAAGTTCGCTCAGCGCTCGCCAAGAAAGGCCTTGAGAAGGTTTCACTGGAGTGGATGCGGTGCACGATCGAGGATGTTAAGACCGTCATCACTGAATTGAGAACGGGTCAGCTATTCACCGGTAACCATCACGAGACTTTCGCAATGCGCCGAGAGCAGGTCGAGGCAGTGCGCATTACACACGCCTATTTTCACTCGCGTTGGGCAGAAGATATGCACGCCGTCCCGCGCTTTCTCTGGAACGCGAAGATGCGCTTTGGCAAGACCTTTACCACCTATCAATTGGCGAAGAAGCTTGGAGCCAAACGTGTGTTGGTGGTGACCTTCAAACCCGCTGTTGAAGATGCATGGCAGACGGATCTTGAATCCCATGTTGATTTCGATGGCTGGCAGTACCTCTCCCGCAATTCTGAAAGTGATCCGACCAGGATCAACGGCAAGAGGCCTGTGATCTATTTTGGTTCCTTTCAGGACCTGCTTGGCCGCGACGCAACCGGCAACATTAAGCCCAAGAACGAGTGGCTCCACAAGGTGAAGTGGGATCTCGTTGTGTTTGACGAATACCACTTCGGCGCCTGGCGCGACACAGCAAAGGAATTATTTGAAGGTGAGGATGAAGCGGTCGCAAAAAGGGAGGCCAAGATAGAGTATGGCAGCGGCCTGCAAGAGGTAAATGAAGAGCTGAGTGAACTCTCAGAGCTGGAAATTGAGTTTCTGCCCATTACGACCAAGGCGTATCTGTACCTTTCAGGCACGCCATTCAAGGCGCTCGCGACGGGTGAATTTATTGAAGAGCAGATCTTCAATTGGACTTATACCGACGAGCAGCGCGCGAAGGAGGAGTTTGCCGCCAAGAATCCTGGTGAGTGGAACCCCTATGGCGCTCTGCCACAGATGCGGCTGTTGACTTATCAAATGCCGGATGAGTTGGTAGCTATTGCGAGTGCCGGAGAGTTTGATGAATTTGACCTCAATGAATTCTTTGCCGCCACTGAGACGAACACAGGCGGACAGTTTGAGCATAAGGACGACGTACAAAAGTGGCTAGACATCATCCGGGGTTCGTATGCGCCGCGGGCCGCGCAAGACCTCAAGGTGGGAACAAGGCCGCCCTTTCCCTATTCGGATGTGCGGTTGCTACCCTATCTGCAGCATGCATTCTGGTTCTTACCAAGCGTGGCGTCGTGCCGCGCGATGGCGGCGCTGCTCGCTGAGAGGCACAACGTGTTCTGGCATGATTACGATGTGGTCGTAGCGGCTGGCGCGCGGGCGGGCATTGGACTTGATGCCCTGCCGCCAGTGCGCAGGGCTATCGGCAGCGGCTTCGACACCAAGACCATCACGCTCTCGTGCGGCAAGCTGACCACGGGTGTAACCGTACCGCAATGGTCGTCTATCCTTATGTTGCGGAATCTCAAATCACCGGAGACGTATTTCCAAACAGCGTTCCGCGTGCAATCCCCTTGGTCCATCAAGAATCCCAATGGAGACAACCCGAACGAAGAGGAGATTTTCAAACCGATCTGCTTTGTGTTTGATTTCGCGCCTACGCGGGCTCTTCGGCAACTCGCGGAATATGGCATAGGGCTCTCGCCCAACGAGTCGAATCCAGAGAATGCGGTGAAGGATCTCGTTTCGTTCCTGCCTGTGTTGGCCTACGATGGCGCAAATATGACACAGATTGATGCGGGTGGAATTCTCGATATCGCAATGGCCGGCACCTCGGCTACGCTTCTGGCGCGCAAATGGGAGAGTGCACTCCTGGTGAACGTCGATAACATCACGCTCCGACGTATTCTGGATAACCCGGAAGCATTGGCGGCCGTAGAGCAAATTGAAGGTTGGCGCTCGCTTGGCGACAATGTCATAGAGACCATCATCAACAAAAGTGAGAGAGTCCGAGAACTCAAGAACAAAGCGAAGGAGCGGGAACTTACGGAAAGGCAAAAGAAGGAACTCAGCGATGAGGAGAAGGAGTACAAGTCAAAGCGGAAAGCAGTGCAGGAAAAGCTCATCAAGTTCGCTACGCGCATACCGGCATTTATGTACCTCACGGACTTGCGTGAAAATACACTACAGGACGTAATTACGAAGCTAGAACCCGACCTGTTCCGGACAGTGACCGGGTTGACGGTGAAGGACTTCCATCTGCTCGTGCGGTTGAAGGTATTTAATACCGAGCAAATGAACCAAGCCGTGTTCGCATTCCGGCGATATGAAGACGCATCGCTCAACTACACCGGCATTGAGAGTCACGAAGGCCTAACCCATTATGGACTCTATGACACGGTAGTGGCGCGAGAGTAAGGCGCCTGCAGCATCCACGTCGGTTCCGGACGATGTATCTGGCGCGCTACCAAGGGTAGTAAGAGCGGCATCGGGGGTGCGCGGGGGGGCGACCACGTTTAGCCCTCCCGGCGTACTTAAACGCCGTGAGGCTGCACCGGGAATTCGGTCGGCACACCTGCCGCACCCAACGCCATCGCGCTTTGATGGCGATCAGTACTGCTTCCGGCGAATAGCGATAGGTGGGAGAATTTTCCCGCTGCGGTTCCACCTGCACAGAGCGTGAGTGGTCACCTGAAGATAGGCGGCCATTCCCAGTTCATACAGCAAGACTCCCATATGCGAGCCGGATGCTGGGCTCGCTGTCGCTCTTGTGGCAATTTATGACGAGCTCCCGGGAATGACTTTGTTTCCGAGGTAACGACTTTAATTCCAAGGTAAGGACTTT
>DAIDMG010000136.1 GCA_027449105.1 Acidiphilium sp. | reverse complement strand
TACGGTGATTGTTCCAGTGAAGCCTAACCATGCGGCGATTGCAGCGTTGACGCCCCCAACCGGAACCAATCTCCTCCCACCGCTGCGTGCTGAAATTACAGATCGGAACGGGGTGATCCTCGCGGTGTCATTGCCGGGGGCAGCCGTATATGCGGATCCCAAGCAGGTCGCAGACCCATCGCAAGCAGCGAAGCTGATAAAAGGGGTAATGCCGGCCGCCGATCAGCAATGGCTTGGACATCGCCTTGCCGATCGGCGGCATGATTTCGTGTACCTTGTTCGAAATCTTACGGCCTCACAAGAACTGGCCCTCAACAGACTTGGAATACCCGGCGTCTATTTCCGGAAGACGGAACACCGACACTATCCAGAGGGCGTTCTCGCTGCGCATCTTCTTGGTGGGGTTACTCCTGATCAGCGTGGCATCGCCGGTATCGAATCATCCTTCAATAAAAGGTTGACCATAGAACCCGCGCATCCGTTGCGCCTATCAATTGACATCGGCGCGCAGGAAATTGTGCGGCAAGAAATTCTTAAAGCGATGAATGACTACGATGCGAGCGGAGCCTGCGGGGTTGTAATGTCTGCCCGCACAGGGCGGATTTTGGCGATGGCAAGTGTGCCTGGGTTCAACGCTAACGGTCTTGGTGCGGCGCCGCCAAATGCACGTTTCGATCGGTGTGTTTCCGGTGATTATGAGCCCGGCAGCGTGTTCAAGTTGATGACTCTCGCGATGGCCCTCAATTCCGGGATGATCAGGCCTTGGGACAGGTTTGACACGACTCATCCGCTGCATGTCGGGCAGTTTGTCGTGACCGATTTCGAGCCTGTTCACAAGTGGCTGGCGGTTCCGCACATTCTGGCGGTGTCTTCGAATATCGGTGCCTCGCGCATCGCGACGATTCTGGGGCCGACAATTCAGCGAGCATGGTTGCGCAAGCTTGGTTTTTTCGGCAAGCCACCGATTCAATTGCCCGAAGCGACATCAGGTCTGTACCATGTAAAGTCAGAGTGGAAATTGCTCACTACAATGACTGTGAGCTTTGGCAATGGCATAGCGATGTCGCCGTTACAGCTCGTTTCGGCGGTCGTGCCGGTTGTGAATGGGGGAATATATTACAAACCGAGTTTGCTTGCGGCTGAACCTGGTGCGGCGTCGCCGCGCGGCGTTCGCGTGATGTCAGCGCGTACGTCGCTGATTATGCGGAAGATGATGCGTAATGTCGTCACGGCTTCGGATGGCACCGGTATATTCGCGCGCGTTCCCGGCTATTTGGTGGGCGGCAAGACGGGAACCGCTCAGGTCGTCGGGTCGAACGGGCGCTATCTCACGCACCTGAACAACGCATCATTTATGGCCGCGTTTCCGATGAACAGCCCTCGCTACGTAGTGTATGTCGTTGTACTGAGGCCGCATGCTACCCAAAAAATGCGTCCATTTTGTCATGGCTTTACGACTGGCGGTTATGTCGCGGCACCAGCGGTAGCACGGATTATTGCACGTATCGGGCCGATGCTTGGCATCATGCCGCTTTCAGGTTCGGCGTTGGCAACCGCGCAGGATAAGCTGTCAATGCCACTCGACCCTACCGCCCCTTCAGGATTTAGGGCTCTTGGGCCGGGACACCCATTTCCGCCAGGTACAAGCAGATACGCATATGAACTCGCGGGTAAGAATCCGCCAGTGCACCTAGATGTTGCGGCGTACGAGGCGGCGTTGGCGCGTACCGAAATGTGGCAGCCGGTAGGCTTTAATACGGAAATCCGTCCGGCTGCGGCAGTGAGTGAGGTCACTAGCCATGCGGGCAGCTAAGCTAGTGGGTCATCTGGCCAAAATGGCGCCAGAAGTAGCTGCGTGGACGCTAGGTGCCGACGTGGTCGTCACCGGGATCACTGCTGACAGCCGTACGGTTAAACCGGGCATGATCTTTGCTGCTGTGCCTGGCGCCCAGTTTGATGGAAGGGATTTTATCGCTGACGCTGTCGCCCGCGGAAGTGTTGCGGTGTTGGCGCCTCCTGACACCAAATGGCCAGCAGGTGTACCGACGCGACCGTTGTTGGTTGATTCTGACGTGCGGCGGTGTCTCGCCCAGATTTCTGCTGTCATGGCCGGGAAGATGCCGCAAAAGATCGTGGCGGTTACCGGGACTAATGGAAAAACGTCAACGGTGGATTTTCTGCGCCAGATTCTTGAGCGGGAGGGCAAGGCCGCTGCTTCCTTGGGAACGCTCGGGGTGATCGCAAAAAATTTTGGGCCGGGCACAAGTCTAACGACCCCGGATCCCGTTCTGCTCAACGAAACTCTGGCGCGTCTCTGTGCGGCCGGCTTTGATCATGTGGCGATTGAGGCGTCGTCACACGGTCTCGATCAGCGCCGCTTGGACGGGTTGAGTCTTGCAGCGGCGGCATTCACCAATCTTACGCGCGATCATCTGGACTATCATCGTGATATCACATCTTATCGCTTGGCGAAGCTGCGTCTATTTGAAAATGTCCTCGCGGCAGGAGCCCCTGCGCTGACGATGGCCGACCTTGAGCCGACGACGCTTGCGGCTTTGCGTGATATTGCACGAAGGCGGAAGCTTGCTCTTGGTACTGTAGGCGTGGGAGGCGATATCATCCGCTTGATATCGGTCAGCGCTGTACCGGAGGGCCAGGCATTAGTATTGGAGGTAGACGGCGCGCTGCGTCACATCGTGCTACCATTGCCAGGTCGGTTTCAGATCGATAACGCTTTGTTGGCGGCGGGGTTGGCGCGAGAGATGGGTATTGCCAATTCGGTCGATCATTTGGCAGATCTTGTGCCCGTCCGCGGTCGTCTGGAGCGAGTCGCTATTCTCGATCATGGCGCGACGGTGTATGTGGACTATGCACACACACCTGACGCGCTGGCTCGGTTATTGGCTGCTTTGCGCCCGCATGCGCGAGGTAGGTTGGTCGTGGTTTTCGGCGCGGGTGGCGATCGCGATCCGGGCAAGCGCCCGCTCATGGGCGCGATTGCACGACGTGATGCCGATCTTGCGATCATCACCGATGACAATCCACGAGATGAAGATCCTGCATCAATTAGGGCTGAAATCCTAGCTTCATGTCCGAGAGGGCGTGAGATCGCGGACCGACGTCAGGCCATCGCGGAAGGACTTGCGATGCTGCGTCAAGGTGACGTCCTTGTGGTGGCCGGAAAAGGCCACGAGCAAGGGCAAATTATTGGTGATGTTGTCCTGCCATTCGATGACGTGGCCGTGATTCGGGATTTGGTTGGATGAATGACGTGTGGACAGAGGCGGAGCTGATGGCTGCGACCAATGGTGGTTTTTCTCGCGGCGGGTTTGCCGCATCAGCAATCCGCACCGACTCACGCCACATCAAAGCCGGTGAGGCGTTCGTTGCCCTTGTTGGCGTGCGTGATGGTCATGATTTCGTCCGTAATGCCATGCAGCGGGGCGCATCGGGCGCGATCGTGTCCCGAGATGTCGCCGCCGGCCATGGCAGGCTTCTGCTGGTTGACGACACGCTCGATGCGCTAACGCGGTTGGGCGAACTAGGTCGGATGCGCAGCCGCGCGCGCTTTTGTGCGATCACAGGAAGTGTCGGCAAATCCACCACCAAGGAAATGGTCCGGCGGGTTTTAGCCCATTTCGGATTGACCCATGCCGCAGAGGCTTCATTCAACAATCACATTGGAGTGCCTCTAACCCTAGCCAATCTTCCGCGCGAGGCTGCTTTTGGTGTCGTTGAGATCGGCATGAATCATCCGGGAGAGATTGCGCCGCTGGCCAGGCTTACACGGCCGCATGTAGGAGTGATTACCCAAATTGGTTCTGCGCATATCGGCATGCTTGGCTCAATACATGCAATCGCTGACGAAAAAGCTCAGTTATTAGCAAGTATCGAACCGACTGGCACAGCTATCTTGCCGAGCGGTCCTCTCTTGCCGCGCCTTGCGCGGCGGGTTCCGGATGGCGCGCGGATAATTGGCTTTGGCGCCGATGCGTTGGCGGAGGCTCGGTTGCTTGCCGCCGACAGTGACGCTGAGGGAGTCACGGTAAAGGCGAGCATTCTTCGCCGGCAGGTCCAATTCCGCCTTGCTGCGCCAGGAACCCATATGGCGATGAATGCCGTCGCGGCGTTGGCTGCGGCTGGTGCTTTCGGACTAGACGTTATGGAGGCGGCGACACTTCTGAACGGGTTTGCGCCGCTGGCAGGCCGTGGAGCACGTCGGAAAGTTACAGTCAACGGTCGGACAATCTTGCTGCTCGACGAGAGTTACAATGCGTCGGGT
Source organism: Acidiphilium sp. (assembly GCA_027449105.1). Lineage (GTDB taxonomy): Bacteria > Pseudomonadota > Alphaproteobacteria > Acetobacterales > Acetobacteraceae > Acidiphilium. Next base: position 2,231 of record DAIDMG010000136.1, on the reverse strand, counting down.
CCTTCGATGCGCGCGGCACTCAATGTGTTGGCGGTAATGCCCGGGCGGAAAATTGTGGTTCTGGGAGATATGTTAGAGCTGGGGGATTATACTCACGAGGAGCATCGGGCTCTTGCTGAACCCATCTCAGCCGTCGCCGATCTTGCCTTCGCCTGCGGGGCTGCAATGCGATCCATGTTCGATGAGCTTCCGACCGCAATACGTGGCGGCTTCACTCCGGATTCGGCGTCTCTAGCGCCTATCGTAAAGCGCGCGCTACGCGATGGCGACGCTGTCTTGGTCAAGGGCAGTAACGGTAGTGCCATGCGGGTCGTGATCGATGCATTTGAGGAGAAAAGCTGATGCTTTACGCCCTCCTCCTGCCTCATGTCGCGGCATTTCATGCATTGAATCTCTTCCGCTACATTACTTTCCGTGCCGGCGGCGCGACGTTGACCTCGCTCGTTGTTAGTTTCATTCTCGGATCGCCATTGATACGTTGGCTGCGATCATTGCAACGTCATGGCCAGCCGATTCGCACGGATGGGCCCGAAAGGCATCTGCTAGAGAAGAAAGGCACACCGACTATGGGCGGTGTCCTCATTCTATTGGCGCTGACCGTTTCGACCCTACTATGGGCAGATTTGCAAAACGGCTACGTCTGGGCCGTTCTCTTTGTAACGCTCGGTTATGGCGGGCTTGGTTTTGCAGACGATTTTCTGAAGTTGACAAGGCGTAGTTCCAACGGTGTCCCGGGCCGTGTAAAACTCGCCGTGCAAGCAGTTATCGGATTATTGGCGGCGATATGGATTACCCATTTAATGCCCGATTCGATCGCGAATGATCTTGCGGTGCCATTGTTCAAGAATTTGCTGATTCCATTCGGCCCGATTTTTCCCTTGATGGCCATGTTCGTAATGATGGGCGCGTCGAATGCCGTCAATCTGACGGATGGGCTCGATGGCCTGGCGATTGTCCCTACGATCATCGCCGCGGGTGTTTTCACGCTGATAGCCTATTTGGTTGGGAATCGGATCTTTGCTCATTATCTGCAGATTAATTTTGTTCCGGGCACCGGAGAGCTTGCGGTGTTTTGTGCAGCGCTAATCGGATCAGGGCTTGGGTTCCTGTGGTTCAATGCTCCTCCTGCGGCAGTATTCATGGGCGATACAGGATCGTTAGCACTCGGTGGTGCGCTCGGCTCGGTATCCGTCGCCACGAAGAACGAGATCGTACTTGCGATTACCGGCGGGTTATTCGTGGTGGAGACCGTTTCAGTAATTATACAGGTCTTTTGGTACAAGCGAACCGGAAGACGAGTGTTTCTTATGGCGCCTCTGCATCACCACTTTGAAAAAAAAGGTTGGGCCGAACCAACGATCGTCATTCGATTCTGGATAGTCGCGATGATTCTAGCCTTGGCAGGGTTGGCAACCCTGAAAATCCGATGAGCGCCGCGAATCAGTCTTGGCCGCTCGTCTTCAAGGGGCGCCGTTTTGGCGTGTTAGGTCTCGGTAACAATGGGCTGCCAGCGGCACTCACGCTGGCGGCGATGGGCGCATCGGTAGCGGGCTGGGATGACCGGCTGGACCAGCGGGAAGCCGCGGCTCAAGCAGGCGTTTCGATCTGCGTCCCGAGTGCGATAAAGCGGCTTGACGCGTTAGTTTTGTCGCCGGGAATTCCGCACAATTTGCCTAGGCCACATCCCGAAGCCGCAGCCGCAATCACCCAGGGAATTCCGGTCCTCAGTGATGCAGAACTTTTGTACCGTGCGGTGCGTGCAGCGGGTAGTGCCGCGCGGTTTGTTGGCGTCACGGGAACGAATGGAAAGTCGACCACCACCGCGTTGACTGCGCACATCTTGCGGCGTGCCGGCCTCGCAGTGGCCGCGGGTGGCAATTTGGGACCGTCGGCGCTGTCATTGCCTCTCCTAGGTGATCATGGGGTCTATGTGTTGGAAATGTCGAGTTACATGTTGGAGCGAATCGTCACGATGCGCTTCGATGCGGCAGCGATGCTCAACATAACACCCGATCACCTTGATCGTCATGGCAACATTGGCTCGTATGTCCAAGCGAAGGAAGCGATTTTTGCGCGCCAAGGACTGGATGATCGTGCCGTGATCGGGGTTGACGACGCGGAGTCTCGCGCCATGGCGGAGCGTTTGGACCATGGGCCGGCACGAGTGATCCGCATTTCGGGTGAAAATGTGCAAGGCGTATCGGCCGATATTTGGACCGAAGGAACCATTG
>DAIDMG010000135.1 GCA_027449105.1 Acidiphilium sp. | reverse complement strand
GGAGCAGAAGCGGTAGCACACTGTCGTAGAGGTAATGGACCCTTCGTTCTGGAGATGAAGACCTACCGTTATCGGGGGCACTCAATGTCTGATCCAGCCAAATACCGAACGCGCGAGGAAGTGCAGAAAATGCGTAGCGAGCACGATTGTATCGACCTCGCGCGCACGGAGCTGGAGGGGCGCGGCGTTACAGATGAGCGACTTAGATCGATTGATGACGCCGTCAAAAAGCGGATTCAGGAAGCGGCAGATTTTGCCCAGACGAGTCCGGAACCCGACGAATCAGAGTTATGGACCGACATCTTGGTGGAGAATTGACCATGGCAACTGAGCTTCTGATGCCAGCGCTTTCACCAACCATGACCGAGGGGAAACTCGCGAAATGGCTCAGATCGGTAGGTGACAATGTCAAGGCCGGCGACGTGGTCGCTGAAATCGAGACGGACAAGGCAACGATGGAGGTCGAGGCTCCCGAAGAAGGTCAGATTTTGCGGATCTTGGTTCCTGAGGGTACCGAGAACGTCTTGGTCAATGCGCCTATTGCATTGATTGGGAGCAACTATGAGGGGATTGAGACCGCCGCTGCTGTAAAAAAAGCGCCGCTTCCAAAAGTAACGCAACCACAAAAAATTCCAGCTGTTGCAGAGGCAAAGCCAGTTCAAGCAGCAGTTCCCAAATCTCCCGAGGACTGGGGAGAGACTGCAGAGATAACCGTTCGTGAGGCTTTGCGCGATGCTATGGCTTTGGAAATGCGTCGCGATCCCGACGTGTTTCTAATCGGCGAAGAAGTCGCACAGTATCAGGGAGCCTACAAGGTCAGTCAGGGCTTACTTGACGAGTTCGGCGAAAAACGCGTGGTGGACACCCCAATCACTGAGCACGGATTCACTGGCTTGGCAGTTGGCGCAGCAATGGCCGGCCTTCGGCCCATCGTCGAGTTCATGACCTTTAACTTTGCCATGCAGGCCATTGACCAAGTTGTCAACTCTGCCGCTAAAACGCTGTATATGTCCGGTGGTCAGATGGGTTGCCCGATCGTTTTCCGAGGACCAAATGGGCCTGCCGCGCGTGTAGCCGCGCAGCATAGTCAGTGCTTTGCCTCTTGGTATGCTCACTGCCCGGGCTTGAAAGTGGTTGCACCTTGGTCAGCTGCGGACGCGAAAGGTTTACTTCGCGCTGCCATTCGAGATCCGAACCCGGTAATTTTTCTCGAGAACGAGATTCTCTACGGCCACAAACATTCATGCCCAATACATGAAGACTTTGTTCTTCCGATTGGCAAGGCTAAGGTCGAGCGTGTTGGCGCAGATGTTACCGTTGTGGCTTTTTCGATGATGGTCGATACAGCCCTGAAAGCCGCGGAGGCACTTCAGGAACGAGGGATTTCGGCAGAGGTCATCAATTTGCGTACAATCCGCCCGTTAGATGTTCAAACGATTGTGAACTCGGTGCAGAAGACTAACCGCCTTGTCAGCGTCGAGGAAGGCTGGCCGTTTGCGGGTATTGGCGCCGAAATTATCGCGCAGATCACGGAACGCGCCTTCGATTGGCTTGACGCGCCGCCGACACGCGTAACCGGCCTTGATGTTCCCATGCCTTATGCAGCCAATCTCGAAAAATTAGCTCTTCCTCAAGAAGAGTGGGTGGTTGACGCTGTAACGAAACTATTCTGAGGTAGGAGCTAAAAATGGCAACGAACATTCTTATGCCGGCGCTGTCGCCGACCATGACTGAAGGTATCTTGTCGAAATGGCTTAAGAAGGAAGGTGACACGATTAAATCCGGCGACATTATCGCGGAAATTGAAACCGACAAGGCGACAATGGAAGTCGAGGCCGCTGATGATGGAGTTCTCGCTAAGATTCTTGTCGCCGAAGGAAGCGAAGCGGTTCCGGTAAACGCGCCGATCGCAGTCCTGGTAAAAGAGGATGAAAACATTGCCAATGGAGAATCAGCGAGCACTGGTGCAGCCCGAGTGATGCCACAGTCGCCAGTTCCAGAAGCTACTCGAACGATATCTACATTTCCGTCCGCACCATCATCAGTATCGGTCGCGGACACCAAGAGACAGACTACCGATAATAGTCGAATTCTCATATCGCCACTGGCACGACGTATGGCTCACCAGGCCGGTATCAATTTGGGGGATTTGGTCGGCTCCGGCCCAAAGGGTCGTATTGTCAAGGCGGATGTCGAGGCTACTCGTAGTAACCTCGTGCAACCGGCGCCGACCGTTTTAACGACGGAGCCGCAAGTCCAGTTGGTGGACACCGGATCCATAGCGCTTAAAGCGTCGGACGTTTTGGTTCCCCATGATGTGGTTCCACACTCGGCGATGCGGAAAACTATCGCGAAGCGCATGCAAGCGTCGAAGGAAACGATTCCCCACTTTTATCTTTGGGTCGATATCGATATAGATGAATTGTTGAAGCTGCGAGCCGAACTCAATTCCAAATCTCCGAAAGACGGGCCGGGAGTTTATAGTCTTTCTGTTAACGACTTTCTGATAAAGGCTGCCGCACTGTCGCTGCGGCGTGTTCCCGAAGTCAACTCCAGTTACACAGAAGAGGCGATGATCCGCTATCATGACGTCGACATTTCAGTTGCGGTAGCAATTCCGGAAGGGCTGATAACGCCAATACTGCGTCGCGTTGATCAGAAGGGGCTTGCAATAATTAGTAACGAAATGAAGGATTTGGCCGAGCGTGCAAAGGCCGGAAAATTAAGGCCAGAAGAATATCAAGGTGGATCGTTCTCGATCTCTAATCTCGGTATGTACGGAATTACTAACTTTTCCGCGATCATTAACCCACCGCAGAGCGCGATTCTTGCGATTGGAGCGGCCGAGAGGCGCCCCGTCGTTCGTGGGAATGAAATCGGGGTTGCGACGATGATGACGGTCGGCATTGCCTGCGACCATCGAGCTTTTGATGGGACGACAGGAGCAGAGTTTCTTTCTGTGTTTAAAGGCGTTGTAGAAACACCTCTGAGCCTAATGTTATAGAGAAGAAGCTTCTCTTATGCGTGACGGTGAAAAAGGCATTCCCAGCAATGTTAGATGTTCTTTCCCGGTCAGGATTGATGCGGAGAGAGGCAGAAAGCCAGATAGCCGGCGCTTCTCCGTGCTACGGAAGTTGACTTCGGCAGCTGGGCGATTGGGGTCGCGTAGTGCCTTGTCCATTCTCTGAAACGATGGGCGACAGAGGCGTCGAACTCGAGGAGATGTTTGTTGGAACTAGGACAATGAGGCAGAAGCCGACAGGGAATGGCTGTATCAGCCCGCCAGTGACGTCGTGCAGTTACGCTGCGTGTATCTTGATCTTGAGAGGCGGTCGTCCGAATCGAACCAGCAGGCGACGCATTCCAGGCATCGTTCGGGAGACAGGAGTGAAAGCATGTCAGAAGAGAAATACGATCTGATCGTTATAGGGGGAGGGCCGGGCGGTTACGTTGCGGCGATTCGGGCGTCGCAACTCGGAATGAAAGTCGCATTAGTCGAACGTGAAAGTCTGGGCGGGATTTGTTTGAACTGGGGTTGCATACCGACAAAAGCGCTGCTCCGCTCGTCGGAAATCAATCATCTTCTGAATCGCCTTGGAGACTTTGGATTCAAGGCAGATAATATCCGTTTTGATTTTGACAATGTGGTCAAGCGTTCAAGGGACGTCGCGCGTAAGCTTTCTAGTGGTGTCGCGTACTTGTTGAAGAAGAACAATGTTTCTGTGTTCGGTGGTGCGGGGAAACTTGCCGGTAAAAATAAGATTGCCGTGGAAAGAAATGGCGGCTTAGTTGCCACTCTGGACGCTCCGCATATCATATTCGCGACCGGCGCACGTGCCCGGATTCTACCGGGTTTTGAGCCAGATCGCAAATTTGTCTGGTCGTATCGTGAGGCGTTGATGCCTGATTTGATGCCGAATTCACTGGTGGTAATTGGGTCGGGTGCGATCGGCGTCGAATTCGCAAGTTTTTATCGAAATATGGGAGCGGATGTGACCGTTCTAGAAGCCTTGCCGCGTATCTTGCCAGCGGAGGATGAAGAGATTTCTGGCTTTATGCAAAAGAAGTTTGAGGAGCAGGGTATGAGGCTGCGCGTCAGCGCAGCGGTGACAGGAATTGTAAAAAACAGTAACAGCGTCACGGTTGTTGCGGAAGTTGAAGGGAAGACAGAGAGATTTGAAGCTGAAAAGGTAATTTCGGCGGTGGGGATCGTTGGTAATGTGGAAAATCTCGGCCTTGAAAACACGGCGATAAAAGTGGAGCGTACCCACATTTTGGTTGACGAGTTCGGTCGCACCGGGGTGGAAGGGGTCTACGCAATCGGTGACCTCACGGGACCACCTTGGCTCGCGCACAAAGCTAGTCATGAGGGCATTATTTGCGTTGAGCAGATCGCCGGACTAAAGCCTCACCCCTTCGAGACCCTTAATATCCCTAGCTGCACGTACTGTCGCCCGCAGGTCGCGTCCATAGGCATGACAGAATCCCGAGCCAAAGACCTCGGTCATAAAATTAGAGTTGGGAGATTTCCTTTTGTTGGCAATGGTAAGGCGATTGCCATGGGCGAGACGGACGGCATCGTTAAAACGATCTTCGATGCTGAAACCGGGGAACTTCTCGGCGCTCATATGGCTGGTGCCGAAGTAACAGAGATGATTCAAGGTTATGTGATTGCGCGCCAACTGGAGAGCACTGAAGAGCAGTTGATGGATACGATATTCCCACATCCAACAATCAGCGAGGTCATGCATGAATCTGTCCTTGACGCCTACGGGAAGGTGATCCACTTCTGACAGAACATGCGAAGCATTATCGATCACCGGGCCAACGGCTCGTCACGTTCAGACAAGATTCGGCATCCTGAGAAGCAACATCGGGTCGACAATCCGATGCAGCGCAAGCCTCCATGGATCAGGGTGAAAGCTGCGAGTGGTCCGGCTTTTGCTGAAACCCGTGATCTGATGCGCGATGAGAGATTAACGACCGTCTGCGAGGAGGCCAGCTGCCCTAACATCGGCGAGTGCTGGTCACAACGGCATGCTACCATGATGATTATGGGGGAGATTTGCACTCGCGCATGCGCCTTTTGCAATGTCTCGACTGGCCAGCCGAAAAAACTAGACTCCGGCGAGCCGGTCCGCGTTGCCCAGGCGGTCGGGAGGCTTGGCCTGAAGCACGTGGTGGTTACCTCGGTTGATCGTGATGATCTGGTTGATGGTGGCGCTGGGCATTTTGCGGCAGTGATCCATGCAATTCGCCAATCCTCCCCATCAACGACAATTGAAGTTCTGACGCCGGATTTTTTGCGTAAACCAGGCGCGATCGAGACGGTCATTGCCGCACGCCCAGATGTCTTCAATCACAATCTTGAAACCGTACCACGCTTGTATCCTGCAATTCGACCAGGGGCGCGATATTTTCAATCGCTGCGCTTGCTGGATCAAGTTAAGCGGGATGATCCACAAATTTTTACGAAGTCGGGTTTGATGGTTGGCTTGGGCGAATCCCGAGCGGAGATTGCTCAGGTGATGGATGATCTGCGAATTGCGGACGTCGATTTTATCACGATCGGCCAATATTTGCAGCCTAGCGTCAAGCACGCCGCAGTCGATCGGTTCGTAACACCCGATGAGTTCGGGGACTTGGCTGCCATGGCCCGAGCCAAGGGCTTTCTGATGGTGTCTGCCAGCCCGCTTACGCGATCGTCTTATCATGCTGATGCAGACTTCGCGGCCCTGCGTGCGGCTAGAAAGGAGGGGGGCTGTGCCGAGACATTCCGAACGTAGGCCGGTCGTGTACCAGCCGGAGCAGGTGTTTGATCTCGTTGCCGATGTCGACAAATATCCGCAATTTCTGCCATGGTGCGTCGGTGCGCGCGTTCGCTCTCGCAATCAAAACGAAATGGTTGCTGATCTCACGATTGGCTTTAAGATGTTTCGAGAGAATTTTACGTCCCGGGTGACACTGGACCGGCCCGGCCGGATTCATGTTCGCTACGAAAACGGACCGTTCAAATACCTGCGTAATGAATGGCGCTTTCTTCCCGTGGTTAACGGAACATTAATTGATTTCTATGTTGATTTTGAATTTCGCAACAAGATTCTCGATCGGACAATTGGCATCATTTTTAGTGAGGCGGTGCGCCTCATGGTCAGCGCATTCCTTCGTCGAGCTGATGAGATTCACGGCAGGGCCGGGGAACTGCGTTAGTGACGGAAATTTGGTTTTTGTGTCCAAATGACCGCACGGCATTTGTTCATATTCCTTTTTTTCGAGCGCCTCCTTCAGCAAATCGGCCTGCATGCTGAGATCGGCATAAATGCGCTTCAGGCGTCGGTTCTCATCCTCAAGAGCCTTCATCTGGCTGATGATGGACGCATCCATGCCGCCATACTTCGCCCGCCATTTGTAGAAAGTGGCGTTGCTGATCCCATGCTCGCGGCATAACTCCGGCACAGCCAGACCACCCTCGACCCGACGCAGCACCCCCATGATCTGGGCTTCGGTGAAACGGCTCTTTTTCATCAGAATCTTCTCACTCATCTTGCCGAGAAAATTCTAT
>DAIDMG010000134.1 GCA_027449105.1 Acidiphilium sp. | reverse complement strand
GCCCGTCTTTGGGTCGGGGAGCGGCGGCCCCTGCCCGAAGTCGACCTGGGCCGCCTCCCCGGGACCGAAGTCCAGCATGATCGTGGCCGATTCGCCCTCGGCCTCTCCTCCCTGGGCCTGTAGAAATCGCCGGACGCTCGAATACGTCCCCTGGTATCCGTGGTTCCGCACCACCACCGCATGGATGGCCTGCCCCGAGATCTTGTCCCGATGCCACGCAAGAATCAGGTCTTGCCAGGGGAGGACGCTCGACTCCACCGCCGGCCGGCTCCGGGGCGCTCCAAACACCCCCGCCAGACCGATGTCGTCCGGCAAGGACCTTCCCCTGTCAAGAAGCCCTTTCGCATCGGCCAGTTTCCGGATCCTGGAGAGCTTCTCCCGCCCCATGAGCCCGGACTGGGCGATCTCCCGGTCCGTGGCCCCCAACCGCATTTGTACCAATACCTGGCGAATCTCGTACATCTCGAACCTCTTGTTGGACATGGCGTCCTCCTTTCCGCTTGGAAAGGTACTCCATGTCGCCTTGAGGTCCAAGAGCTGTTGTCGCACGCAAGGTCGGATGACCCCGATCCGGGAATGGCCTGATTAACCCGATCCGAGGGTGGCCTGATTAACCCGATCCGGGAATGGCCTGATTAACCCGATCCGGGGGTGGCCTGATTAACCCGATCCGAGGGTGGCCTGATTAACCCGATCCGCGAATGGCCTGATAGAGGCGATCCACAACACACGCAGGATGGTGACGATCTGTTGGGGTTTGTAGCGCTTTCCAGGTGAGGTCCTTTCTTTTTCTCCTTCCTTGAGTGGTTAAATAATGACCTCTCTCGGTCGGTGGTACAAAAATCAACCTCAGTTCATATTCAAATGATACCGGCTTTGAGGCATCCATGAAGGTAGGCGCTCTTGAGAAAGTTGCACTCAGCCACGGGGTATTTATCTGCCTCGAGAGCAAGTTCGCCTAGAAGCTCGGCCACGCCCTTACCTTTTGATGGCCACTCGTCCAGAGCTTGTGTGAGCCAATATTTGCCATCATTTTTAGCGAGCAGCTTAGCCCGATAGCGTTCCTCAATCCCGTAGACGTCGCACCATGTCGCCAATTCTTCCGCCATATCTTTTGGGCCAAACTCAAAGCTAATGTCACCGGGGGTAAGTGCGCTGTAGTCTGAGTGAGCCACGTTAACCAAAATTTGAAGCTTTTCCGCGTTCGTACGGTACGGATAGAAAGTTCTCCTCCGATGCGCCACGCCATTGGCGGGATCCTTTGGAATATATGCTGGGTCTTTGCTGGTCTTATAGCTACTGTTGCAGTGGTAACATGCCGGAACGAGGTTCTTGAAGTTGATTGAGTTAAATGGATACAGCGCCTTGGGCAGATAATGATCGTACGCCTCACGCTTGTTGTGGTATACGGTGAAGAGGTCACCGATCCCACAGAACGGGCACTTCCCTTCATTGTTAATCGTTACAAAGGCATCGTAGTGGTCATCGATATCACCGATCTTTTCCTTGAGCGCTGCAAGCCCAAGCAACGATTTAGAATATAGGTCCTTGAAAAATGATGCTAGACGATCTCGCAGAGCACAGTGCGCCACTGGAAAGTCGACATAGCGCATAGGTTGAACAGCCAGAATATCTTCGCAGACGTTCTCAATGTCGTTATTATTCCTATACCACTCCCGAAATTTGTCTATATCTTGGGGAGGTAATAAAGCAAATAGATCGTAAATCTGTTTAACGTCCTTGTAGAAAGTCTTTCCTCGCTCAGGCGCCTTCGCTGAAAAACCAAAGAAAGACATGATTTCTTGCAGCTCTGCGTTATCCTTGAAAAGATCGGGATGGAACTGTAGGCCAATTGGTGCCTCACACCACACTTTAAAAAAGACAAAGTCGATGAACTGCTGCATCTTGTCCATCTGATGTGGTACGTAGGTGTACGCGAAAAGCATCAGGTTCCCCCTTCAGGCGTCCTGCCCTCGCACTTCGCCAGAATTGCTTTGATCAACAAGATTTTTTCAACCGAATCCCCAAACTCACGATTAATTTTGTCAATAAGTGCCGATGGCTCTTCGTTGCCAGCCTCAAACTCCGCCCGCAGATTGTTGAGTTTTTCGTGCGCATATGCGCCGATGGTCTCCCTTTTGTCAAACACATCACTCATCATGATCTTATTGATCGAGGCACCCAACGTATTAAAATCCGGACGGCTTAGATTCACTGCGCCGCTGACCTTATCTTTTTTGAACACAAGGACCTTCTCTGGCTTACTGTCAGAGATCAGGAACGGCGTGTGGGTCGTAACAAGCATTTCATGTATATCTTCCACCTCTTGAAAGCACTGGTGTAGGCGTGTGACAAAGTTAGAACGCCAGTCCGGATTAAGATGGGTTTCCGGTTCGTCCAACAAAAACAGGCTATTCTTGTTGCGGAAAAGCAAGCTGAGGCCAAGACTATGTAAAAGTTGGTGCTCGCCGTCAGAAAGGCTTTTGAGTAGTACGGGCTGCTCGACATTCGCCTTCTGTAACAAAAAGTGCTTGATCCGCATGATGCGCTGATCGGAGGCGAGTGTAGGCACGGTCTCCCCTACATACAGGCTATCTGACTCATAAAGATCACTCTTGAGTTGATCGCTCACTGTGTAAAGGTTGAGAGTCAACAAAACTTGGAGAGCTTGAAATAACGCGATGGGAGACTTATTAATGCCAAAATCAAAGTTCTCACTGAAAGCCTGCTTGGTTGCTTCATTGACGAAATAATCGAGATAAAGCGTGTCAGTTGATTCATCTAGGTAAGAACAGGTGGCGCACCGTTTAAGGCGCGTAACAATTGGATCAAAGTTGTCGGCCGAACGAACGCCGGCTTCCAGTAGCTGCATCAGGTTCAAGGTGTAGCGACCAGTCTCTCTATCCAGCATAAGCGCGGGATGGTTAAACTCACTATTTCCAGCCAACGCACGGCTGGCAACAGCGGCAACAGCTACCGCGGCGCTGCCATCGTCAAACTGTGCCGCAACCTCAGCTGGTATTTCAATACTTCGCTTGATGACGATCCGAAATTCACGTAGCGCCTCGATTCCGACATCTTCTCTGAATGGTCGCAAGGTTTCTGTATCGTGAAACAGCAAATTGCATAACAGTATTGCTTGGCTAAAGGACGCGTCTAGATATGCCAGCCGGGTTTCAGGTCTCCCTTCATAAGGCAGTTTCTTGGTTAACGCATGCCAATATTCATCAAATTGAATAAAACGCATTTTAAAGAACGGCAAGCTAAGAATTTCATTGCCCCCGGAGGAATAGCCAAGAACATAATCAGGCAGCAAGATGTCTGCATAGCCCGCCTCAAAGACCTCCTTGGGGTCGGCATTAAATTCACCCAGGTTCTCCCAAAAGAGTCTGACGGGATCACCGGCATTTTTCCGGACATTGACCTTTGCCCACACAGGGCCATTGGGCACTACATATTCAGGCGGAACTCGAATCATGTAATCCAGTTCGAATGCGACCGGTGCAAAATCAAATGCAGGTTCCTGCAAAACTTCTGGAAGGAAGCTGCGTCGTACTCGCAACACCTCCAGTTGATAAAATATCGCAGCAAGCACCTCCAGCAAGTTGGACTTGCCACTGCCATTAGGTCCGGCGCAGACAAACGGCGCAAAGCCCTGCTCTTTTTGCAAGTCCCAACCTGTACGGAAGTAATGCTCAAATCCCGATTGCAGGCTCCGAAAACCAATGGGGGCTGTGATTTTGAGGCGCAACAGTTTCATGCCTGTGTAGCCTTGAGCTGGATGCGGTTGACCGCGTCATCGAACCCCTGCGTCAGCTTGCCGGAGGCAAGCGCTTCAAATACCCACTTTTTGATTTGCTCGTACTCATTAGTGCCGAACGGCTCTGGCTCCTCATAACATTTCGCCTCATCGAACCCTTTGTCGGGTTTGTCGAACTGAAAAGTGTGCTGCTCGGACAGCTCGGCCAAGCGTTGATATGCAGCATCCATAAACCTTGAAGCCGTGAATGGCTCATCCGCATACTGCTCAAACCAGGCAATTAGCCAAAACTCGATTAGCATTGGTCGGTTTTCAACCGCCAGCCAATCAGGATTTTCAGATTCGGGCAGTTGAAAGGATGCAGGCGTTTTTGGTTCTATGTTAGCCTGTTTGGTCAGATCAGGTACTTCATCGACTTGGCTAGGCAATGGCACACGCGACAAATCCAGTTCGCCCTTGAACGCTTTCTGGCGCAATGAACCGTATAAGGTTTCCAAATCGGTGAGGCTCTGTTGATAGTTTGATTTAATACCTTCGATTTTTCCAACGATGACGGCAAATTGGTTTTGCAGGTCGATAGGTGGGATAACGGTCGGAAAAGTCTTGAGTTGAGTGGAATTGATGGATGCAATTCCAGTCGTTTGCTTTGCTGACTTCAAAAAATAGGATTTGCCATAACGCGAACCGAACAAGGCACTTAAGTAGTACGGATTGAGTTGTTCATACTGATTGATCCGAACGCGGAAAATATGGTTTTGATGAATACAGTTGGGCACTTGGCCTTCCCAAACAGAACCTCGACCGAGCTTATCGGGATCGCCACCTTCAGTTAGCAAAAGATCACCCCTCTGAAGTTGGTATTGATCTATTTCCTTTGGAGTGACTGCAATGGTCTTTATTTCATCCAAAACGAAGTGGCCATCTTGAACGTTCGCGACACGCATATAAGGGACCTCAACCAATTGTTCGGTCGCGTACTTCTTCCCTTTAGCGACACCCGAAACGACTTCGCAAGAGGATGATAATCTCTCGACCCTCCATCGGACGTAAGTACCATCGAGAAAGCCAAACATCTCCTGAAAGACGCTCTTGAGCAAGTCGCCGAGCTGTTGCAGATGTTGTTTGCGATGGTCGATCAACCCTTCCACTTTGCCAAGTAGATGGGCAATGCGGATTTGGTCGTCGTATTTGATAGCAGGCAGCGGAATGCTTTCTAGTGCGCTCCTATTAATGTGTGGAATCGTCGCGCCTGTTGCCGTCTGTCGCAGGTAGTCGAACTTAGACTTAAGGTACGCCCCGAGAAAAGGCGTGAATAGGGGCATGTCAGCCCTAACACGAAGGCGCGCAATAGTGCTGCCAATATAGCCGCTTTTCCCGAAGCCAATTGTTCCTGCATTGGCGCCATCCCATGCAATCAACACGTCGTCTGGAATCGCTTCGGTACCTCTGGCATCATTTGTGTAACGAATAAAATCATCGTTTCGAAGATCGTCGATTCCTATTAGGCGCTTTGCCTGGCCAGATGGCAGATCCGTTATCTCGTGTTTTTTTCCCTTGGCAATTGAAATAACCGAGCCGAGAGTTTGGCTCATGGATTCGCTCATCCCAGCATTCCTTTCAACTCGAGCAACTCGCGCACGACGCCATTCTGCACCTTGGCCAACTCTGCCTCGTCCACATCGCCGACCTCGGACAAAATCAGCCGATCCAGAATCTCGCTAGGCTTGTCGTATTTCACTTCCTCGAACACATCCTGCTTGTAGCGGGAAAACGAGAGGTCGTAGTTCTCAGCCTCGATCTCGTTGCGCGGCACCATGAAGCATTTCGCTGTGCGGTCTACGTCGGCGGCGGCGTTGCGGGCGTGGTACTTGGCGACAATGTCTTGCAGGTCGCCGTAACCTTCCTGCTTGCTGCGCTTGTCGTCCAGAGAATAACCGTCGGCGGACATTTCGTAGAACCAGACATGTTCGGTGGCGGGCTGGATGACTTTTTCCTTTGGCCCCCAGACCTTGGTGAATATCAGGATGGCGGTACTGACTCCGGCATAGGGTTTGAACACGCCACTGGGCAGGGTGACGACGGCCTTGAGATCGCAACGTTCCACCAGCAGCTGGCGCAGGGTCTTGAAGGCCCCGCCGGAGCCAAACAACACCCCTTGCGGAACGATGACGCCGGCAGTGCCTCCCTTTTTCAGTAAGCGGTAAATATTCTCGACGAAGAGCAGCTCGGTCTTGGTCGTAGCGAGCGTTAATCTTTCGTTGATGTCACCCTTGTCGATGCTGCCGGTAAAGGGCGGGTTGGCCATGACGATATCGTACTCAGCTTCCTGGATGAAGCTCTTGCTCAACGTGTCCTTGTAGTCGATTTTCGGCTCATCGATTCCGTGCATCATCAAGTTCATCAGCCCAAGGCGCACCATAGTGCTGTCGATGTCGTAACCCCAGAGCGAGTTCTGTAAAATTGTTTGCCTTTTTTCGTCGAATGCAGCGGCCAACGAAGTACGCACAAATCCATCTTCATCTACCGGCAAGTCCTTCGCGCCTACCTTCTCTGCAAGCTCGGTAATGATGTACTGATATGCACCCAGCAAAAAGCCGCCGGAACCACAGGCCGGATCGGCAATACGATGGCCTAGTTGTGGCTGTACCAGATCGGCCATCAGCTTGATGATGTGGCGCGGGGTGCGGAATTGGCCGTTTTTTCCGGCCGTTGCGATTTCCGAAAGCAGCATTTCATAGACGTCGCCCTGGATGTCCTGGAATACTTGCCCTCCCTCATTCGAGTCTTTCTCCATGATCTCGAAAATTTCGTCTATGGTTTTCACCGCCTCGACCAGAAGCGCTGGCTTAGAAATGATGAACACGCCGTTTTTCATGTGAT
>DAIDMG010000133.1 GCA_027449105.1 Acidiphilium sp. | reverse complement strand
TCTTGCGACAACTGAGCGCCGAGCTCCCGCGTGACCGCAATGATGCTCTGCTGCAGGGTGCGGCCGCACCATCGATCGAGGTGAGTGATCAGGCGCCGACGGACACCGCTATAGCCTGAGACTGCCGAATGCTCCTGACCTCCGTGCACGGTCCGAACGCTGGGAACGTTCCCGCGTAAACGAGCCGCCAGAGAACCCAGAATGTTCTCCTTTTCCCGATGGGTATGAACAACATCCGGTCGCCATTCTCCGAGCACTCCGCGGAGTTGAATCCATAGTTCGAGCGAGGTGCTCTTCTGTTCATTCAGGACATGAACCGTGATCCCGGCGGAACAGAGCTTGTCCGCGAGGGTCCCGGGATTCATGACAACCGCGGCAACGTCCGTATCCGGCATTCGCGCCAAGCACGTGATCAACGTCCATGCCTGCGCCTCCGCCCCCGCCCACAAATCACCCGATGCGATGTGCAATACGCGCAAGCCGGAAGTCATGGGTCATTTCGAGGCGCCGCCAACTCACCCTCGGGCGACCCCGCCCCCGCGACCCATCCCATATACAACGGTCCGGGGCGCCGTGCCAATCGGGCTGAAGACTGCTCCTCCACGGCCCGGCGCACGATATTTGCAAGCGAGACGGTCAGTGCCAAATTGATCCAGAAGAACGGATAATACGCCACAGTATTGAACTGGCCCGCAATGACGAACCCCCAGGTCGTGAGGGCCAATCCCCTTGCGACGCTCGGAGCAAACGCGGGAGCGCCCGGATTTCTCTCACACAAGCGGCGAATATCTTTGGTGATTTTCAGGTTGCGGTAGATCAGCATCAGAAAGATCGCAAGGCCAATAAACCCCGCATCTGTCCCGACCTGAATAAAGATATTGTGTGGCAGCTGTGCGGTGCCATGCCATAACTTGTCCGACGGGAGGGACGCGTACACCGGCGCGAAATTAAAATACCCGACGCCCAGGAACGGGTGGCTCTTGATCATGTTCCATCCCGCCCGCCAGTAATCCAGTCGTTGTATGGAAGTCTTATCGGTACCCGCCCTGCTGAAGCGCGCCTTTTCCCCCGCCGGAAGCAACGCGTAGCCCAGTCCGACGAGCAGCGCGATGCCGATCAGGACTTTTAATTTGAGCTTGCGCTGAATGGCCACCCATGTCCCCTGGAAGGCCAGCGCCACCTGCGAGCCACGGTCGCTTGCCCCCAGTATGCTCATCACACCCGTGATGGCACCGAGCATCAGAAACCAGTAGGTCACACGCCGGACATACGGCTTGACGAAGAGCGCGAGTTCAAACGCGATTGGCGCGAACATGAGCATCTCGCCGGAGAAATCCGAGGAATTCTGAAAAAATCCTGGCGGCCCCTCGAGGCCCCACCGTACGAAGCCGAAGCCCCGCTTCGCCCAAGTGCGCGCGCCGAAGAACGCCAGTTTGAAGTTGGCCAGTAAGAAAATAGCCAAAAATATGAAGTATCGCTCTTTGGTCGAGACAGTATTAATAATGAGAAAATAAATGATGTACCAGCCAGTGAAATCGAACCACTGGTCCCACGAAATTGCGGGAAAGATGGCCAGCGCTGATGAAACGAAGATTACAACCAAAAACAGAGTCATCCACATGTTGGTGCCGTCCCGCACCCAGCGCCTGCACGGGTCCAGCGGTAACGCCAGAAAGGCCAGTCCGATCGCAATTTTGTCCCAGGGAACGAAGGCGAGATGAGGATAGATTTCCAGAGGATCGAAATACTGTAGGAATAGATAGAGACACACCATCCAGAAGGCGAAATGCTCCTTCTTAAATTGTGTCCACAGCGTCTTGGGATTGAATGTGTATAACTGTTCCATCAACCAAGCGTCCGATCACAAGAACGGTCGAAAACAGAATTCGGACATGGAACTTCCACTGATTCCCGCTTCATTGCAGGTGCGCCCGCCCCCGCGATGCTCTCGACCAGCATTGTAACGTTCACATCAATCACAGAAAAGCATTGCTGAAAATACCCATCGCCTTGTCCGTACGGATCGTGTATATGCGGACGTCTCGGACGTGACCAGATACCGAGTAGAATTGTCGGCAAGCGATCGCCAACCTGTCGGCGAACCTCGGCAAGCTGCCTCGGCTCGAACACGACGATCAGGTCACCATCCGCGAGGCAACTCACATCCATTCTGGCCGAACGATGGCCGGACAAATCGATTCCCCTCGGAATAGAATTCCTCGATGCCGCCGGATCCGCCGGCGCCCCTGGCGCCGCTTCAAGACCAAATGAGGCGGAAATCACTCCTAGCGATCGCGCTTTGATGCTCGCATAAGGACTTCTGCAAATATTGCCCTGGCACACGAACACCAATCTCTTCACGGCAGACCAATCAATGTCGCGAACATTACCGTAAGCGCCAAGCGCGTATAGCACGCGCGCCGAAATGTGCGCGACGAATCCTCGCTTCCCACCATACAGTTTCATATTTACCATGCTCGCCTTCTCAGCACCGTAATGGTTCCACCATGGGAGCAGCTATTCCGTGCTCGCTTGACTCTGGTAAGCTCAGCGCCACTCCAACGCTCAACAAGTCACTCCGCGGACGACATGCGCAAAGTTCTGGTGCTCGATTCCAATCAGCGAAGTGCTCTCGCAATTATCCGCAGCCTCGGACAGCGCGGGCTGAAAGTCTTCGCTGGCGACCATCTTGCCCACCCGCTTGGGGCGACGTCCAGGTACGCGGCAGGCTCTATCCGCTACCCGAGCCCCGAGACCTCTCCCAGCGAGTTCATCAACGAAATCAACTTCCTCGCCGACCGACTAGCCATCGATAGTATCATTCCAGCAACGGATTTGACGACGATGCTGCTCGTCAGTCAACCAGATCGGTCGAAAATATCACGATTGGCTGCCCCGCCGTCACAAAGCTACGAAACCCTCTCTGATAAGGCCCGGCTTCTGGAACTCGCCGGCAAGCTGGACGTCAGCGCCCCAGAGACACGGATATCGCGTACACGCGCAGCCGTAGAGGATGCAACGCGCTATTTCGGCTTCCCAGTTGTGCTCAAGCCAGCTCGCTCACGGTATCTCAAAGGCGACAGAGTCGTGACGACATCGGTCCAAATAGCAACCGATGCAGCCAGTCTTTCCCGATCCCTCGACCAGATGCACTGGCTCGCCGACATTCCATGCCTCACGCAGCGGTTCATTCGCGGCCGCGGCGCAGGGATATTCGCGCTCTATGGGCCTAAAGGGCCGATTGCGTGGTTCGCCCACAGGCGAATCCGCGAGAAACCTCCCTGGGGTGGCGTCAGCGTCGTCAGCGAAAGCGTACCCATTGATGCCGCGATGCGCTCGGCCGCCGAGAAACTCCTGGCAGCTGCAGACTGGTCCGGTGTCGCCATGGTCGAGTTTCGGGTTTCAGGCGATGGGACCCCTTATTTGATGGAAGTAAATGGTCGCTTCTGGGGCTCACTGCAACTTGCCATTGACTGCGGGGTCGACTTTCCGTGGCTCCTGCATCAGCTCTCCCAAGGCATGTCTCCAACTCACTCGCATTCCTACACAGTCGGAAAACGGTTGCGGTGGCTCATTGGTGACACCGATAGCCTGCTGATTGAGCTTCGAAACAAACGAGACGACTCACGAAGTAAAGGTTGCGCGGTCGCAAACTATTTCCTTTCCTTTGCTGACAGACACTGCCGCCAGGAAATCATGCGTCTTCATGATTGGCGACCAGGCGTTCACGAATTGTCGGAGTGGATCAAATCAGCCATCAGCGAATGACTGCGCATCGTCATTCAAAGCTTCTTGTCAAGACGCCCCACATGTGAGCCTCGGGCTCCACCCATCTTCTGTAGTAGTCGCGGTTCGCCCACCGCATCCGCTCGGCCTCTGCCGGATGCGACAATAGCCATCGGCACCGTTCCAGACACTCGTCATGACTTCGGAACAGCAAGTAATTTACTCCCTCTCGAAGCGGAACCGGAAGCTCATGGACGAGAGGCTCACTGACAATACAGAGTCCCGCGGCCAGATATTCAGCCATCTTGAACGCCAACGAGTGATGCAGTCCTCGGACGTACACGCCGATTCCCACCTTCTTGACCACCCGCGCGTACCTCCTCATGTTCGTTGTATTTTGAATGCGCAAATCCGGAGGACAGTGCAACTCTGAAAACCTGTCAGTGATAATGCCCCCAACGAATTTATCTCCAAGGCCCCGCTTAAGGGTCTGAACCAAAGCGACGCGCCCTACGTTTACCGATTCCAAGTCGTCGCACCCGACTTGAGGCGGCCACAACCTAACCTGCAATAGCACCGTATCTCCGGCCTTCGACTGCGCCTCGGAGGCACGGCACTCAAACGCAGTCGCCGGAGGTATGCCGTAAGCCAACCGACTCCTATGGACGAACTCTCGGACCGTCGAACTCAGGTCCTTGGACCCTTCAGCAGATAGCCTCTGCGCCAGGAGGCTCGCCGCAATCCGCAGGTGGGTCACGACAGCCCGGGGATGCAGAGATGCGAAATTCAACCCGTATGGAATGACTCGCTTTTGTTGCTCAAGCGGAAGGGCAAAAATGTCGCCACTCACAAAACCGCGCTTGAAGTAGACGTCCGATTGCTCGAGCGTCGGACTCGAGAATGAGCCTGACCTGTCAGCGAAATCGATCGCGACCTTCCGGCAAGCACCGCGCAAGTTCCGCACATCCAGGCGAATCAACGCGCGAGGGCGAGACTCCAAGGCCACATCTTGCCGAAGTCGAAGGATAATTGACCCATTGACTGCTAATTGGACAAGACCGGAAAGGGCGCTCGAACCATGGTACAGGTCGTGACTTGCCGACACCAGCAGGTCGACCTCAAAAGTACCGTTATGCGATCTCACGGCATTTTTATTTGCGTTATGCATCGCATGGTTCCAAACGTCATGTTTTAGCACCCGACTCGCAGCGTCTGCCGGATGCATTTCGTAGTCCGCACCGTCCAAAACGATTAGAAACTGCTTACTAACGTCATCGTTGTATCACCAGCCCGATCGGTATCTGTTCTTCTTCCGTAGCGACGCTCAATCACTCAGTCGTCCCTAAACACGCTACGCAATCATTTTAGACCTTCCGCCCTCAATTCTCGCAACGCCTTATATCGGCGGGCGAATTGGCGTTTCGGGTGGGTTCCGCAATCTGCACATGGCGCGCGAATTGAACTCCGGACACTGAATGCTTTCCACCCTGCATTTTCAGGCCGAGAAGCAACAGAACCGCCGAATTTATGCATCTGCCGGATCTAACCAGTTTCCCGCCCGCTCATATGAGACCACGTCAAACCGATCGCGAGCCTCTATAATCTACCGGCGCGAGGTCACTTGAGAGTCAAAACTTTGACCACACGCCCCTGCCTCCCATTACTTTGCTCTCACATTGGCCGGAGGTCTCGGCAGCGGCTGCGAAACAAATCCTCCTGTTGAAATCCGGATATCGTAATACCAGAGCTGGAATGCGTGAGGGTCGGTTTGCGCCCATCCAAAAAACTCAACATAGTTGATAGGCGCATCGGCAGGATTGCGGTTGTAAAGATCCGTTGCGTCGACGTACACCTTGCCATCGATCTCGAGGTAATACTCACCATTTGGTACTTCGTTTTGCATGGTGGTGCCAGTATTGAACTTTATATGAATCCGGAAATGATGCCATTCCGATCCCCAGGCCGTCGATGAAAAAACGCTCATCTGGGGTGTTTTAACCACCGCTGTACCATATGATCGACCTATCCACTCAGGGTAGGATCCATTAAGGTTTATGGCATTTTGCGTGTCATTGCCGAGCTGTGTTCCATCACCAAACGATATCTGTCTGATGGCTCCGAAATCCCCGCCGTTGTAATTCGTTGCGATCGTTGTGTTAGCGGCGTACCCGGATGACGCCCTCTGGCCAAAGACCTTCACGAACTTGCAGCCCTCTTTGGCCAGGGGCATCTTGGCCCAGAATTCGATGTATACATCCCTGGTACTCAACTGCGCAATATTGAAATCGGCCCATATATATTGGCCACCACTAGGAGAAGGCTGGGGATACGAGCCTTCCAGCGCGTCCACTGTGGTTCCGGCCGGCCCCGTGGTCGCCTGAACACCTACGGAACCGCCGGCATGTGCGCCAATGACCCAGCCAGTCCCGCCGATCTGATCTAGCTCAGCTGTTGGTATAGACGTCGACGTCATCGGGGCCGTGGACGTCGCCGCCTGTGAAGTCTCCATCGGCGTCGTGGCGTTGAACAGAAGCTCCGTCAGCAAATGCGGGGTACCGTCCGGCGCGCCCGCCGAGACCGTGACCGCGAGCGCCGCGGGCGAGCCGAATACGAGTGCGGCCAGGGACAGCCCCGCCAACAGTCGATCGCGAAATGATTTCATGATTTACGTTTCCCCGATCACATACGACGTCAATGTACCCAACATGCTCGTCGCCGCACGTCTTGCGCGGCGCCGTTGTCATCCCTTTCCCGCCGCGCCTTCCGCGCCACGAACTTACCGCCGATCCTTCCGGCGTTCCAGACCACATCGACGCCACTGTGACGCAGTACACAGCCGCCGCGCAAGGCTTCGCGTCGAGATTTTATCTTGCAACATCAACCTTGCGACCGTCTCTCATCGGCGACGTCCTCGGTCCTGCTAAGATTGAGCC
>DAIDMG010000132.1 GCA_027449105.1 Acidiphilium sp. | reverse complement strand
CGTTACTGATTCAAGCCGAGCCATTCTTGGTGTTATGGGTAGTATGAAGATAATCCAGAAGAACAGAGTCCCCCCGGTTGGGCCACTTGCTCAGCAGATCTTCCTTGAGACTGGGGTGAATGGCCAGATCGGCAAACTGAACCTCGAATCCGCTGTGGATACAATCGAAAAACTGAGCGTTTGGTCTTGATTCTCTGAGGTGGCAATAGAACGCGATTCGTTTGTCCGGATGTTTGAAAAAGAGCTGGACTAGGTTTAAGCCTGCGATATGGTCATAGTATTCGTCATAGAGGATTCCCAGAGCGTTTAAGCCCGTGCGAGATGTCGACTCCTCTCGCGTGACCATCCGCCAAATCTGATCAGCAGAGAAGTTCTGTCCGAAATGGCGGCAAATCGCATACAGTGTACTGCTTGCCCGGTTGCCTTCATGCGTGGCCCATAATCTATCTCCGAGAGCGATCGCTTGCTCAATCACCAAATTGATCGGGAAATGTTCATTCGCAATCCCGAGCTGATCAAGCAATGCAACCAGATGATTCAGGACCCCATAGTCGTAAACGGTCGCCGAAGTGCGAATCGCATCATGCACCGTAAGGACGAGCTGCGTCCTTGTTTTCCATTGCGCGATGTCCCGGAGATCTTCCAGAAGTCCCTTCTGAAGCGTCCGGTCAGACGGGATGTGATGCGTCACCAACTCCGGCATGTCCTCCATCCGCAGACCGGAGCGTTGCCTATCCAAGAGCCATTGCTGAAGCCACACGTACCAGGCGTCTTGCCGCCCGAGATCAACTCGCACGAGAACGACAGGGAGACGGCAGGAATCCGCATAGACCGCAAGTTTCTTCGGTATCTGACAGAACACGCCGTTCTCGGAGATCTGAACCGACCGCGATGCTTTCACTTGGATCTTAATCATTTGACCGCTGACGTGAGGGACTGCCAGCTCCGCCTCCATGTCAATGCCGAAGTCCTCGTCCTGAGCCCGCGCTATCCATTCGCCCGTGGAATTGATGAGATGCGCGACTAGGCTTTGGCCCTGCGAGCCGAGCATCTGAGCTTTAGTTCTTGTTGACATGAGCAGCCTCTTTCCCGCACTCCAGTCTATCGATTCGCAGGCTGCGTTGAGATATTCGACAGGGGCGGAAATCAGTGGGAGGGAATCGCCATTCTTCGTTTCCGGGAGAAATAATAGGACGCATGGCAACATTAGGCGAAAGCCTGTACGAATGGATCTGCGTCGCGAATGAGGCTCGTGAGCGAATCGACCTACCTGTCGGCACGATTGAGGAAGCAATTGCGACGCTTCAGAGCGCCTTCGGCGACGCGTATCTGGGTAGCCTGATTCCCTCAGACCAGGATCACAGCAAACGAATTGTGACCGCGCGGGATGACAGGCCGATGGCCTATTGGCTATCGGGACCGGGACTCGACAGTTCCGTCGTGCAACTCGTCGAAACGGCTGTTGTCATTCGATCCTTCCTGTCGGATCCCTGCCTGCCCAAGAAGATCGAACGAATCAAAAGCGATACGTTCTGGCCGACTTTCTACGAACTCGCCATGGCATTTCGCGTGAAGCGCAGTCTGCGAGGGGCAGGATCACTGACACTCGCGCCGGAAATCGAAGAAAACAGCGGCGATTTCATCGTTGACATCGATAGGGGGCGCCTTTTGTGTGAGTGTGCCCGCGTCAGTCGCACTCCCTTCGCGGAAGAGGGAATACGCGTCACTCAGGACATCTTCGACTATGTAGCTGAAAAAATTCGGGCGTATGCCCGACCTTGCTGCGTCAAGATTCGGGTAAACGGGGACCTGAAGCGCGCGGACTTCAACACGATTCTTCAGCTGCTGAAGCGAACACTCGAACGCCACGAACGCACCGGAGAAGTCTCGCTGGTGTCATCGCAACAGGGGATTGAGGTTCAGGTGGAACCGCTGACGGAGCAGACCGAGAAGATCCCCTTTAGATTGATCGATGGAAACCTTGTGGACGTCACTGGGTCAGAATGGGTGCATGCCCATTCGATAGGGGGCATAGCTGGGAGGTCCTCAGCCGAAGTGTCTGAGATGTTCCGGGCAGGAGTTAAATACGACTATAGAGAGCGAGGGCGGGTCTTCATCAAGTACGCGTCACCCAGAAAGCCGGAGGATCCTTACGCCCGACTGACGGGCAAGATCCACGATAAAGTTTCACAGACCAAGATCGCTCCCGGAACGCGAACCGCCAAGTTTCTCTGGATCGATTCTCCGTACGACCTGCGAACGCTTGATCACGACGTATTGCAACGGCTAGCCGTCAAGGAAATGAGCCGCTCCACTCATACGTTGGGAGTAGCTATCACGCACCGCGAAGGAAATCCGCATTTCCGGCATCACTATTCCGTACTCGGCGTCCTGAATCGAAATGGACTCCCCGATTTCCCTGATTTTGCTGCAACTCTTGAGGCGCTCCGAGAGAAGGAAATCAGTACTGATCCCATCACTGGATTGAGGTATCAAAGAACCTGGGAGGCAGCCCAGGTGCGATCAGAACGCGAGATCAGGCAACTTGAAGAATTGCGAAGGATCAACATTGAGCGCTATCGCGAGGACGAAAACTGATCCGATCTGAGGATGCTCGGGGTCTCGCTTTCGAGACCCAGGATTGCGCGGCCCCTCTTTGCCACGGATTACTCTCGAAAAACTGGCCAGTGTTCCGCGATCCACTTTGACGTAGAGTCGCCGACTCGACCTTGTGCCTGACCGGACTTCCGATCTGGAACCAAGAGAGCGCGCCGCCCGTTTTCCGTCAACTTGCCTGGTCAGGATTCAGGGCGTCCGGCCACATATCATCGCCGATCATCCCTCAATGAGCGCATTGGCGATTTTGCGTGAAGCCAGATCCCACTTCTGACGATGCCGATTTCTGGAGTAGAGAGCGTTATGCACGATTGATCTTAATCGCTGTAATTCACTTCCGGTTGGTCGATGTTTGTGGTCTCCCGCGTCCTCAAATACGAGGGACCGGGCGCCCACATCGCCTCTCTGGGTCGCGGCCAACTTTCTTCATGATCACGTCCATGCAGGCTCACTGCAGCGTTTCTTCGTCCCAGGAATCCTGATCTAAATCCGACTCGTCGTCTTCATAAGGATAAGGCGAAGACATCTCGCTCTTCACAGCCAAAGTGACAGTCTTGCCGGTCTGCAGCACGGACTCGACCACTTTTTCCAGGAAGATCGATTGCGGGACGGTTGTTCCCACCCACGCTCCAGCGACGAGCGTTACAAAGTCCGAATTGGTTAGTTTGCGCCCTACATTCTCGTAAGTGATCCGTCTGCCGCCGCGGGGGCCCACGGTAGCAGGCGCAAGCGCCAGCGATTTCCAGTACTCCAGCGGCAGGTACATACCTCTCGACAATCCTTTGTCATCTGGATTGAATACAAGCCTCGGGCAGAGCTTCAAGAAAAATGGATTCGTGTGTAAGCGGAAGCTTCCAGGTGTGGCATCCTCCGGCTCCGCCCTCAAAACCTTGAGGAGTGCGTCCATACGCAAAATTTCGTCGTGAAGCTGATCGCGGTCACGCCAGCGAAATTCCGGTCCCCGTTTTCCCCGTTCCATAGCCTTGTATTGGACCATTACAAAAGAACGGAATGTCTCGTTGAAATAGATAAGATCGGCTCCAGTTTGCTGCTCAAGCTCGAGGCGGTTCGCCATTATCACCTTGAGACGAGTGCGGGGATAGACAGACGACTCGCTCTCAAATACCCTTGCCGCAAATGGGAGTTCTCGTATCGCCTCGAAGCCAGGGATCTGTGAGAAATCTGAGGCCAACACGGCATCTTCGCGTAGAACAGCTTGCGGCATCCCTTCGAGAAAGAAGTTGGCCGGGCGCTCAGCGGGCGTCCAGGTTAAGACCTGCCGTGTATCTATACCTGCGATCTCAAGCGCCGTTGTAACGCTCTCCTTCTGAGCAGCCAAGTTTGCGCGCGCTTCATTCGTCAACCGTGTGAGCAATTTGGCGCGGCGCTCGGAGAAGCGCGCCAGCCGCATTTCCAGGCCCGGCTCCAGCTTGAGCATTACGTCGATAGCAGAAGCTAAGGTTTTCGGAGGGAGTTTGCCTCCGTCATAAAGCTTGTTGCTAAGCGGATTTCGTAAACGTGCCGGCATGCGTTTTACAAGGCTCGAAAACGGAACCGGCTTCGCGAGTGGCTCCAGATTGGTCAAGTTGAGGCGCACAAGTCCGGTTCCCGCTGACGCGCCTTTACGCCCGTCGGCTACGTGTGTGATGACATTGTCTTTGAAGCAGCAAAAAACAATGAGAGGCGCCCGGCTGCTATGTTCAAACCGGGATACGGGCTCGGCAACTGAGAATTCACCGGAGCCATAGTAAGCCACGTTGTCGTCGAGCAGGATCGCACGGCGATTGGCCGGAACACGCAAAATGTATCCTGCAGGCGCGATCATTCATTTTCCTTAATCTGTGAGTTCGTCTAATACGTGGCGAAGAAACTTGCTGATTTCTCGGGATTATAACCGCTCCGGTCATAGCGCTTGGTGGTGCCGGGCTCGGCATGACCGGCGGCACGTTGCACGTCGTCGAGCGCCGCGCCGTTGTGATGAACGTCGCGTGCATCGAATTTGCCGAATACCCAGGTCACTTTGCGCCAACTCCGTTTCACAATTTGCCAGGAACGACACGGCCGGGCATGCTGTCTCCGAGTCATTTTTATTAATTACTGACTATATTGATGAAGGGTGAGGTAGAGATGTAGTGAAAAGCGCTGGCGCTATGCGCCTAAGCGCGGACGGCTACGCGCGCAACGGGTGGGCTACGTTCAAGCCCCTTCCCTAGTGCCATTGCACCCGGAAGTCTTAGAATTCTTCCTATCTCTCGAATCGAAGCTGCGGAGTCATATGGACGATCGAAAGATTGGTCTGACGATTTTTTTACTGCGCGAAGATCGAATCTCGGTCTTCGCGGAAAAATTGCTTCGTCCGAACGAGGCCGCATTGATTCCGCTGGCCGAGCCGCTCGATGGAAGTTTCCTTCCGTTTCCTCCAGCGATCAACCGCCAGCCGGACTGGGTGCAGGCAGTGGACTCTATTTTAACGGCTCCCATCGACCAGGACATGAGCTCTCGCTCGCCTGGAGGATTGCTCGTCATGCGATGGCGGGCTAGAACGTTCGTGCTGAGCTTCGGCTACGCGTGGCAGAAGCTCGAAGACGGTTGGCTCGAACTAGATTTCGGCCTGCGGGTCGCACTTAACGTCATTCCCAGAGGCGAACTGATCGAGATCAAGGCGGAGCAGATCTTTGCGAAGTGGCATCTTGCTAGCGAGAGAGCGCCAAGGGCTGCGTCAGTCAATGAATTCGGTGTCGATTTTGATCGCGATTTGGTTGCTGTCATTGAAGGGCAACAAAAATCTAGGCCAGCTCTGGGAGATCGAGTTCGTGGAAGTACGAGCTTACGGGTGAACGTGGCAATCACGGGAATTGCTGAACTACTCGATACGTGTTTCACGGAGTTCTTGAGTGATGCCTACAGGCGTAATTGGCCTGAGATCGATAAAATCAGCCCTCTGAAAGACGATGTAATGATTGCTTTGCTCGAAGAGCAGTTGGATGCAACCCTCGCCGACGAAGTGGCTCGGCGCAGGGTCGTTATGTTTACGCCTTACCAGCGGCGGGGAGAGTCGATCGTCGCCGAATCGTACGTTTTCGGGAGGATGTCCAGCCGACCTACGACGAGGCCTTATTTGACCATCGAAAGCTGGATCAACGAAGTTGCCAGGGCAAACGACACGCCATCCGTCGCGCTCGCCAAAAAGTATCCCGTTCACATTCTGGAAAGCGCCGAAGGTGAATCGCAATCGTGCAAGGTCTTCGATTGCTTTGGGTACGAGATCAATGATGGCGCTCAAGTTTACATTCTCTCGTCGGGGATATGGTACGAGGTGGTCGCCGACTTTGTGGCGCAGATCAACCAGCGGATTGCGCAAATCCCGAATTGCGGTCTGCCCCTGCCGCGATGGAACCGAACGGACGATGAAGGGGAATACAACACCCTCTGTGCTACGAATCCTTCCTTCCTGAACTGCGATGCTCGGAACTTTCATTTCGGAGGGGGCCATTCGCAACTGGAGTTTTGCGATCTCGTCCATTTAGATACCCGAACGCTTCTTTTTTGCAAGCTTGTTTCGAAGTCGAGCGGGATGAGCCATCTGCTCGAACAGGTGAGGCGGACTTCCGATCTGTTGTTTGGGGTTGACGGTTCCTACCGAGCCAGGGTTCTGCAACTGTTCGAGCAGCATCATCCTGCGGCTGACGTGGCGTGGCTGCGGACCAGACCTCGACGCGAAGATTGGAACCTCTGCTTGGTCTCCTTGGGAAAGGGTTCAGCCGACCTTCCTTTTTTCGCAAAATGTGGCTTAACTAAGCTGGCCAAAGAACTCGTTGAGCGAGGTCACAACATTTCATTCGATGCGATCTAATGCCATCCACATACAGCTGAATTCCTCGTCCGTCTGCGTTCCGTTCGCCACGGGCATAGCCAGAAATTGTCCATGCTCAGACCGCTTCAGGTAACTGCCGAGTTTCAATGGAGAGTGGCGCAGCGTAGACTTGCAGGGGCTGTTCGATACGGCACATGCACGAAACTCATTCGATTCGTGCTTTAGCCCACCTTGCCGTTTAGTCGCCGACGCGGCCTTGTGCCGCACCCGCGTGCCATTCCGGGCCCTAGC
>DAIDMG010000131.1 GCA_027449105.1 Acidiphilium sp. | reverse complement strand
TTTATAATTTTTAATATTTAGCGTTAATGACAACTTCTAGCCTTTTTGCCGAACCCCGCATGATGAATAGTGAGTCCGGCTCTCTTTGACTGATGATTCACTAAAGGTAGCAAAGACGGCTGGAGTTCCGATGAAGGTTCTCTTGTTGGTTTGCATAAAGCTGTGGTAGCGCATTCGATTATGGCACGACCCTTCATCGACCTCGGAACACTTTAAAATCAGACTCCCGACAGCGATCCGTGGATCAAGCCAGTCGAAGCAAACAATATGCCGGCGCTTCGGACGTTAGAGCCTGACCGAAAAAGATAGTTGAGTGATTTCAGTTGGCTGTGATTCTGTCTGGTTGTCACAACGGACGGAAGCACGATGGCCTGGACTGAAATCACTCGCCGGCAATATCGCCGGGATGGACTGCGCTATGCAAGCGATTTGACGGATGCTGAATGGGTGCTGATCGAACCCTTTCTGCCTGATCCGGCACGGTTGGGGCGGCCGCGTTTGGTGGACCTGCGCACGATCGTGAATGCGATCCTGTCTATGGCGACGACAGGGTGCCAATGGCGACAGATTCCGCGGGAATTTGCGCCGTTCACGACGGTCCAGGGATATTTCTACCGATGGTCGCGCGATGGCACGCTCGTGCGGATCAACCACACCCTGGTGATGATGGCGCGCGAGCAGGCAGGTCGAGAGCCGACGCCGACCGCTGGTGTGATTGATAGCCAGAGTGTGAAGACGACCGAAGCGGGCGGCCCGCGCGGGTTCGACGCCGGCAAGAAGATCAACGGCCGGAAACGACACATCATCACTGACACACTGGGCCATGTGGTCGGGATCGATCTCCACCCCGCCGATGTCCAGGATCGCGATGGTGCCCTTGGCGTGATTCGAAAGATCCGCTCTCTGTATCCTTGGCTGCGCCATCTCTTCGCCGATGGCGGCTACGCCGGACCGAAACTGGCCAAAAGGCTCGCCAAGCTCGGCGCCTGGACCCTCGAAATCGTCAGACGTTCCGATATCGCCAGAGGTTTCGTGTTGTTGCCACGCCGATGGGTGGTGGAGCGTACCTTCGCTTGGCTCGGCCGGTGCCGGCGACTGGCGAAGGATTTCGAAGCTTCTATCCAGAGCGCCACGGCTTGGCTGATCCTCGCCCACATTCGTTTGCTCACACGCCGCCTCGCCCGACAATGATAGCACCCCTGTCATTTAGATTCGGGCTCTTAAATTCGGAACACCTGCCGCTATGTCTATGCATGGTCTACAGGCATCCATCATCCCAGAATTCTTCATTCTTCGGTGATCAACTTGGTTCAATCGGCATGCCTCCAGACACGTTATCACCCCAAACAACCAGCATGAAGTGATCTGCTTCATCGTTCTACTCAGCGAAGAACGCGCATTGCAGATCGGTGTGCGACCAACCCATATCAATCCGATCGGAGAATACCTGGAAGGCCAAAGGGGTAGGATCTTCGCATAGACTCTTCACTCCCATCTAGCTGTTTTTGTTATCTCGAGTTCATGGGCTCGTACGAATTCGGCGAGAATTGAAATTCGAATACCGGCAACTTACGCAAGAACATTCGCGCCGTTCGGTTAACGACGTCCACAACATTTGGTATAAGCATCACAAGATGCACGTGGGCTTGGCGGAACCAGGAAAAGGTCTATCACTTTTTGTTGCTAATTTAGGTTGGAGCCCTCGAATGCGCGATATTCAAATTGCCGAAATTATTCTTACGGTTCATCTATTCCTAATCGCTTTTAATGTCATGGGCTTGGTCGTGATTCCAATTGGGGGCTGGCGCGAATGGCGGATTGTTCGTGTCGCCTGGCTGAGGCTGCTTCATCTGGCATTTATGGTCACTGTGGCCGCGCAAGCGCTTGCGGGTCGGGCCTGCATTCTGACAATCTGGCAGGACCGAATTGAGGGCAACATGAGGCCTGTGGAGCCACTCATCATGCGATCAGTGAATACCCTGATCTACTGGAATTTGCCGCTGTGGTTTTTTACAGCGCTCTATAGCGTTTTATTATTGTATGTCCTAGCGTTGATTGTTCTGGTTCCGTTCAGTTTCGGCAACGGCGTCAATCAGCTGTGGAATAGGACAAAACGATGAACTGTGGATGATCTGAAGCCGCAACAAGCACGATCGAGCACTTGTCCTAAAATATCACGTTAGCTGTTAAAGTCCTTGTGATATGGCCTGCTATCCATCGTCACGACGGTATAATTTCTGCAGACTAGAAAGAACCGAGTAGCGATTGAAAAAGCCCTCGGTGAGGGACGCACAACGGATAATACTCTTCAAATATTCGTTGCGAGTTTTCTCTTCTTTTTTAGGTTCTTCACCTTCGGATTTGTTTTTTCTGCCAAATTAGTTCGGCCAAAGCGTTCAGAGTCACAAGTACAAACGAATATGACCTGCTGTTGCGCTAAGGTCTATCACATGAGAGCTTTGGACCGTTCATTAAGCATATATCTAGAAAAGAACGCACAAACTGCCCAAATGATGGTCTCTCGCTGTGTCGGAAGACTTCAGCCTCTTCGGCGGTGCTCAAACGTCTACAAAATGCCCAGAGACGCATCGATAGACTTGACAGCCAGTGGTGGGTCGGCTTTTCGAAAAAGAGTAATGGTCAATTCTGTATCCAGCACTCCACGAAATCGGTTGTTTCTCACTATCTTTGGTCTCATAGCGGTGTCGGTCCTGCTGACCAGCGTACCGCAACGTGAAATGCTTCAGGAACAGACAGGCCGGGCGGCACTGGCAAGTCGGAGTGGGTTGCAGCGGCAAAGCGGCAGCTCGGGCAGCTTGATGTCACCTGGCGCTCAAGGAGCCGAGCCTCCATCACCAGAGACAAGCGCGCCAACGCCGCTCCCGCCCCCTCAATGCGGAACGTCATCCGACGCAATTCAGACAGACTGCCTTCCCTAAATTGCCTCACGATGGGCCAGTAGTGATAGACTGATTCGGCTTACGCAGTTTTTTTTGGCTTTTATTGAGGGTAGATTTACGAAGAGAATAGAAACAGCGCTACGCGGGTTAAATTTTAATGTCGTCCATGCCACCTCGGGGCGACACAAGGAGGTTTTCAATAAAGGCATCGGCGCCAGAAGAATTGCAACAGCCCGGTAGCTTCCGGGATCCGCATGTGTGTCCGGCAAAGTCTTTGGCCGTCATAATAATCCGCCTATAAGGGATCTATCCATGTCTTATAATACCTTCGGTACAATGTTTCGCGTCACCACTTGGGGCGAAAGCCACGGTCCTGCCATCGGTTGCGTCATCGACGGCACCCCATCGCTCATGCCGCTTAGTGAGGCAGACATTCAGCCTTTCCTGGATCGCCGCCGTCCGGGCCAGTCGCGCTTCACCACCCAGCGCCAGGAACCAGATCACGTTCGAATTCTATCAGGAGTTTTTGAAGGTCGGACGACGGGAACACCGATCGCACTTCTCATTGAAAACGTTGACCAACGCTCAAGAGATTACGGCAATATCGCCAATCAGTTTCGGCCCGGCCATGCCGACCTCACCTACCTCTGGAAATACGGCATCCGCGATCCGCGCGGCGGCGGCCGATCTTCTGCGCGTGAAACCGCAATGCGCGTTGCCGCAGGCGCAATTGCTCGCAAGGTACTTGGAAATTCAATCAAGATTCGAGGTGCCCTGGTCCAAATGGGCACCGAACCGATCGACCGCGCACGTTTCGACTGGAATCAGACGGAGCGGAACGCATTCTTCTGCCCAGATCCAATCGCCGCAGCTTCATGGGCCGAGCAATTAGATGCTGTTAGGAAAGCAGGAAGTTCCATAGGCGCGATCGTCGAGATCATTGCTGAAGGTGTCCCTCCAGGACTCGGGGCCCCAGTGTATGGAAAGCTTGACGCCGATCTCGCGAGCGCCATGATGGGCATTAACGCGGTAAAGGGAGTTGAACTCGGCGATGGGTTCGCGACAGCGAGCCTGCGCGGCGAGCAAAATGCTGATGAGATGCGGATGAGCCCAAATGGTTCGGTGCGTTTTCTCAGCAATCATGCGGGTGGTGTGCTGGGTGGCATCTCAACAGGCCAGCCGATCGTTGTACGATTCGCTGTGAAACCGACGAGTTCGCTACTCACGCCGCTGCGTACTGTTGATGCCTCGGGGGCCGACGTGGAGATCAAAACCACAGGTCGCCATGACCCCTGCGTAGGCATCCGTGCGGTGCCCGTTGGCGAAGCAATGATGGCCTGCGTACTAGCGGACCATCTTCTCCGTCACCGTGCCCAATGCGGTGTGCAGCCGATGGCGCCGGTCTTACCTTCCAAGGACTAGCTGTCAATCGGCACGCAATTGGGACTAGCGGCAGACGACCATAACTACTTTCGGGTGCCCAAATTCGTAGCGCGACTCGTTCGGGCTTTCAGTGGTAAAACGATCGCATGCCAGAATACTAGCCTCGGCCTCTTCGTATTTCTGGACCTGATTAACGCTCGCATCGACGATGCAAGCTGGTTAAGCCCGCAATCTGGGTAAAGTTCTGAGGGGGTCTGGCTACG
This sequence comes from Acidiphilium sp., assembly GCA_027449105.1. Taxonomy (GTDB): domain Bacteria; phylum Pseudomonadota; class Alphaproteobacteria; order Acetobacterales; family Acetobacteraceae; genus Acidiphilium. Next base: position 2,201 of record DAIDMG010000131.1, on the reverse strand, counting down.
ACTGTGACAATGGTATTGGAACGCTGTTCGGCTTTACACAATAACAAGGATATTCCTATGTTCAGCCATCAGTCGAACGCCTGCTAATGTTATTGCGTAAATATTTACGAATAATAATCCTCGGGCTAGTCACCGTCGGCCTGATTGCTGGCTTTATCGGGCAGGTATTCGGCTTTCCAAATGTGTCTAGAGTTACTTGGATCGTGCCAGCGGTGATCGTAGCTCTAAGTGTCCTGCTTGATTTTGTAAACGGGATACGGCGAGGCGCGTTTGGCGTTGACCTGATCGCACTGCTAGCGATCGTGGCATCAATCGCGCTTAACCATCTCCTGGCCGGTATTATCATCGCTACGATGGTCGCGGGCGGCAATTCACTCGAAGAGTATGCCAACGCAAAGGCTCGCCGGGAGCTTGCAGCTCTGGTGTCGCGAACCCCTGTCAGCAGCCACCGACTCGACAGAGACGTTATAATCGATATCCCAATAAGCGCGGTGGCAATTGGCGATCTACTGCTGGTTAAGCCAGGCGAAATCGTGCCCGTCGATGGAACCGTCGAGCAAGGACCGGCAGTACTGGACGAATCGGCACTGACCGGTGAGGCTCTTCCAGTTACACGACACGACGGTCAAGCGATTCGAAGCGGCGTGTTGAATCAGGACGGGCCTTTCACAATGCGTAGCACAGCGACCGCTGAGCACAGCACTTACGCCGCAATAATCCGCTTAGTTCAGACCGCAGAGCGCGAACGCCCACCAATGGCACGCCTTGCTGATCGTTGGGCGCTCGGATTTCTCGGCGTCACGTTGGCCTCTTGCTTTTTTGCTTGGGTCTGGACCAACGATCCGGTGCGGGCGCTGGCGGTGCTTGTAGTGGCGACGCCTTGCCCGTTGATCCTTGCGACGCCAGTTGCATTAATCTGCGGAATTTCCCGCGCAGCGAAGCGTGGAGTAATCATCAAAGGAGGAGGTGCGCTGGAACGACTTTCGCGCGCGAACGTTGCCCTTTTCGATAAGACAGGGACGCTTACTACCGGATCCCCTCAGGTTACCAACATCCTAACCTTAGGGGGATTTAGTACCGATATGACTTTGCACGTCGCTGCATCTCTCGAACAACTATCGCAACATACGGTCGCTATCGCCATCACTCGGGCGGGCAGTGCGCGCGGGCCATTGAGCGTACCGACGAAATTCAGCGAGACCCACGGCAGCGGGGTAATTGGAACGGTCGACGGCCTACGTGTCATCGTTGGTAGTGCGGCCTTTCTGACCGCTGCCGGGATCGCCGTGCCAGTATATGGTGCAGTCGCACGGCAGGCGCGGCTCGCGGCGGCAGCATGCTGGGTTGCTGTGGATGGTCGGTTGGTCGGGGTTTTGCTCCTAACCGATACGGAACGCCCTGATGCGGCGGACGCGATATTTGCGTTGCGGCGGGCTGGTTTCAAGCGCTTGGTTATGATCACAGGAGATCGCCGCGAACCTGCACAAAAGATCGGTGAGCGCCTCAGGCTAGATGCGGTCTATCCTGAATTGTCACCTAGTGACAAGATTGCGTTGACGCAGGCCGAACGACGTATTGGCACAACCATGATGATCGGTGACGGCATCAATGATGCGCCAGCCTTAGCAGCTGCGGATATTGGTGTGGCAATGGGCGCAAGGGGAACAGCAGCAGCAGCTGAAGCGGCTGACGTTGTGCTGATGATTGATCGTCTTGACCGGGTGGTCGAGGCGGTGGTGATTGCCAGGCGTGCAAGACAAATCGCTATCCAATCCATTGCGGCTGGCATGGGGCTGTCATTCGCGGCGATGGCGTGCGCGGGTCTAGGATATCTCCCGCCCGTGGCTGGCGCATTGTTGCAGGAGGTGATTGACGTCGCCGTGATCGTAAACGCCCTACGTGTACTCGGCAATAGGTACGCTCCCTCCGTCAATGCAGTTTCACATCCTCATCCGGCTTGATGACACAATTCCTACCGCTCATCGGCTATCACAGCCGAGGTGACCTGCGTCGGCTGGCTATGCGGCCTGAGACGTCTCTACCCGTAGCGCACTGCCGAGTCACAACGCCTGCGCCGGCTTCAGTACCGCGATCGGCTAACAAGCCCTTTGGTCTCCTCAAAGCCTAAGGCATCTGTTTTAATCGGGCTTGGCCTCCGGTCCGCTCGACAACATACATTCGGCACGGCTCTATCGCTGATA
>DAIDMG010000130.1 GCA_027449105.1 Acidiphilium sp. | reverse complement strand
AAAAGATTGGGACAAATTCCGCACGCTCGCGCATCAAATGGTTGATGACAGCATCGACCGTTTAATCGGCCTTCGAAACGCTCCAGTCTGGCGGCCAATGCCTGACGAAGTACGCTCAGTTTTTTACAGCCAGATGCCAGATGCTGGTATAGGCCCAGAGGCCACATACAGGATCTTCTGCGACGCCATTGCGCCGTACGGCTCGGGGAATCTCCATCCGCGTTTCATGGGATGGGTGCAGGGCGGGGGCACGCCTGTGGGCATGCTAGCTGAACTGCTGGCCGGTGCATTGAACGAGAATTGCGGCGGGCGTGACCACGCTGGGATCGCCGTCGAGCGACAAGTTATTGCCTGGTCGGCGGCGATGCTCGGCTTTCCCGAAACAGCCGGTGGCGTGTTGGTAACAGGCTCCTCGATGGCGAATTTCATTGGTCTGCTATGCGCACGGCGGCGTATGCTCGGTGCCAACGTTCGCACCGGCGGATTAAACGGTTCACAACTAGTTGGTTATGCGCAGATGGGCGTGCATCGCTGCTTGGCCGGCGCGTTCGACATGGCCGGGCTTGGGAGTCAGGCTCTACGGCGCATCCCTGTAGACTCCGACTATCGAATGAACCTTGACGCACTAGATGCGCAGATTGAAGCTGACCGCAGAGAGGGGGTGACCCCACTCCTTGTGATCGGCACAGCTGGCTCGGTCGATGTTGGCGCCATCGATAATCTTTCAAGATTAGCCGAGATCGCCGCACGGCATGGTCTGTGGTTCCATGTTGATGCCGCATTTGGAGCTCTGGCCGCGCTCTCCGCAACCAGACGACCCTTGCTCGCGGGAATTGAGTTGGCCGATTCGGTCGCATTTGATTTCCACAAGTGGGCACAGGTACAATATGATGCTGGATGTATCCTGGTACGCGACCAGAATTCGTTGCTCGACACCTTCGCACAAAAAGCCAGCTACCTGTCCAACACCGTTCGTGGTCTTTCGCGGGGCGCACCTTGGCCCTGCGACCTTGGCCCTGATCTCTCGCGAAGCTTCCGCGCTCTGAAGATCTGGATGACGTTCCAGAGTTACGGCGGAAACCGGCTTGGAGCAATTATTGACCAGACATGTGAAATCGCCACTTATTTAGCCCGGCAGATCGATGCCGCGCCTGACCTGTCATTACTCGCTCCGGTCGCGCTAAACATCGTCTGCTTCCGCTATGATGATGGCAAAGAGGGTCTGGACGATTTGAATACCGAAGTCGTCGGCGATCTCCAGGAAGCAGGAAGCTTTGTCCCTTCCACAACCCGAATCGGCGGACGTATTGCCATCAGGGCCGCGATCGTTAATCACCGCACTACACGGCGTGATGTAAACGCATTGGTCAAGGCGGTAACTGCTGCCGGCCGCCGGCGACGTAAATGATCTCGTTTAGTGATGAAATACATCGAAAATCGACGATAGTTTGACCCGAGATCCTCCGCTTAAATGGGACCGAGGATCACATGAACATACAGGATATAAAATACTCTGCCCCGATCGGGGACGAAATTGCATATACGACGTGCTACATGTGCGCATGCCGCTGCGGCATCAAAGTGCATCTGAAGAACGGGCAACTGCGCTTTATTGAAGGTGATCGCCACCATCCCGTTAATCGGGGAGTGCTGTGCGCCAAAGGTTCCGCAGGAATAATGAATGTCCTATCGCCTGCACGGCTGCGCGCACCGCTCAAACGGGTAGGCCCGCGCGGCGCCGGTGAATTCGTGGAAATCTCCTGGGACGAAGCACTGCAGACCGTCACCAGTCGGCTCGCAGCGATTCGTGCAGACGACCCTAACCGCTTGGCCTTTTATACTGGAAGGGATCAGTCCCAATCATTGACTGGCCATTTTGCGCGCATGTTCGGTACCATCAACTTCGCCTCGCATGGCGGCTTCTGTTCAGTCAACATGGCAGCCGCCGGATTATACTCGCTGGGCGGCTCATTCTGGGAATTTGGAGAACCGGATTGGGATCACGCGAAGCTATTTCTTCTGTTCGGGGTCGCCGAAGATCACGATTCAAACCCCATCAAGATCGGCTTGGCAAAGCTCAAGAAGCGGCAGGCGAAAATCATTTCTATCAATCCGATACGAACTGGCTACTCGGCGATTGCCGACGAATTCGTGGCTATTACGCCCGGAACCGATGGACTGTTCGTACTGGCCCTCATTCATTGTCTTCTAAAATCAGGTTCTATCGATACCGAGTTTTTAGTCCGTTATACTAACGCACATCACCTCGTCGTCGACGAGCCAGGTAAGTCGACACATGGACTGTTTGCGCGCGATGCCGCGGGCCAACCTATGGCATACGATCGTTCGACTCGCTGTGCCGTGCCAGGACACCGCATTGGGATCGACCCTGCTCTTGTGGGCGAGTACATTCTGGAAGATGGCAGGCATGTCAGACCGGCATTTTCAATTCTTGCATCCCGTTATCTTGCGCCTGAATACTCCCCCGAATCTGTCGAAGCCCGTTGCGGTGTCGCAGCATCGGACATCCGCCGAATTGCCGCGGAAATCTCAGAGATAGCCTTCAATCAAACTGTTCGCCTTGCGACGCCGTGGATCGATACCGCTGGCCGTCGTCATGAGTATATGTTAGGACGGCCCGTCGCGATACACGCTATGCGGGGGATCTCCGCGCATTCCAACGGCTTTCATTCGTGCAGGGCGATTCACGTCCTGCAAATGCTCATTGGAGCCGTCGATACTCCGGGTTCGTGGCGGTACAAATCCCCCTACCCAAAACCCATCCCGGGCGGCATAGCTCCAGCAAAGAGTGAGCGGAATCCAGATGGCTCGCTCACTTCGCCCGTCCTCGGCTTCCCGACTGGGCCGGATGATCTTCTGGTGGACGCCGCAGGAGAGCCTTTGCGTCTCGATCGCGCGTTTTCTTGGGAAGCCCCACTTGGAATTCATGGGCTTATGCATATGGCGATCGCCGAAGCATATCACGCCGGCCCCGAGAAAATTGACACGCTGTTTCTGTATATGGCGAACTTGTCATGGAATTCCGCAATGAACCCTGCCGAAGTCATGCGCATGCTAACAGAGCACGACGGCGAGGGAAACTATCGGATCCCATATGTCATTTACGCCGATGCGTTCTTTTCAGAAACGGTAGCCTATGCGGACTTGGTGCTACCGGATACTACCTATCTCGAACGTTACGACGCGATCTCGCTGCTGGATAGGCCTATTGGGTCAGCACACGGCCCTGCGGACGCACTACGGGTGCCAGTACTCACGCCTGATAGAGATGTGCGGCCCTTCCAAGATGTGCTGATCGATATTGCAGGACGACTTAGGCTCCCCCAATTTACCGACGGTGATGGAAGCGCCCTTTATACGAGTTATGCTGACTACATCATCAACCACGAGCGGGCGCCCGGAATTGGCCCGCTTGCTGGGTTTCGGGGTCTGGACGGAACAGCTGTTGGCAAAGCCCCCCCTAATCCAGACCAATTGCGCCGATACATCGAAAACCACGGGTTTTGGCAGCACCACCTGCCCGAAACCGAATCGTACTACAAATTCGCAAATAAGACGTACCTCTCTGGTGCAGTGGACATGGGATTCATCGACCGAGCTGATGCCATTGTTCTAGCACTGTATGATGAAACGCTTCAGCGTTTTCGGTTAGCTGCCGAAGGGCATGGGCTCCAGCAGCCACCGGAACGCCTGCGCGCCAGACTCCAAAAGTTTATGGACCCTCTTCCTATTTGGTATAAGCCCCTAGAAGAGGAGTTCAACGAAAACGAATTCCCCCTGCACGCGATTACCCAGCGACCCATGGCGATGTATCATTCCTGGGGATCACAGAATGTATGGTTGAGGCAAATTCTTTCAGAAAATAGACTGTATATTCATCGAACTCTTGCCGCCGTCCATGATCTGGTCGACGACGATTGGGTTGTCCTATCATCACCCAACGGCAGATTAAAGTGCCAAGTACGTGTTATGGATGGTGTAAACTCCAACACGGTCTGGACTTGGAATTCTATCGGAAAACGCTCTGGAGCCTGGACTCTTGAGCTGGATGCGCCTGAGGCAAAGCGCGGGTTTCTTCTCAACCACCTCATATCCGAGTACCTGCAGGAGGATGCCACCGGAACGAAGTTGTCAAATTCTGATCCCGTCACCGGCCAGGCTGCCTGGTTTGATCTGAGGGTGCGACTTGAAAGATGCAAGCCTGAGGAAAGTGACGAAATCTACCCAAGTTTTGTTCCGCTGAAATCTCCATTTAAAACAAAACATCCCTCGATTCTTCGTCACCTTCCCGAGAGAGAAAAAAAATGACGAGTTTACCGCACGCCAGCACACCAAAAAAAAAGCTGGGACTCGTTATCGATCTCGATACTTGTGTCGGCTGCCACGCCTGTGCAGTAAATTGCAAAGAATGGAATGCAGGCGGCTTTCATGCACCTTTACCCGACCATGATCCCTATGGCGGGAGTCCAGACGGCGTATGGTTCAACCGGGTACATTCGTACGAGCTTGAGAGCGAAGACCTTGGCTGTCGGACTGTTAATTTTCCTCGCTCTTGCCTGCATTGCGACAACCCAGCCTGCGTCACCGTCTGCCCAACCGGCGCATCTTACAAACGTGCCGATGATGGCATTGTTCTGATTAACACCGACATCTGCATCGGTTGTAAGCTGTGTTCTTGGGCTTGCCCTTATGGCGCCCGCGAGTTCGATGAAGATGCCGGTGTGATGAAGAAATGCACGCTTTGCATTGACCGCATTTATAATGAAGCACTACCCGAGGAAGATCGCGTCCCTGCCTGTGTCGCTACGTGCCCATCGCATGCACGACATTTCGGCGACTTTAACGACCCAGAAAGCCAGGTTTCGGTTCTCGTCTCCGCGCGAGGGAGCATGGACCTAATGGAGGAGCTAGGTTATCGACCCGTGAACAAATATTTGCCGCCGCAAAAAGCAAGGATAGAAATAAAGAGTTTTGAAGCAACGGAGTCCCCCGCCGAAGGGTCTAGTTCACCTTTGCTTAAGCTTCTCGACCGGATACTCTCACGATGAAACCTGCATCGTCCGTTTTGCTGTTAACTACGTTAACAGGTTTCGGGTACGGACTGCTCGCGTGGGTGGGCGTGTTTGACTTGTTCGGTTGGTTGCCAGACACACGCTCGTTCGGCCCTGCCGCAATCTTGACGGCCTTAGGCTTCTCTTCTGCCGGGCTGGTCGCATCAACCATGCATCTGGGACGACCGGAGCGTGCCTGGCGTGCTTTCAGTCAATGGCGCTCGTCGTGGCTCGCGCGCGAAGGCCTCGCGGCTGCAGCAACCAATGTACCAGCGCTTGGTTTTGCAATCTCGTGGTGGATAAGGGGACCTGACATCCCATTGACGGTTGCGTTGGGGTTATGCGCCGGCATGATGGCCTTGCTGACGATAGGCTGTACAGCAATGATTTACGCGAGCCTCAAGCCGATCCGACAATGGCATAATGCCCACACGTTGCCAGATTATTTGATTTACGGCGCGTTCTCGGGAATTCTGCTACTAACTTTGATACTCGGGTTTAGCCATGGCGCAGTGCGCCTGGCAGCAGGCATTGGGACGGTCCTTGGAATTATCGGACTAATAGCGAAACGCGCTTACTGGGCCTATATCGATTCGCAAACGCCTATGGTGACCTTAGCCAGCGCATTAGGATTCTCGTCAGGCCTTGTACGCCCGCTGGATCTACCGCATTTTACTGAGAATTTTATCCTTCGCGAGATGGGTTTCCGAATCGCCCGTAGACACCGAAGGAAACTACGGAGGCTTGTTATTTTGGTAGCGTTTGCAATCCCCCTCGCTTGCGCGAGTCTGGCTGCACTCGGAGTTAAGCCTGAAGCACTGAGCGTGTTCGCAGCGGTGAGCGCCGGGATGGGCTTGTTTATCGAGCGTTGGTTGTTTTTTGCCGAGGCAACGCATGTTGCCGCCGTTTATTATGGGCGAGCGACGTGATTGGCACGGACCAACCCGGCATTCGGCAATGCCACATTGGCGGCACGTTCTTAAAAAATGACCGACGTGGTATTGTCATAGAATACGTTGGCTAGGCAGCCGACGAACGGTTGCGCAGGCGAACACCATGGCGCGGCCAGAAATCAGCCTCAGGAATGAGGTGTCAAGGCTTGGACAAGAAAGGCAATTCACGGGTCCATTTTTCGTTATGTTTTAGTGCTGCTAGCAACCTTCAGTGAGAAGCTGACGCGTTGGCAAAGTGGAGTTGGTTTGGACAAGGAGGGTGGAATAATGCTAAGTACCTCATTACAAAAGCACCATTGCATCGCTACTAAACGCAAGGTTCCGGTTCTGGTTGTTCGCGCGGGAGGATATGGCAAAAACACCCCAGCAACGTTGGGGGGGCATGCGGTATTTGAACGCTATCCAACAACGTGCCGTTCGTGTCCTGACAGCACACACCACTCAACTTTAGGAACGGCGCCTTGAGATAAAGATCAAACAAGATCGGATCGATAGCCTTTTGATTCGTGTCCAGCCCTCGCGCTCGCGCAACATGAGAAAAAACCCGAAAAGGCTAAATGCGAAAAATGGCCGTTCCGCAAAGCCGCATGAAGCCCGCCCAGATTGGTTCTGGCGTCCGATATGTCTTCACGAACGATTTTGATGCTCTTTGCGTCCAGTAGCTATGGAGGGGTTCCACCAAACCGCGTGCCGGTAGCCCCGCATCAACGGCGCCAGCCTCCGTGCCATCCGTGATCGTC
>DAIDMG010000129.1 GCA_027449105.1 Acidiphilium sp. | reverse complement strand
GGGGTTTGCTATGTCTGGGGCTTGGTTTCTCCAGAACGGTTGCACGGCGCGGGGTCACGAATCGGCCCCGCAACGCAAAAGCCTGCCGCAAAAACGCCCCTTAGTCGAGAATAACCCTCAGCTCTGCCGAGGGCGCGTTTGACTAAAGCGCGAATTCGCGTATTAGTAAAATTCTACTTTCGCGAAAATACGAAATACGGAAAGACCGAAAATGCGAAAAATCGTTATCAGCTCGCAGAAGGGGGGTGGGGGCAAAACTACGCTCGCTGCCACCCTCGGGGTGGAGGCCGAGCGCTGCGGCGACGGCCCGGTGTCCCTCATCGACACCGACCAGCAGGGCACACTCAGCCGCTGGCATGAGCGCCGCGAGGCCGAGCGGCCCGAGCGGGCGGAAGTGCCCTACGCCGCTTTGGAAGCGACGCTACCGTCAATGGCTGCCGATGGTGTGCAGATCTGCTTCATCGACACCGCGCCGACCGTCACCGACCAGAACCGCAGGATTATCGAGTTGGCCGACTTGGTGCTCATTCCCGTGCAGCCGTCTCCGCTCGATGCGTGGGCGATAGGCGACACCGTTGCCATCGCCAAGCAAAAGGGCAAGCCGTTCCTGTTCGTCATGACGAAGGCAAACGCTCAGGCGAAAGTTACGGCTCAGACCATCGCCGCCCTGTCCCATCACGGCCCCGTCGCAGCCAATTTCGTTGCGAACCGCGTCGCCTATGCCACGGCGATGGCATCCGGCCTCACCGCACCGGAGCTAAGCCCATCCGGCCCAGCTGCCCAGGAAATCGCGGCCGTCTGGCAAGAAGTGAAATCGCAATTTCCTGAATTCGTGAAAACGCGAATTCGGAACACAAAAGCAAGGGTGGAGAGGGAGCATGCCTGAGCCGAAGAAGTACCGGCCTGCCGCTTCCGCGGCCGTCACTGCCGCCGACATCGCCCCGAGCAAGGCTACGCCCGCCGCCGCGACCCGGCAGCGCGGTGCGATCCCTGCCGACGAGCTGGTATCGCTCGGCTTCAAGTTGCCCCCTGCCTTCATTCGTGAGTTCAAGCAGGGGGCGCTCGATAGAGGTATGAAGCTTAACGAATTCCTTATTTATCTATTTCGTGAAATCGGTAATTCGCGAACACGGTAGCGACTGTACGCAGCGGCGGAATGGCGGTTTGGGTCGTCATGGCTCCAGTCTACTTGAGAGTTGGGGCCGGGAAACCCCGGGCGGCTCCCTCTTCCCGAATCAGCAACTCCTCGATAAGCTAAGTCGACCGGTCGACGTTGGGGAGGAGTTGCGTGGCTGAGAAGATCAAAAATCCGAGGCGAGAACGCTTGCGGCAAGAGGATAGCCAGATCATCGGCTTTCGCCTGCCCATTCTCACGGCCAAAGCGATCAAGGTCGAAGCCGCACGGCGGTAAGTTCCGCTTAACGCGCTTCTGATCGAGATGTGGCAACTGTATCGCGAGGCCAAGCGTGCCGGTTAATCTCGACAAACCGCACCAGTGGAAGACGGACATCGCGTTATCCGTTGACATGTATAACGACTGGTTCATGAAGTTTGCGCCGGTCGCTTTCCGCGAAACGCGGATCAAAGTTACCAAGGACGTTGAAAAGACGCTTCATCGCACGGCCAATCTGACCGACATCAAGCCCGCCTTGCTGCGCCAACACCCGGACGTGCTTCCAACGCTTCGCATGTCGACCTGTCCCCCGATCGCCGTCGACCGGCTGGTGGGCCTCGCCAGCGTGTCAAAGAATCTCGTCGGCTGCATGGAAGAGGGGAAGCTCCCAGCACGTATGCCATTGGCTGTGATGAATGGAGAGATTGAGAAGATCGGCTCCATCATCGAGCGCATGGCCGATCCTGATATTTTCGTCTGGCTAGAAGCCAATCGCCAACCGACTGAGGCAGAAGTGCATCGTGCGGCTACCGTTGTCGCGGATCGTCTGACGAATGCGGATGCCAATCCGATCATTCGCAACGCGCAAGAGAAACGGCAACTCGCCGCGATTGGCGCATGGCTGGAAGGGCGCGGCTATAAGAAACTGCCCGAAGGAATTCGCTACAACGCTATGCCTGCGGGCACCTATAGCTTCCGTCTGAATATTCCGGTGAGAACAGAAGCCGGCACGTCGACCGTCAACATCCCCGTCGACACGGTTGTCATGCCGCTGTCAGCAAAGCCCGGCGATCTGCCATTAATGATCGAAGCGAAGTCGGCCGGGGATTTCACCAACACGAACAAGCGTCGTAAAGAGGAAGCACAGAAGATCAATCAGCTACGCCACACGCACGGCAAAGGCGTGCGCTTTATGCTGTTCCTGTGTGGGTATTTCGATAGCGGCTATCTCGGTTACGAAGCTGCCGAAGGTATCGATTGGGTGTGGGAACACCGCATCGATGACCTCGCGCAATTTGGGGTGTAGGTCATGGATGCGCTGACGTCGGTCGAAGATCGCCGTCTCACTCTGCAAGCCGCCCTCGATGCAGAAAAGAGCCAGGCCGAACGCAACAAGCTCGGGCAGTTTGCCACACCGCCCGGCCTTGCATCTGACCTGCTGGCTTATGGGCGTTCGCTGCTGGCGCCTGACGCGCGCGTGCGCTTCCTCGATCCGGCGATTGGCACTGGCTCCTTCTATTCGGCACTGCTGCGCGAGTTTCCAGCCGAACGAATCGAAGCGGCAGAAGGCTTCGAGATAGATCCTCATTACGGCGAACCAGCGTGCGAGCTTTGGGCACAGCATCCGCTGTCGATCACGCTTGGGGATTTCACCGCAGCGAAGCCGCCGAAGGAGGGCAGGGGGTTCAACCTCGTGATCTGCAACCCGCCCTATGTGCGGCACCATCACATGGACAAGGCCGCGAAGGCGCGGCTGCTAGCGGCTACGGCAGCGTCATCCGGGATTCAGATGGCCGGGCTGGCGGGCCTGTATTGCTACTTCTTGGGCCTGTCACACGCATGGATGGAAACGGACGGGATTGCCGGTTGGTTGATCCCGAGCGAGTTCATGGATGTGAATTACGGTGTTCCGGTGAAGCGGTATCTGCTGAGCCAGGTCGAATTGATCCGCATACACCGCTTCGATCCGAACGAATTGCAGTTCGGCGATGCGCTCGTGTCCTCGGCCGTCGTGTGGTTCCGTAAGCAGCGGCCGGAAGCCGCGCACCAGATCGAATTTTCTTTCGGCGGTACGCTCGCCGCGCCGAAGGTGTCGCGCATGGTGCCGCTGTCGGCGCTGCAAGGTGCCGCGAAATGGACAAGTCTCGCGACGGATGGCGTGCGCGCCGTGAACAACGGGCTGCGGCTGGCGGATTTCTTCGACATTAAGCGCGGACTGGCGACAGGCGACAATCGCTTCTTCATCATGACGCGCGATCAGATCGCGGCGCACGGCCTGCCGTTCGAGTTCTTCAAGCCAATCCTGCCAGGGCCGCGCTATCTGGAATCCGACATCATCGAGGCGGATGTGGACGGCGTGCCGAAGATCGAGCGGCAACTGTTCATGCTGGATTGCCGCTTGCCCGAGTCCGAGGTCGAAGCCCGATACCCGACGCTCGCGGCCTATCTGAAAACCGGCCGCGATACGGTCGGCGAAACCTACCTCTGTAGCCGTCGCTCGCCCTGGTATGCACAAGAGAACCGGCCGCCGGCCCCGTTCGTCTGCACCTACATGGGCCGCAACATGAAGAAGCGCGCCAAGCCCTTCCGCTTCATCTTGAACTGGTCCCGTGCGACGGCCGCGAATGTGTATCTACTGCTCTACCCCAAGCCGGTGATGACGCGGGCGCTCGCATCAGATCCCACACTCGGCCAGAAGGTGTGGGAGTTCCTGAACGCGATCGACGCCACGACGCTGCTCGGTGAAGGCCGGGTCTATGGCGGCGGCCTCTACAAGCTGGAACCGAAAGAGCTTGCCAACGTGCCCGCCGACGCGATCGCAGCCATGATACCCACGGGCGATCATTGGCCTGCGAGGCAGGGCAAAATGTTCAAGGAACGGGCCGCATGATACCGATCCAACACCCCGCTATAAAGAATGAGAGATACTTCACATCAATTAACGAGCAAGGGAGCAAAATGCGGCCATGACCGTCACATTTAAAAATGCTCCCTTGGTGGAGCTAGTCGCCGAACTCCGTTGGGGGGACACCCCAACACCGGCCGGCCCACAAGGTGTGCCCATTGTTATGCAAGGAGTAGGGCCGGACCTTGATCAATTTTTGATGCGTCTTGGAGGCGAGGTCTACCAATCTGGATTTCAACGCGCGGAACGGATGGTGCCTCTTGGGTTCCCTGTCTTTCCGTTTCAGCCAATTTTCCGATACCGCAAGGATAGGGCTGATGATAGCTCGGTTTTATTTCAGGCTGGACAGGGCCTATTTTCGATCAACGCTATTCCCCCCTATCGCTCTTGGGAAACGGTCTCAAGCGTAGTCCGGACAGGAATAACGGCGCTCTTAAAAGCTCGCGCGCTCGGCGATCAGAAAATGCCCTTTACCATCGCCAACCTCCGCTACATCAACGCCTTCGGGTCTAATCTGACTCAAGGGCAAACCATCGGTGATTTTGTCGAACGGGTGTTCGGACTTTCGATACAGTTGCCGCGTGCAATAACAGATCAGGTAGCTGACGGAAACAAGCCCAAGCCCCACATACAGTTGTCCTTCCCTTTGAAAAGTGGTGCGTCAATGGCGATCTTGATAGGTGAAGGGATGATCAACAACGAGGTTTCTATAATATTAGACATGACTGTTTCATCCAAATACCCGGTTAATCCGGACGTTGAAAGTATAATGTCGGTTTTCACCGATGCTAGAAACGTCATTCATAGCATATTTATTGATCTGACAAGTTCGATACGTCCTCTTTTAGAACCAATAGAGGAGGGAAAAAATGTTTGATTTTCCGCACGCATCGATCACATATCCGCACCAAACTACGCACAGTGTTTTTGTCGCTGAGAAATTTGACCCTCCGCCTTCGTGGATTCACCCGCCTCTCAAAGCCAGTGATCTGACTGCGCTTGGGCCCGCGGAAACTCAAATTGAAGAACTCTCTCGAATGGAGAAAAATTGGGATGGATATGGAGCGTTGCCTATTAGCAGCGCGACTAAATACAACGCATTATCAGTTTTGCGCGGTATTGTGCCGCATGCCCCACCGCCTGACATCACACCAAATCCCAACGGGACCATATCGTTCGAATGGGAAAGCCCAAGAGGCAAAGCTCACCTTGAAATCGGGCAAACTCGCTTAAGTTTTTACATAAATCCGGTAGAAGGAATTCCATTTTTAAATGATTCTAAGGCATCTGATATTTTTCTGAACTCGATTATCATCGGGATACTAGTGTCGTCAAATTTATTTCCTCTTCAGCGCGGCACTACGTCTATTACGAAAATCAATCTGGTAGCCGATGTGTCATCTACCTACTGAAATCGCCGACGACGAGAACATCGTCCGGGTAATCTTGAGTCCCGCTCACGTAAAGCCCAACTCGACTAAAGTCAGGCACCAGGCGCTCCGCTCGCGCGCTGGCGAGGATGAAGTCTCAGTTATCAGACAGAGCCACATGGGCACGGATTTTTGCAAAGAAAAAGGGAAAGAAATCGAAGCGGGTTGGCCGAAGAATTTTTTTGTGGGTCTGCTATCCGCTAAAGCAAAAGAGATTCACGAATGTGGCTCGACCGTTCACGATTCTCGCACTGAGTATTGTGGTCATGCACATATATCCCATGGATTTATCATCACGCCCAATGAACCACCTTCAGCCGATATCAATCTCGTTCTCACAAATAGATGCAGCCGGATTTTGGAAATAATGACGTATTATCCTGATCCTAACCCAGCGTCGCTTAGATGGACCGGAGCATCTTTCTAAAATACAGAGACAACCATCGCTCATAAAAGCCTAGAGATAGTCGCCACACCGACGTTGTAGCTGTTGGCAAGCTCCCTCAGCGTCGCCCCTTCGGCGCGGCGCCGCCGGGCCTCAACTTGCTGCTGGGACGTGAGCTTGGGCTTGCGGCCCATATGGGGTCGTTTGCGGGAGGGGGCGAAATCCTACGCTTGGTAAAAAAGCCCAGCGGTTCAATCGCCTAATTGGCTATGTATCGCAAACGAGTGTTTGGGATACGGCCGATGACCTGCCCCCCGAAAGCGCCCTCGCCGTGATGTAGAGTCTGCCCACCCTGAAGGAGCAGACGAGATGAGGAAAAGCCGTTTCACCGAGGCGCAGATTATCGGGATGATCAAGGAACAAGAGGCTGGCCTGCCGACCTCCGAGCTTTGTCGGAAGCATGGGCTGAGCCCGGCGACGTTCTACAAGCTGAAGGCCAAGTATGGCGGGATGGAGTTATCTGATGCCAAACGGCTGAAGCAGGTCGAGGACGAGAATACCAAGCTGAAGCGTCTTCTGGCCGACGCGATGCTGGATAACGTCGTGCTGAAGGATTTGCTGGGAAAACCCTGACGACGCCGATGCAACGGCGGGAGGCGGTGCAGCGGGCGATGCGAGGTCATGCGATCTCTCAACGTCGGGCCTGTGTCCTGGTCGGCGTCGATCCGAAGACGGTGCGGCGCGAGCGCTCGCCCGACAATCCGGAGATCCGTGAGGAAATGCACAAGATCGCCGAAAAGCGTCGCCGCTTTGGCTACCGGCGCATCGGGATCATGCTGGCGCGCAAGGGCATGGTGATGAACGAAAAGAAGCTCTACCGCCTTTACCGCGAAGAGGGGCTGTCTGTCCGCCGCCGCCGTGGCCGCAAACGGGCGCGTGGCAGCCGGACGCCGA
>DAIDMG010000128.1 GCA_027449105.1 Acidiphilium sp. | reverse complement strand
GAATGTGAATGACCAACCAATGGAAAATCTCGGTCTGGAATCGGTCAGCGAAACAACCAACACCTCGCTGGCACTCCGCGCTGGTTATCATTGTTCTCGTAGCCGTCGGACTTCCACTAGGTTCTGGCGTGGCTCAAGCAAACGATATTTCCAGTATTCAGAACGTGGTGCAGCCCGCGGCTGCTGGTTCGCGCACGTCACGTTCACCAACCAATCTACACGCCAGCCAAGCACCGATCATCTTTGCCAACGTACCGCCCCCTCCGAAGCTGCCTGATATCCGGAGCTATATCGTGCTCGATGCAAAAACCGGCGCAATTATTGCTCAAAAATCTCCGAATCTTCGATCGCAACCGGCGAGTCTCGCCAAACTGATGACCGCGTATCTCGCTTATCAGGCAATTGCGCGACATCAGTTGCAACTAAACCAAACAGTCCCGGTGACCACAACAGCCTGGCATACACCGGGATCGCGAATGTTCATCGCCCCGTCGATGCGAGTCTCCGTCAACCAGCTCCTTCATGGCTTGATTATCGATGCCGGCAATGATGCAGCCGTCGCGCTGGCCCAGGCGGTTGCCGGAACGCGAGGGGCTTTCGTGAATATGATGAATACGACAGCCCTTCAGCTTGGCCTCAGAAACACACATTATAGCGACGTCGATGGTCTCCCGAAGCCTGGCCTATACACGACCGCACGGGATATCGGGCTTCTCTCGCGCGATATCATTGAACAATACCCGCAAGTCCTCACTATCTCCGAGCAGAAAACCTACACATTTGATCATATCCGCCAGCGAAACTGGAACCCTGTTCTTTTCACGGACCCAACTGTAGATGGCCTGGCAACCGGCCTAACACAGGAATCAGGCCACTGCATCGACGCATCCGCCGTCCGCAAGGGGCGCCGCCTGATCGCGGTGGTCTTGGGCGCCCCAAGCTGGCACAGTGCCGCCCGTGCTGTAGAAGCTCTATTGAGTTATGGTTATGATTTTTACACCGATGCTACGGTGATCCCGGCTGGCGTGCAGTTGGGCCTACTAAAGAATCGGGACTGGAACCCTAGAATGATCCCAGTTGGAGCCAACCACGCGCTTGTCACGACGATCGCAAAAAACGCTGGGTTTGGTGTCAGGCTTCGCGTCACTCTAACAAAGAAACCCCGATCAGGAATACGACGCGGCGCCATTGTGGGAACGATCTGCGCCATGATCGGCAAGCAGCGTCTCGGCAGTGTTCCCGCAATTGCCCTCGAACAAGCTGAGCCTGCAAGCCTTGCGACACGATTGCTTCGGCATTTGCAACGCTTCGTTTAAGTCAAGTATCACCCTGGAACCAAGAACAGTCGTTCATTACACAAGGGCATTTTCTTCGGATCAAGGGAAACCGTCGGTAAACCATGGTCATCAGATACAGCGATCTCTTTGTATCGTAATTGATTTCTCCGTACGTGGTCGATAACACCCCTTGGTCCTTGGTCCTTGGTCCTTGGTCCACGCGGTCGTGGTCAGCCCGGGTTATGTGACAACATCTGCGGCGAACCCGTCTCCGTCGGCTGCCATCACGGGAACTCCCGTTGGAGCGCCTGTCATCCGCAGGCTCCACTCCTCGAGTGGGCGAACATCTTTTTTTTCGCCTGCTTTTGCCGAAATCAACGTTGCGCTCAATTTTACCATTGCCAACCCCCTGGGCCAGTGCAAGAGCTTGGATTGCCCATAGCGCTTATCCCTGCATTTCCTTAAGATCGGCTGCCGCGTCACGGAGGATAATAGATTGGCAGGGAAAATTTCATTTCTGAAATCGGACATTCCGGTCAGTACCGCGCTACCCTTTGTTTTCCTGGGTCTCTTCTGGTTGTTCTCATTCGGTACGCTCGAACCTTCCCTGGTTTGGCTCGCTCATCTCCCCAAAATTCTGCACCATGCAGGCAAGCACGGACCGCGCCCCTACGCACCTGACGATTACCTCATGTTCTGGGCAGTCGGGCACATCAGTGCTGGCAGTACGACTAGCAATGTCTATGTTCGGCATGCTTTCGTGGCGTGGGAAGGTGCCCACTCCCCAGGCCATGTGTTCGGCGACCCATTCGTCTACCCGCCTCTTACGATGCTGCTAACGCGGCCACTCGCGTGGGCAGGATATTGGCCCGGGTTTCTGCTCTGGACCTCGGTAATCACGGCGTCTGCCATCCTGATTCTTCGGCGTGCCGGGTTGCCATGGCCCGTCATCGTTACGGGGTGCTTAGGTCCCGCTGTCGTTCTTGGCCTCGCCATCGGCCAGATCAGCCTCCTTGCGTGCGCATTTTCGATCGCTGCGCTGCTTCGGTTGGAAGCAACACCGATACGCTCCGGGGTTCTTACGGGCCTTGCCGCCGTCAAACCCCAAGACGGGCTGGTCGTACCCTTCGCAATGCTGGCTCGCCGACAATATCGGCCAATCATGGCAGCTATCCTCACGGTCCTCATCATGGGTGCATTGGCCACGCTGTTGTTCGGGCCGGAAATCTGGGCTGCCTACTGGAAACACGGCGCCAGGACCGCTGATAATCTCCTGGCTGTGCACGCCCCGCAAGTTATCAGTAAAACTGGGCACGGCCGGTATACGAATTTCTTTATCTCCGTATTTTGGATGCTGCGTGAGGAGCATGTTCCTCTCGTTGTTAGCCTTGTCGCACAGGCCATTGCTGCCTGTGGCGCCGTTGCCCTGATATTCCAGGTATGGCGCAAACCCGTGGCAAATCCGCTTGCTCGTGTCGCCTTCACGGTTTTTCTGGGCTCATTCCTGACACCCTATGCCTTCACGCACGATCTAGCAGGCTACACGTTCATGATCGCAGCCCTCGCGTGGCAGCGGCGTCGGCTCGAGGCGACGGATGTGTTGCTATTCGCTTGGCCTGGCTATAGTCCCTTTGTCACCGGACTTCTTCATGTGGCTCCAACGCCCCTGATAATTGTTTGGGCCGCCAGACGCGCCTGGAATGTCATGCATAAACTGCCAGAGGCGGCCTCTTCCCACGATTCCTCCAATGTAGTTCTGGTCCAAAATTGAACGAGGGTAGCGCATGCATGGGCATCTCTTCATGTTGACCGGACTGCGACCGTTGTATTGATCTGAATATGGTTTTCATCACATGCTGGCCTCTATTGGAGAGAGGGAGCGATGAAGCAATATGTTCGGCCACGAAGCAGATTCGCTGATCTCTTCCGCGAGCTGAGGCCGCTTCTACCACGCTTGACAAAAGGCTTCACGTATTGCGGACAAATAGCCATCTCCACGTTTTTTTAACTGAGTTTAATATAGAGTTCACGCGCAATGTTTTTNTCTGTGTAGGCGTTATATTGTCAATTTTCATGTTGGCGCGCCGCTTGTTATATTCTCAGAGTCATTTTTTCGAGTGGTCTTTAGTCTCCTCAATACTGCCGATGATCTTCTAGTCCAGCCGTTCATACCGGTCTGTCTTTGTTATGCGTTCGAGATCGGCATTCTGCCGTGGTTTGTCCAGATTGATATGGCAGATGATGAGCTGCAATTTGTCAGTGTAGGCCAGAAACTTGCGCCTGAGATATTCAGGCCCTTTGTCGACACGAATGCTGACGGGCTTCTGCGGCCATGCGATGATGTGCGGAAGGCTGGCAACCAGCACCGGGACATCGCGCTTGTGCTTGGCCGTTATATGTGGGCTTGTGAGCAGTTTGCAGAAGTTGTGGGTCCTTCTTCTGGAGTGGTTATTTACGGGGAGCTACGAAAATCCGTCTGGGCAACTTCTAATACCCGGGGGAGCACCTCATTTCGCTCGGCAAATGAGGCGCGACATACAAAGCCAAAAACAATCGCACCATGACTCCCACACGCCCAAAAACAGGATCAAGACGAGGCGCTGCGTGAGCTATGCGCAAAAAGAGTAATGAGCTACATCTGAGGAGGTAAGTTTATACTGATCCAAACTCACTTAAGGCGCCCATATTATGAGCCAGGCAGGCCATCAAACACGTAAAATTATCCTCACCGGTGGTGCAGGGCTTGTCGGCCAAAACCTCATCCCGCGGTTGAAGGAAAAAGGTTACACAGATATCCAGGTGTTTGACAAGAATCCGCACAATCTTGGTGTTCTTCGACAACTACATCCTGATGTCGCAGCAGCGTTAGTAGATCTCTCTGTTCCCGGAACCTGGGATGCTTCTTTCAATGGTACAGACACTGTTGTAATGCTCCAAGCTCAGATTTGTGCCAAGGACGCAGACACCTATTTACGCAATACAGTTATCTCAACCCAGCATGTATTGAATGCGATCCGGAAATACAATGTACCTTACCTCGTTCACGTAAGTTCTTCCGTATTAGAGTCTAAGGCGGACGACTGGTACACACGAACGAAAAGGCAACAGGAGGACTTGGTGCTTGCAAGTGGCATCGAGAGTGTCATTCTGCGACCGACCCTGATGTTTGGTTTGTTCGACCGAAAACATCTTGGTTGGCTTTCGCGCTTCATGAAGCGTGTACCGGTTTTTCCGATCCCAGGCGACGGCAGGTATCTACGTCAGCCACTGTACGTCGCCGACTTCTGCGAAATCATTGTCCGTTGTATCGAGCAGCGCCGTATTGGGGGTGTCTACCACATCACTGGGCTAGAGAAAGTCTATTATATCGACATTATTCGTGCCGTTCGTAAAACGGTGGATGCTCACGCCCTGATCGTTCATATACCTTACTGGGTTTTCTGGGTATTGCTGCGTGCTTGGGCGATTTTCGACGCCAACCCCCCTTTTACGGCGTCTCAGCTTAAGGCTTTGGCGACGCCTGATGTTTTTGAGGTGATCGACTGGCCCGCTATTTTTGGGGTGCAGGCGACACCCTTCGCCATGGCGATTCAGGAAGCTTTTGGCGACACCGCGTATAGCGAAATTGAACTGGAATTATAGGCCATGGCAGCGGACAAGAACATTGCTGTAATTGGGGCGGGGCCCATGGGCTTGGCTGTGGGCTATCAGGCAGCCCGAGACGGTCATCGGGTTACGATATTTGAAGCGGATGACCGTGTTGGTGGAATGACAGCAGCTTTCGATTTCGATGGGCTAGCCATTGAACGCTACTATCATTTCATCTGTGCGTCCGACCGACCCTTGTTTGAACTACTGGAAGAGCTCGGCATACAGGATAAACTGTGCTGGAAAGAGACTCGGATGGGATACTATTATATGGGGCAGGTTCATCCTTGGGGGAACCCTATAGCGTTGCTCCGTTTTCCTCAGCTCAGCCTGCTCAGCAAGATTCGCTACGGCGCTCATGCTTTTTTTTCCACTAAACGCCAAAATTGGCGCCCTCTTGATGAGCTCGAAGCTACACAATGGATCCGAGGTTGGGTTGGCTCAGAAGCTTTCGAAGTGCTTTGGCGTCGACTGTTTGATCTTAAGTTCTATGAGTATGCTCGGGCATTATCCGCGGCATGGATCTGGACTCGTATCAAGCGCGTCGGCACCTCGAGATACAGCACCATGAGAGAAAAACTCGGCTATGTAGAAGGTGGTTCGGAGACCGTGCTGGATGCCTTGCAGCGTGCGATTAATGAAGCTGGCGGGACCATTTGCCTTTGCACACCGGTTGAACGGGTGTTGCATAAAGCAGGGAAGGTCCAAGGTGTTCAAGTGGCGGGCGCGGTCCGCTACTTCGATGCCGTCGTTAGCACCGTACCGATTCCGTACGTTCCAAGATTAATTCCCGACCTACCGGAAGCAATTCTGGCCCAGTATCGGGCCGTTCGCAATATCGCAGTGGTCTGCGTCATTGTGAAATTGGCAAGGCCGCTCACGCGCAACTTCTGGCTCAATATCAACGATCCGCACATGGACATTCCTGGCTTGGTGGAATTCTCCAACCTACGCGAGCTACCAGAGCATGTCATATACGTGCCGTTCTACATGCCAGGCGAGAACCTAAAGTACCAAGAAATGGATGAGGTCTTTTTTGCCAAGGTACGCCGCTACCTGCGGAACATTAATCCACATCTCAAGGATACGGATATTCTAGCCATGCGAGCGAGCCGCTATCGTTACGCCCAGCCCGTTTGTGGCCCACGTTATCTCAAGGCGCTTCCCCCAATTCAGCTTCCTATTGACGGCCTGTATGTAGCAGATACATCCTATTACTATCCTGAGGATCGTGGAGTATCCGAGAGCGTGCGGATGGGCCGAATGATTGCCAAAATGGTATAGAACATGCGCACAGCGCGCGCTCTTCTTTCTCGCCAGTTCCTCCTGTTCATTGTGACCGGCGGTTTTGCTGCCATTGTTAATTTCGGCAGCCGGATTATGTACAATACATTTATGGATTTCTCTGACGCTGTTGCCGCCGGATATCTGACGGGGATGGTTACGGCATTTGTCTTGGCTAAAATATTTGTCTTTCAAGGTCCATCCCATTCGACGGCCAAATCGGCTGTGCTTTTTGTAATGGTTAATGTTGCCGCTTTTGCACAGACTTGGATGGTGAGCATGATCCTAGCGTATTACCTGCTCCCTAAAATTGGGGTTCTTCAGTTTGATAAGGCCATTGCTTCTGCTGTGGGGATATCGATTCCAGTCTTCACGAGCTTTATCGCTCATAAATATATTACCTTCAAACAAGTCTATGTACCTTGAGGCGTTGAACGGCTTCGGTGGATGAGGCAATTGGCTGTGACCTGCCACTGAGTTTTTCCTCCAATTGGAGTTAGAGTTTGACCTTGATTGAAGAAAGGACGAATGAAACGATTCAAATTCACGGAGGGTAACCCCCCGTTTTTAACGGGGCTTATTGGTAGAATTTACGCGGCGAGTTTCAGTTTCTGAGCTGGCATGATTCCGCCCAAAGCCATATTGGGTCCTTCATTGTTGTACGTCCAAAGCCATT
>DAIDMG010000127.1 GCA_027449105.1 Acidiphilium sp. | reverse complement strand
CTGAGCGTCGAGAGGGAAGCCCGAAGCCTCGATCGTGTTGTCCATCATCCGGACTGCGATGCCGACGAGTTGAACCAATTCTTGTTCGTCGATGTGGGCATCGGGCTCAAACGGGTTGTGGACCAAACGTGCCAGGTTGATGGAACCCAGCAGGCACGCGCCATAGGCCGGAAGCGGCTGTTCTCCGCAAGGATTCGTCGCATGGATGGTCTCGCAGTAAGCGAGGTTGTTGCGGCTGTTGATGCGGTCAATGAAAATAACACCCGGTTCTGCATAATCGTACGTTGCTCGGGTAAGCTTGTCCCACAGGGCGCGTGCCCGGACTGTCCGGTATACCCTGCCGCCGAAGGTCAGATCCCAGTTACCATCCGCGGCGACTGCCGCCATGAAAGGGTCGGTTACCAGAACCGAAAGATTGAAGTTCCTGAGTCGCCCGGGTTCCCGCTTGGCGGTTATGAAATCCTCGATATCGGGATGATCGCAGCGCAGGGTTGCCATCATGGCCCCCCGCCGTGCGCCGGCGGACATTATGGTCCGGCACATCGAGTCCCAGACATCCATGAAAGAAAGGGGGCCGGATGCATCAGCGCCCACGCCGCGCACCGGGGCTCCTTTTGGACGAAGCGAGGAAAAATCATACCCGATGCCCCCGCCCTGCTGCATCGTCAGCGCCGCTTCCCGGAGGTGCGAGAAAATTTGACCGAGGTCATCCTCGATATCACCCATGACGAAACAGTTGAACAGCGTTACCCGGCGGTCACTCCCGGCTCCTGACAGGATCCGCCCTGCTGGCAAGAATCTGAAATCGGCCAAGGCCGTGTAAAACAGGGGTTCCCAGCGTGAGGGCTCTGCTTCGATTTCGGCGAGTGCTCGGGCGACGCGCCGCCAGCTTTCTTCGATCGAGATGTCAATGGGCGTGCCACCGGCATCTTTCAGTCTGTATTTCGCGTCCCAGATCTGCAGCGAGATTGGAGCGATCTGCTCGGCGACGGCGAAACTGGCAGGTGAGATCGGCATGTCCATGGGGCCATCCTGTATTGGTACGAATCGGGGGCACTCAGCGAGGGTGGAAGACTATGGCCCCGCGTGGATTCGGTTCAACCAAAATATGGGTAGTGATGAACGCGGCAGAAAGCCCGGCGACCGCGAGCAGCAGGAGCCCCATCACGACAGCGGGGCCGGTTCGTCCACCAGAGTAAAGACCCGCGTAGATCGCCTGGAAGACATTGTTGGATGCAACGGCGATCAGAATTGCGCCGGCGCGGGCCGCGTCTTGCAAGGGGGCAACCCCATGTTGCGCCAGACTGAGAACGAACGGATTGATATCTGTGATGCCGACAATGCCGGCGAGGGCATAAATCCCCTCCGAACCAAACCGGCGCATCATGAACGCTGCAAGGAGCGAAACAACGATGAACAGGATGCCAAATGACGCCGCCGTTCCGAAGCCAAGGGGATTGGGCACAATCGTGGTCGGACTCATCGTCTGGGGTACCCGACGGCGGGTCGACCAATAAGACATTCCTGCCAGCAGACTGCCGAGCGCAGAGAGAACGACCATTGCCGGGGTCAGCATCAGTGCCAGCGGGCCATCAAACACGGCGATTATCGCCAACAAGCGGAAATACATGACCGCATTCGCCACAATGATTCCCGTCCGCGCTTCCTGCGCCATTTCAACGTCATTGCGTGCCCGGCGCGCGAGCACGATCGTTGTTACCGTAGCCGAGTAGACACCCCCGAGCGCTGCTATGACGAGACCGGAGCCGTGTGGAAAGGCGTAGCGGCGAAGCAGATAGCTTGCATAGGAAACCGTGCACACGGCGACGGTAGCAAGCCAGGCTTCATACGGCGTGATCGCGGTCAGATTGGTCACCGGGTGATCCGGCAGCAAGGGCAGGACCAAACCCGTGAGCAGTAGGAATCGTCCAGCGTTTACGATTTCAGCGAGTTCGATCCTGCGGGCCATGGCATGGAGGGTTGCCCGCGCGGTTAGGAGAAGAACCGAAACAACCGTCAGCCCGGTCGCCATCCAGGGCGGTGCCGCAAGGCTTATCGGTCCGATAAGATAGGCAATCACACCGCAGATCGGCACCATCAGCCCTACGTTCGGCAAGCCATCAGGTGCAGCATCCTCCATCGCCCGCCAGTAATACAACCCCAACCAGATCGTCAGGCTCAGAAGCCCAATCCCGAGCAGTGTCGGCCGTTCAGGTTCGAGCTCGTAAAGCAGAGCACCTATGACCGCCAGTAGCGGGAAGCTACGGATTCCTCCCGGCCATTTCTGGCCTGCGTTGGCCTGAAATTCCTCGAATGCCAAACCGAAAAAAAAACTCAGGCCAAGAAGCAAGGCCCATGGCAGGAGACCGCGTGTGGCCAGCTCGGCGGTGATTGGCGTGCGAATCATCGTGAACGATAGGATACGACATCAGGCGACAAAGGAACACCATATCCTCGCATGACCGCTCCCCGAAACCTACACGAAAATGCGTGTAGCTGATTCAAGCCAGGAAGCGAGCTTGCCGTTCGGTTCCTGCCTTGTCGAGATCCGTTTCATGCCGGGCTTTCGCGCGCGCTCGTCACGGCGCGGGCGAATGGGGGGCCTGCTGCCTTAAGCTGTGCCGGCAGGGCGGACTAGGCCCAAACATTCACGCGCTGCACGAAATCGCCGAAGCCTTCGTTCCCTGAACGTTCGGCTGCATAGCGGGCAAACAATCCGTCGAGAATGGACAAGATTTCCGAACGGTCCGCGTTTTCCCGAAGCAGCCTGTTCAGTCGGGAACCATCCGCCGCCCCTCCAACGTGGAGATTATAACGTCCGGGGTTGCGCCCGATCAGGCCGATCTCTGCAATGTACGGGCGCGCGCACCCATTGGGGCAGCCCGTCATTCGCACCGTAATTTTCTGCGTTTCCAAGCCGCGCAACTTTAACAGCTCGTCAATTTCGTCAATTAGGCCGGGAAGAAATCGCTCACTTTCCGCCAATGCGAGCCCGCAGGTAGGCAGGGCAACGCAAGCCATTGCATTCTCGCGCACGACTGATTGCCGGCTACCGACCCCGGCCTCTGCCAGAATCGCGTCGATCCGAGCACGTTCCGCGTCTGTGGCACGCGCCAGCACGACATTCTGGTTGGTGGTGAGTACAACGGCTCCGCGGTCGATAAACTCGGGCAGCATGGCAATCGTGCGTAATGCCGTGCGCAGCTGATGTCCCGACCGATCTGCAATGCGGCCGTTCTCGATAAATAACGTCCGGTGGTGGAATCCTTCGGTATCTGTTGTCCAGCCAATCGCGTCTCCGTTGCCGTCGAAATGGAAGGGGCGTTTTGCTTCCAGCGCGGTGGTCATTCTGGAAGCCAGTTCCCTAACGAACCAGTCAACGCCGCGATCGTCTATCGTGTATTTCAGTCGCGCATGCTTGCGGTTGCTTCGGTCGCCGTAATCGCGCTGCAACGTCAATACTGCCTCTGCTGTGGGCACGAGATGCCCTGCTCCGACATAGCCGATGACGGTGCCGGTCCGCGGATAAGTTTCGGGTTCGCCGTGGGAGGCCCCCATGCCGCCGCCAACAACGACGTTGTACCCGATTATACGCCCATTCTCGACGATCGCGATGAACGACAAATCGTGGGCAAATACGTCGACATCGTTTGAGGGGGGCACGGCCACCGCTATCTTGAATTTGCGCGGCAGATACGTGGAGCCGTAGATCGGTTCCACTTCCGGCTCACCACCCAGCACCCGTCGATCACCGATGAAGATCTCGCGCCACGCCCCCGTCCGCGGAAGAAAATGCGCGGACAGCTGTCGCGCCGCCTCTACCGCTTCCGCGTGAGCACGCGACAAAAACGGATTCGCCGTCGCGATAACATTGCGATTGACGTCGCCGCATGCGGCGATTGTGTCAAGAAGAACAGCATCGATTTCCTGCAATACTGCGCGTACGTTGCTTTTCAGGATTCCGTGGAACTGAATGGTCTGACGTGTTGTTACTCTTATTGTCCCATTCGCCCGCTCCCCGGCGAGCCGATCCATCGTAAGATATTGACGTGGCGTTAGAACGCCGCCAGGAATACGCAGGCGGGCCATGAAACTGTAGGCACGGTCAAGCTTCCTCTTCATCCGTTCGGGGCGCAGGTCCCGGTCGTCTTGAACATACATGCCGTGGAACTTGATGAGTTGTCCGTCATCATCGGGCAGCCCGCCAAACGCGGTCTCGTCAAAGGCGTCTTTAAGGGTGCCGCGCAAGAAGTTGCTGCGAGCCTTGATTTCCTCATTCCGTGAAAGCGGCTGGGGATCGTTCATCGTCATCTTCCTTTGGTATCCCAAAATGGATCGGCGCTTCATGTACTCTTTCGCCCGCGATTATGGGTGGGCGCGAAGCGAAAGCCGTGCCCGGCATCATCACCGATCTTCGCTCCGGCAGGTAAGCTGGACAGGTCACTCTTGCATTGTCTGATTGCCCATCAAGCACAGCAATATCTCGCTAACGTTCGGCGTCTACGCGCATGGTGTTGGGGGCTTCCGTCCTGTCGGCCCGGCTGCCGCCGGTTTCGTCCGCCATCGCCAGCCGTGGAAGGAATATTCCGCATTCGGTTTTGCCACTGCCTGCCCAGCGGCCGGCACGCGGATCATCGCCAGCGCGAATGCGGGACGTGCACGAGAAGCAACCAAGCGAGGTGAAGCCGCTGGCCTCGAGGGGATGGGGCGGTAGGGCATTTTCGGCAAAATACCGGGCAATGTCCGCCTTGTTCCAATCGTACAGCGGATTGATGACCGTCATGCCATTGGGGCCGGTTTCGCGAGGTAGGATGTCGCGCCTGGTCTCGCTTTGATTGCGCTTGCGTCCCGAGATCCAGGCATCGAAGGGTTCGAGCGCGGCGTCAAGAGGCATTGTCTTGCGCAGCGCGCAGCATAGGTCGGGGTCTGCCGTGTAGAGGCGGCCGGCAGGATCATAGGAGTTCAGGTGTTTCTGGTCGGGCCGGACCGTGCGCACATTGGAAAGTCGCAGACGGTTGATCAGGCCATCGCGATAGGCGATCGTGTCGGGGAAAATCTTCCCGGTATCGAGGAACAAGATCGGCAGGTGCGCGTCGATCTGCGCGACCATGTGCAATAACACGGCGGATTCGGTACCAAACGAGGAGACGAGAGCTATCTTGCTCCGGAATTCGTGGGCAATGGCGCTTTTCAGGAGAAGGTAAGCCCGGTTTTCAATCAGCGTGCCGGTGTTCAACATCAATAGACATCCTTGCGATACCGGCGTGTCGCGTTCAGGGTTCGGAGCTCGTCTGTGCCGATGATTTCACTGAGGGTTGCCTCGACGTCACGAGCCATGGCTCCCGCGTTGCCGCAAAGATAAATGATCGCGCCATCTGCGATCATGGCGTTAAGCTTGTCTGCGCGTTCGCGCAGCACATGTTGGACGTAGCGTCTTTCGGGCTGGTCACGTGAGAAAGCCAGATCAAGATCGGTAAGGACACCGGATTTAAGCCAGTCCTGGATTTCCAGCTGGTAGAGAAAATCGTGCAGGAAATGCCGATGCCCGAAGATGAGCCACGCAGCCCCGCATTGGCCGCCCGCTTCGCGGTGCTGGAGGAAGGCGCGGTAAGGCGCAATACCCGTGCCCGCACCAATCATGATGATCGGAACGGCAGGGTCCTCCGGGAGCCGGAACGAGGTATTAGGCCTGAGGAAGACGTGAAGCACATCACCTGCGCGCCGACGCCGCGCGATATCGCTGGATGCGACGCCGAGCCGTGTTCGCCCTGCGCTTTCGTATTCGAGGGTCGCAATCGTCAGATGTGCCGCGTCGCCAACCAGTTGTTGTGATGAAGAGATAGAGTAGTGACGAGGCGGGAGCTTGCGCAGCAGTGTTGTGAGTTGCGATGCCTGCAGCTTTTGCGGAAACCGTTCCAGCAAATCAATGAGCTGCCTTCCCTGAACGAAGGCATGTCGCTCGCCTTCGTCAATCGAGAGCGCGATCAGCCCCGGATCACCGGTAAGTGCTGCATAGTCGGCGACAAGCTTGCTGCTGAGTGTGGTGATATCCCGCTCGGTCGTTAGTGTACGCGCGGTATCGTCATCATGGTCGAGACCAACGGATCGGAGCACGGCCTCAACCATTGCCGGATCATTGCGCGGGGTAACGGTTAGTGAGTCGCCCGGCTCGTACCGGATCCCGGAACCTGTCAGGTCGATCTCGACATGAATGGTTTCGGTGGTCGAGCGAGACGATGTCAGAGGATGGTGCGCGGTGATTTCGGCGGGGAAGGGGGGCGGCCTGTCCAGCGTGGTGCCGGCTGAGTCGCCGGAAAGGCGATGAAAATCGACGTGAATGACCGAACCGCCGTCATGCTTGGCGATCAGTCGGTTCAGGATGTCGCCAATGAAAGATTTTGCGGATGTTTCATAATCAAGATCGCAGTCCAGCCGTTCCGCGAGCCGGTGTGCGCCGAGTTCGGCAAGCCGGGCATCAAGGCGTTTGCCTACTTCGCAGAACTGGGCGTAGGCAGAGTCTCCCAAGGCGAGGACCGCAAAGTCAACGCCTTCCAGGGTTGGTGCGGAATCCGCCATAACTGCTTGGTAGAATGCGGTTGCGCGTTGCGGTGGCTCGCCTTCACCCCACGTGGCTGCGATAACGAATACGGCCGACGTGCCGATCAGCGCTTCCGCCGTTGCGTCGGCCGCATCCAGCATCTGGACTTTGAACCCACGTTTCCTGGCGGCCGCTCGGGCGCTTTCTGCGAGTCTTTCGGAATTGCCGGATTCGG
The DNA here is from genome assembly GCA_027449105.1 of Acidiphilium sp. Lineage (GTDB taxonomy): Bacteria > Pseudomonadota > Alphaproteobacteria > Acetobacterales > Acetobacteraceae > Acidiphilium. The sequence goes on along the minus strand of DAIDMG010000127.1, from coordinate 161 downwards.
TCAAATAAAGAATCGTCAGGGTAGGCGCCGCCGCTGGCGGTGATGCAGGAGCGGCGACGTTGCTTTCGGACGCGTCGAGTCCCGCGAGGAAGCCGGACAGCCACGCACGTTGAGGGGCAGATGCGTCACGGATCACCCTGTCGAGAGCTGCAATGTCCTGC
>DAIDMG010000126.1 GCA_027449105.1 Acidiphilium sp. | reverse complement strand
GCCTTCCAACCAGAAGAATGCAAAAACTATCTCAGAAACTCAGGATATGCATCAATCTGAGAATATCAGACTCTAATCGCAAAAGATCTTTGTTACAAAAGCACTTTCGCAGATTCGGAGCCCCGATGCACCTCCCCTCGTGAGAAATGCGGATTAAACTGCACGTTTGCGGAATAGCCAGCCGGCGGTGGCGAGACTGACGAGAGCAAGCGATGCCATAGCTGCGTACTGCGGCATCAGAACGCTGAAGCTGGGATGTTCGAGAAAGCAGCTGCGGATGACCACCAGCGCATAGCGCATGGGATTGAGCAACGTGAGGTCCTGCACGACCACCGGCATGTTGGCGATTGGCGTCGCGAAGCCCGAGAGGATGATGGATGGTACCATGAACAGGAACGCACCGAGCAACGCCTGCTGCTGCGTGGCTGCAAGGGAGGAGATCATCAGACCAATGCCGGCGACAGCGGCAGTGAACAGGATCAGTCCACTATAGAGTTGGGCCAAGCCGCCCAACAACGGCACACCGAACCAAAAATGTGCGGCCACGATGATGACCGTGGCCTCGATCAGGCCAATGATCAGGCCCGGCAAACTTTTTCCAATCAAGATATCGAGTGGTCGCAGGGGCGTCACTAGAACCTGGTCAAATGTTCCCGCCTCGCGCTCCCGCGCCACAGAGAGCCCGACCACCAGCAAGGTGATGACCTGGGTGAGCAGCGCGACGATACCGGGAATGATGAACCAGTGGGAGTCGAGGTTGGGGTTGAACAGTGCGCGCGGGTCAAGTTGGGCTGGTGGTCCAGATTTGCCGCGGCTTTTGGCCCAGTTTTCGCCTGCGGAGGTAATAATATCGTTGGCATACCCCAGGATCAGCAGCGCGGTGTTAGAATTGCGGCCATCAACAATGACTTGAACGGGTGCTGGAACGTTGGTGAGCAGGTCGCGCGAGAAGCGTGGGTCAATGTCAAGGACCATCTCCACTCTGCGAGAGTCGATGAGGTCCCGAATGCGCGCGGGGCTGTGCAATACGGCCACCTGCTTGAAGGCTGGGGAGCCCGCGAAATCCGCTACCAGATCGCGTGAATAGCCTGACGGATCTTGGTTATAGACTGCAAAGGGCACATGGTTGAGATCGAAGCTTGCCGCATAGCCGAACACGACCAGTTGTATGAGAGGAGGCCCGATTAGAACCGTCCGGCTTTTGCCATCACGCAGTATGGCAAGGAATTCCTTAACGACCAGCGCGAGCACACGACCCAGCATGTCCTTAATCTAGTCTTTTCCGGGCTGTAAGTCGCGCCGCTCCAAGAAAAACTATGGCCATGGCCAGCAGCGCGAGCAGGTTGGGGAGCAGTACCGACCACACGGTACCGGCAAGGAACAGGGTTTGTAGAATGGCGACGAAGTAACGTGCGGCAACGATATGAGTGATCCATTGGACGATCGCGGGCATACTGGAAATATCGAAAATGAAGCCGGAGAGAATGAAGGCTGGCAGAAAAGTGGTGATGATCGCGATTTGCCCTGCGACAAACTGATTCTTGGCGATTGTGGAAATGAGCAGCCCCATGCCAAGTGAGGCAAGCATGAACAGCGACGAGGCAAGTACTAGCACGACAAGAGAGCCGAGAAGCGGGACACTAAACAAAAAAACGGCAATTAGTACCGACACCACCATGCCACCCATGCCGAGCAGGAAATAGGGTACGATCTTGGCGGCCAGAATTTCGAGCATGCTGACCTTGGTGACCATTAGCGCTTCCATAGTGCCACGTTCCCACTCGCGCGCGATAACGAGAGCGGTGAGCAAGGCGCCGGTGAGTGTCATGATGACAGCAATTAACCCTGGCACTAGGTAGTCACGGCTGCTGACTGCCGGGTTGAACCAGATACGCGGTTCAATATCGATCGGTTGAGGATCTGCAATCCCGGTCGACGCGGCCTGTTGTGCAACCCATCTAACCCAGCTTTGCTGGACATAGTTCTCGATGAGCCGGGCATTATTGGCATCGACGCCGTTGACAAAAAGGCCGATCGCAGGTTTGCGGCCTGCGTCGAGCATGCGGGCAAAATCTCCTTGGAGCCAGATGAATCCATCGATTTGGCCTCCGGCCAGCGCGTGTTCAGCTGATCGTTCTGTGGCGAAATCGTGCGGCGCGAAATAGGGCGAGTGGCGGAACTGAGAGGTAAAACTGGCGGCGGTGGAGCTTGGTTCATCGACCACCAGACCAACGCCAACGTGGCGCGCATCAAGCGACACGCCGTAGCCGAACAAGAGCAGCAGCACGGCAGGCAGGATGAAGGCAATAGCAATAGAGGATGGATCGCGCAGGATCTGCAGGCTTTCTTTGCGGATCAAACCACGCAGGCGCATGAGTGGTGCGTTCATGTTTCCAGCCCTGGCTGTTTTGCAGCGTCGGCCTCGATGAGAGCGATAAAAGCGTCTTCCATCGTGGGATCAGGCAAATCAGCAGTGCGGCTGGCGTGTTTAAGGTCTTCAGAGGTGCCGGTAGCAAGAATGCGGCCTTGCGCCATGACAACCAGTCGATCGCAATACTCTGCCTCGTCCATGAAATGCGTGGTGACCAGCACAGTGACACCGCGCTCGGCCAGGGCGTTGATGCGCAGCCAGAATTCTCGTCGAGCTAGCGGGTCTACGCCTGACGTGGGTTCATCGAGAAACAGCACGTCGGGCTCGTGCATAAGTGCGCATGCCAAGGCCATGCGCTGCTTGAAGCCAAGTGGCAAATCTCGGCTGGTGGCATCGGCGAGTGAGAGCAGCTCGAATTCGTTTAATGCCCAGGCAATGCGCTTGTTGCGCCTTACACCCCGCAGGCCATAGGCCGCTGCGAAGAAGCGCAGATTCTGTATTACGCTCAGATCGCCATAAAGGGAGAATTTCTGCGCCATATAGCCCAGACGGCCACGCGCGGTAGCAGCGGCGTGGCGAAGGTCGTAGCCGTCAACACGCAAGCGACCGCTTGTGGCCGGCAACAGGCCGCAGAGCATCCGAAACGTAGTGGACTTGCCCGCACCGTTAGCGCCCAACAGGCCAAAAATCTCCCCCTTCTGGACGGTGAAGGTGACGTTATCAACTGCCGTAAAGATGCCAAAGCGTTTTGTGAGGTGCACAACCTCGATAGCGGAGTCTGATCGCGCGGCCATTGACGGCGCGGCTGACAAGGTTTGTGGAGCGGGAGTTCGCGAGGCCATCCCGGAGCGCAGGAGATCAACGAATCGATCCTCAAACCGGGGCGTGGTGGGCGCAAAATCAAGGTGGTCAAAACGCTCGGACCAAATGGTTGATGGCGCTCTTCCGGGTTCGAGCACCACGCGCACGGCTTCGCCCTGGATCAGCGCGTCCGTCACACCTTGTGTAGCTACGAGTGCGGCCTGCAAAGAGCGTTTGGAGACGTTTGCCGCATGGGCGAGGAAGCTGCGCCCGGTCATCGCACGTGTGAATTCGTCCGGTTGCCCGGCTCCAATTAACTGGCCCTCATGAAGTAGCAGAACCGCGTCGCAGCGTTCCGCTTCATCGAGATAGGCGGTTGACAGAAGCACGCTCATTCCTGAGTGGCGGACGAGGTGATCAACCAGCTGCCAGAGCTCGCGGCGCGACACAGGATCGACGCCGACCGTTGGCTCGTCGAGCAGTAAAAGCTTAGGCGGGCGGATGAGCGTGCAGGCAAGGCCCAGTTTTTGCTTCATGCCGCCTGATAGTCGGCCGGCCATGCGTGCCGTGAACCGCTTCAGGCCTGTCATGTGCAAGAGCTCTGCGTAACGAGCGGAACGATCAGCTGGTGGAACGCCTTGCAGATCGGCGTAGAGGTCGAGGTTTTCCTGAACCGTCAGGTCTTCGTAGAGGCCGAAGCGCTGCGGCATGTAGGAAAGCATGCCTTGAACGGCAAGCGGATTGGAATCAACGTCAGCGCCAAAGACTTGGATCGTGCCTTCGTCGGCGCGCAGCAGTCCGGCGATGAGGCGCATGAGCGTTGTCTTGCCTGCACCGTCAGGGCCGATGAGCCCGGTGACCAACCCGTGAGTGGTCTCAGCACTCACGCTGTCGAGTGCCGTAACGATACGCTTGCCGACCCGAAAACGTCGAGTGACGCTTTTTAGTATCAGGGGCGTAGCGGCAGTTTCAATGGGTCTTGCCACCGCAGACATCGGGGCCACGAATCTTGTTTTGACGCTTGGGTTGTATCAGGTCGATCGTTACCGTAGCAGGCATGCCTAATCGTAACTCGCCGGTCGGTGCACAGGCATAAACGCGCAACTGGTAGACGAGTTGAGCGCGCAGGTCGGGGGTTTCGACCGTTTTGGGAGTGAACTCAGCGGTAGGGGAGATATAGCCGATCCAGCCGCGATAGATTTTACCCGGGAAAGAGTCGGTGGTGATGTCAGCTGCCATGCCCAACCGAATGCGGCCGAGATCGCTCTCTGGCACATAGGCCCGTACCCAGACGGGGTTGGTGAGCGCGATGACATAGACCGGTGTTGAAGGCGACGTCATGTCTCCCGGCTCCTGCACCCGCTGCTCAATGACGCCGTTGGCCGGGGCATAGAGCTTGGTGTCTTGGTACTCCTGCGCGCTGAGGGCGGCCTCGGCCTTTGCGGCCTTATAGGCGGCCTTTGCGGCGGCGATGTCTTCGGCACGAGGGCCCTTGACCGCTAAAATGTACGTCTGCAGGGCGGCTTCATAATTCTGTCTGGCATTGAGGTAGGCAGCCTTGGCATCATCCCGCTGCTGAACGGTGGCTGCGCCCGCTGGCGCTAGCGTCGCGTAACGTTGGTACGTTGACTTGTTATTATGGTAGACGATTGCAAGCGCGTCCATTTGTGCCTTCGCTTGGGCAATCTGTTCAGGCCGGGAGCCTGCGAGCAGTGCCGCCAGGATCTGCTCCTGGTTGGCCGCCTTGGCCCGGGCGGCAGCCAAGGCATCGGCGAAGCGTCGGTCATCAAGCTCCGCGATCAGTTCACCGTCGTGAACAACGTCCCCCTCCTGAACCAAGAGGTTGGAGATGCGGCCACTATCGTTGAAGGCCACGTTAACTTGGCGGATGTCAACATTTCCATAGAGCGTGAGATTTTTAGCCGTGTGTACCGTATGAAGGTGCAGATACGCGGTTGTGCCCAAAACCACCGCTAGAACGAGGGCGGCAGCAAGGAGCACTTTTCTGCGACCGGATGTCATGAGGTGGCTTGGGTCATAGCTGCGTTTCGTGAGGCTATCACGATGTTGATCCACACGTATAGCCGACAATCAACTGAATCGTAAAAGGGGTAACAGGCAGGGTGTGAGGGCGCTCTGTTTTTTCATGTGCCGCAACGGAAGGTATATGTCTTTTAATCGGGAGTCTTACGGGATCCGTGCCTCGCATCAATGGATAACGGACATTCGTTCGGATGGCATGCCAGGACATCCTCGATAAAACAAACAGATCTTGCGAGCGACGCCATTTGTCTCCTGCGTAATAAGGCAAGAACACGCCTGCCTCGAAAGATCTCCAGCGTTTCGGCGGCATTGATTAATTTGTTGTCCTAACGCTGTGATGAAGGGTTTGATGGCGTCTCGGCCCGGTTTTTTTGTTGGCCGATCGGTGCAGCATGCTCCCGAAAGCGAAAGCGCGTCATGACCGTTCCCGCCGAATATCGTGAAGTTAGGCATGCCCTAGCACTTGCCAGGCTTAGCTGCGATAGCTCATGAGCAGGTGTTGATATTCATAAAATCCTAATGCTGCGCGCTTTACAAACATTGGAAAGCCAGTCGGAGTTCCCGATCCGTAACGGGCGTCGCTCGCAGCTCGGTGGGATCGACAGTTCGGTGAAGGTGATGTGCGCGGAAGCCAACTTGCTGTTTCGGGAGCCGCTTGCCGCGAGGTAGTCGATCACTCTATGGTTTTGGCGATCGAGTCGCCTGAAATTTTCATGCCTGCCGAGAACAGCAGGATTTCGTATTCCGGTTTCGGTTGGGCTGGAATCGGGATATGCTTTCCTGAAACAAGCCTCTTCGGGCGCTTGAGCATGTTGCATCCAACGACATTGTCAGGGGAATACTCACGATGCCTAACGCCGTTACGCCGGAGCGCCTGATGCAGATGGGGTGGGGCTACGCGCCGCCCCTGATTTTGGAAGCCGCGGTGCGAACCGGCGTGTTCGACGCGATTTCCCGGGGAGCACACAGCCTGCAGGAACTGCAAAGCGCCACTGGTACGGCGCCCCGTGGCTTGGCACCGCTATTAAACGCACTTGTCGGTCTCGGATTTCTACATAAGGACGAGGGTGGAAAATACACGCTTGGAGCCGAAGCCGACGCATTTCTGGTCCACGAACGACCAGGCTATCACGGTGACTTTTTCCATCACGTCAGTACTCAGCTGCTGCCATCTTGGCTGCACTTGACCGAGGCCGTCTATACGGGCTCACCGCCACGGGCGGTAAACCGCGAAAATCAGGGAGCTCCGTTTTTCAGTGCGTTTGTTGAGGCGCTTGCCGCGATCAATGGGCCAGCGGCCCGCACGCTTGCAGCCCATCTGAATCTTTCAGGCCATTCCGGAACGATCAGGGTTCTCGATCTGGCGGCCGGTTCGGGGATCTGGAGCATTGCTTTAGCTGAGTCCGCGCCGCAGGCGCAGGTGACGGCAGTGGATTGGGAGGGGGTGCTACCGACCACGCGAAAGGTAGCGGCACAGCATGGGCTGTCCGAGCGTTACCGCTTCGTCGCAGGTGACCTGGCAGATGTACCGTTCGGTACCGGCTACCAAGTGGCCGTGTTGGGACATATCCTGCACAGTGAAGGCGAAGCTCGTAGCCGCATGCTGTTGCGCCGTACCTTTGAGGCACTTGCACCTGGTGGGGTCGTTGCGATTGCCGAATTCCTGGTCAACCGCGAACGCACTGGGCCGCCCCAAGGGCTCGTGTTTGCGCTCAACATGTTGTT
>DAIDMG010000125.1 GCA_027449105.1 Acidiphilium sp. | reverse complement strand
GCGGCGGCGCTGCGGCGTGGGCACCAGTACCACGAAACCGATGTGCATACGGCCGACACGTGATGAGGCTTGGATGTACTCCGCGATGTCGGAGGGCATCCCGGCGAAGAACATTGAGTTGAACTCATCGACGTCCACACCATGCGATACAGCTGACGTTGCGATGATTGAACGCAGGGTCTCGCTAAGATCGGGGAACTCTTCTCCAGCTCTAACGCGACTCTCGGCCTGGCGTACGACGTTCTGAATTTCGCTTGCCGAGACAGCCCCAGAAATGAGCTGTGTCCGCAGAATCTGATCGCCAAAGTGTGCCTGCTGGTGCAATGCATCGAACTCGGCCCGCTCTGTATCGATGACCTGATCGCCGCCTTTCTTATTTGTCACGTACGTGAGTGCGATTCGGTGCAGGTCAATAAGGGTCAGAAGCTCGTTTGGGCTCGCGGCAGCTAGAGCTCGTTCATGCACGAATCGCAGGGGGGAATCGGAGAGCCAGTTGCGCAGCGCCTCCCGAGCCTTGGTCTGCCGAATCACTTCGGCACTGCGGAGATCCTCGTACAGCTCGGTCACAAGCAGGTGGTACTGGCCAAGAATGGAGGCCATCGCTACCGTGTGGCGGTGACCGTTTGTCACGATAGCTGCGTAAGTACGTGCGCCATGTGCTCGTTGCTCGATGTCCGAGAGCGCCAGTCGCGCGGCATTCTCTGGCGTCGGGTCAGGCAGCTTCGGCTCCGCATAGAATGATCGATAAAGATCCGGTCCTGGGTGGGGAAATTGGATCGTGGCGTCGCGCTGGTATAGATTTCGCATCTGTCGCTGCGGCTCGCTCACCGTAGCGGATGCGGCAATCACTTTGATGCGCCGGCGGCGATCGTTAGCCGGATCGCAGCATATCTGATTTTTGAGAAGCGGCGCGAGTCGATCCAGGCCCGCCTCAAGCGCAGATTCAAAAAGCCCAGCAAAGGTACCGAGAGACTCCTCGAGAAGATGAGCTTCATCTTGGATGAGGAGGGACGGAAAGGGATCGAAAAATACTTTGGCGCCGGTGTCATGCGCAGGGAACAGCGGCTCAGCACCTTCAGCCACCGCACGCTCCCAGTCTGTCCGCTGCAGGGGAGTGCGTAGATGCCGCGTGTCCGGGTCACGAAATGGTGCCATGCCGAACATGCCGAATACAAATCGGATGGTCCGGAAGGATTGACCAATGACCGCAAGTTTGTCGACAGTCCCCAGTAAGACTGACGGAGCAATCGCGTAAATGTCTTCGTCTACTATGTAGAATGGCAGCGGTGTGAGTCTCTCGTACTCGCCATTCCAGGGACACTTATCGCGTTCGGCCGTGCAGTAGTGCCCGAGCACGTTGCCATCACGGCTTGGCGCCCTTCTCAGCGCGACCGCTGATTTGCAGAAAGGGCACGACTCGATTTTGAGCCACTGCTTGCGAAGTTCTGAGTACGGTGGTTCCGTTGCTGCCTGCTCTTCCATTGAGAGAGGGCATGCGTCCAGCGTCGGTACCTCCTTGACCTCCCCTGAGCGCCAGTTCGGAGTGTTTGTGCTTCCAACCCAGAAGCCCAGAGAAAGAGGCTCACCAGGATACTTTCGCTTGATCCTTTGTAGCTCTCCCGCGGCAAGCACGTTCATGGTTCGGCGTGCTTGCTGCAGAGTTAAAAGTCGAAGCGGATATCGCATCAAAGCGCTGATCCCGCGCTCCTTCCCTCGAAGCCGATCCAGTAGCAGAACGTACAGCAGAAGACCTAAAAAGGCCTCTGATTTGCCGCCGCCGGTTGCGAAGTAAAGCAGTGTGACTGCATTGGCCTGCTCCACGACGTCATCTTTGTAATACGAGTGGAATTCCGGTATTCGCGTCGCAAACGTCGGCACCATAGAAACGACGAAGGCGAGCTGAAATAGTCGCCATGAATCGTATTTCCCCTTTCCGACGGATTGCATGGCCTCATTCATGGCGAACCATGCTTCACAAGGAATGCCACGCGGATCGGCCTGCCGTCCCGGTCCAGACCAGTGCTTGGCGGATTCAGTTAATAGGTCAATCCCGCGCTGAATGGCTTGTCGTTCTCGATCCCAGCAACGAAGGTCTTCCTCCAGCTTGGCTCGTTCGTTTGCCAGCTGTTCTGCCTCATTAGGCCCCTCGAGGCCAAGCTGCACCGGAGTTCGGCGGGTACCTTCTAGCCAGTCGACGTAGGCACCGATCAACGGGGCCAATCGCTTCAGGCCGTCTGGCTTCGCGAGGGCTTCAAAACGGCGTTCGACGTCTATTTGTGATGCGACAATGCGCGGTAATACGTAGCGCGGAGTCCACGTAGTCGTGAGCACGTCGCCAGTATCGCGGCGAGCGTGTCGAATTCCACAATTGAACCCCAGTGCTGGATATCGAAGGTACTGGTTATACCGATATGAGGGCTTTACGCGATCCAGCAGGAGTGGCTTCAGGAGCTCCGGTGGGGTTTCGAGGGTCACACTGACCTGAAAGAGCGAGCGCTCGATCTCCTTGTCGCGCAGGCCTGGGCGTTCTTCGGTCCAGTTCTCAACCGCTACATGCACCAACGCGCGGTCGGGTCTCAACGGGTCCGGGGTTACGGAGATCGCCCACCGAACATCGAATTTCGGGAAGACGCCACGAAGGTCGTTGATGCACCGGTCGCGCACGTATTTATCCCAGTCCTTGAGATCAGAGGGGAGAATCTTGGAGCCGCGCCGATACCCCCACCGTGCTCCACCAATTCCAGGGTCTGTACCTTCAAACCATCGCTTCAACTGCTCTTCGATTGCAGCGTTGAGCTCCTCTGTTGCTCTTCGTGCGTCGGCCTCACACGTGGCTGCTGCGAATTGGATTTCTGGTAACTGAAGCTCCAATCGAAACCACTTCTGCGGCGGCTCGCCTTCTCGGTACAGCTGATCCTTGCCGTACTCGTCCCCATCGCCCGTCACACCGGCATCAGTAGTCGATTCTTCCGTTGCTTCAGCAGGCACTTGGTCTGAGCTCTCCGGGCTGTCGGCCTGGGTTGAGGCGTAGAAGGGAATGCCTATGGCGACATGAATTTGGCGGCGGATCTCTTCCTTCCTCCTAGTCCAATCCGGGTGGACATGTTCCTTGTAGCGCTTTACACCGAGTTCCGCTCGCAGCTGATCGAGCGCCTCATTCGTTTGAGTACGGAGATTGCGTGTCACCTCAGGCTGCAATGGGAATGCTGGCCTCAGCCGTCCGCCGTTCCCAATATCCTCGCGCGAGGGGAACACGCGCACATACACGGCAGCTTTGAGCTTCGCGCGCATCGGTCTGTGCATGCCTGCCGCATCAATGTGAAAATCCAGACCATGGGCGCTTATTTCCAAGGGACTCGCTTCTTCGTCGCTGTCCCGATCTTCCTCAGGTCGTGCAACAAGAAAGCCGCTGACCAAGAGATCGCTCGGACGAATGCCATAGATAAAGCGATGAAACTCGCCTGCCCCGGAGACGCGACCCGCAAGATTATTCAATAAGCCGTCAACGACGGCCTCTTTGCATGTTTGGTCGATTCGACTTGCATCAGCAGCACAAACAGTCATGGAATTTCCTTCTTTTTTCGCTTATGCCTGCGGCGGTTCAACGTGAACAACATGAAATACGCAATCCAATGCTTTGCCTTGCAGTGTCCGAATGGTAGCTGGTGATACGCCGCGGTACACCTGCGCGCTCTCTGGGTTAAAGAGGATTTCTGCGTAAATCGCCTTCAGTTGTCGACCTTCCGTTTGGTTCTCATACCGAACACGCCGGATGCGCGCCCAGAATTTCTTGGCCAGCTCGGCGTCGATGTTCAAAGCGCGACAGAACAGGAGAAACTCATCTGGATCTCTGGCGCCATGCGGTGCGCTATCCTTGTCTTCGAGGCTTATCCAGTATCCCAACTTTCCCGAGGAGACATCTGTGCTTCCGGGATCAAGTTCGAGCATTCGAGCCTTGATGGCGCGAATGCTTTCCTGCCGGGAGGGCGCGGGGAACAATTCTGTAACCGCGCTTTTGACGAAGTCATGGTACAGCGCTATCGCTTTACGTGCCGGGCTTACCTCAATCGCGCCACGTTCGAAGCCTAAAGCCTCTTCGATTTCATCTCGCAACTCGTCAGACATCTCGAAAATGCAGTCACCGGCCTCTATCGAGCGAGCTTGAACACGCCTGAATTCCTCACCCTCAATCCCGTCGTAACGGAAAACCGTTCCGGATGCCTGAATTGAGCGACCGTCCTCAAGCTGAAATCGATAGGCCTTTGGGTCATGCGGACCAGAAGAGGTAGAAGTCCGTTGCGGGGCGAGGCTCAACTGCTCAAGAGACCGTGTAAGCACCTCAGCATCCGGGAGCTCTTTTAGGCGATCGTTTAGGGTGGTGAGAAGCCCACTGAGACGTGCACGATATGGCTTGAGCGCATCGGCGGTGACCATTCCGGCGAGGGTCTGCGTTACGCCAAGCGCCTTCTGCGCCGGGACAAGTAGGCACGTGCCAATTGGAATCTCGTCATGAGTCGCGAGTAATCGCAAAATCCTCGGACTTAGCCCTACGATTACGAGCCGCTTGTGCTGGGAGCGAGCCTTCAACTCTGCTGGTGCACGTGCGAATGTTAGCCACTCTATGCGACTCGTTGCCACCTCCCAGTCGTCACGCAGTTCTCGTGCGAGGAAGCGCTGTGCGACGGCAATGTTGCGTGGTGATGACAGTAGAATGGTCAAACCGTCGCGGGAATCCACCGTAAACCGCCGTACCTGGTCCTTCAGCTTGATTGCAAGCGGGGTACCTGTCTCACAATCGGCCAGGTGCTTATGAACACGCTCAATCGCGCCTTCGATAGGCTTGCGCTGCTCGGCTGCGTTCCCGCGGAGCAAAACATTTCGTATTGAGTCCTCGAGGTGCCCCCACTCAAGGTCGCGCGACAGATATTCCCGTTCGCCGGATTCTTCGGAATACAGGTCAACAAATCCACCTGGCAGGTGGCTCGCGCGCATCACAAAGCCCTGAGCGAGTCGAAATGGCTCTTCGACGTCGACGCCTTCGTCACGGACTGCTTCAGCGATGCGTCCGAATCTGCGGGCAAGGGTGGCTGCTTGCCTATCCAAAATCGAAACGCTGAAGTTTACAGGTCTTCGGGTATCCGGCACCCAGCCGCCGGGTTTCGGCGAGGCTGCTGCAAGCCACTCACTCGGCTCTGATTCCCCTGCTAAAACAGCACTGTCAACCCGAATTCCCGCCTGTTCGATTCGCTGACGAAGAACAAAGTACTCCGTCGGATCGTCCGTTAGGATGAGCGAGCCGATCTGGGAACCACAGACTTCGTAGAGCGTCTTCAGGATTTCTCCGAGGCGCCGCAGGGCCCGCGGGTCGGCAGCAGCAGATTTCCCCGTCGCGTCGATAAGCGCCGCGTTTGCTCGCCCACCATTTTCAGGTGAGTCATGCGCGAAGGCTTGTTTCAGATCTTTTCGTTTAATGCCGCGGGGCAACACTAGAAGTGCGCCAGGAGCGAGGGCGGCACGGCGCCACTCAGGTTCAATTCGCTCCCGGAGAAGCTCGCGCCTTCGAAGTTTGGTCACCTTTGCGATGAGGCGATCGAGCGGCAGGTGCTTGGTGTCCGCCCAGCGCTTTGCGGCGCAATCGTAGATGAAAGCCGGAATCAGCTGACGTAATTGCGGGGGTGGAGCTTCCTGCGTGTACTGCTCAATTTCGTTGCATGCTTCGAGAACGGCCTCCACCGATTGTGACTTTCGAAGAGGCGGCGTCTCGTACGTCGATCGCCAGAGTGCGCTCAACGCAGTGCGATCCGTCGTGAACCGATCAAGCACGGTCCAGGTGCCATGCGTACCCGGATAAACCAGCGTGCGCAATCCTGCAAGATCCGTCTGTAGCACACAGGACAGCATCGCAACAGCATGGAGACCCGCAATAGCATCAATCTCCGCAGGCCACAATAAACGCAGAGAAACCTGATGATCCTCAGCCCGACGCAGTAGGGTCTTCGCCAGTTCAATCGCCCAGGGCTGCAGGGCTAAGGCTGCCCCTTGATTAGCGGCTGCGAGCTCAGGGGCCACGAAAGAGTGAGTCGCCGGCTTCAAGTCGCAAGCGGCAGCTGCAGGAGAACCAGTAGCTGCCTCTCCTTGACCAACCGAGACACTGAGTTTTTTGGTACTCTCAGGTCTTCGTGAGTTAATGAGGCGCGCGACACGCTCGCGCATTCTCGCGCGCGAGTCCTCGCGGTCCTGATTACGATCATGGAGGCTTCGATGTGAGCGCATTATTTTATCCCTTCCACTCCATGTAGCGCTCACGCTCTTAACGCGCTGAATTCTCGAGAAGAAGCATTTCCACTGCGCGTTCCATCGGTACGCCTCGCCTCAGCAACTTTCGGAGTAGCGATGGGTCTGGAAGAGGAAGCTGCGCGAGTTCAAACAGCGAAACGTTCGAAGACCCCGAAATGCATCGGAAATACCGCTCCATGAGGGGCGTCCTCAAAAGCCTCAGCAATTGTTTCGGGGATAGACCCTGGCGAGGCTTCACGTGCTCGAGGATGACGACATGATTCTCTCCGACATAGCCACCATGTTCCTGGATGAAGCCGGCAGAGACTACAGCCCCAATCAAGCGCCGCGCTTGGTCGGTCGAGGTTACGCGCTGCAACAGAACAGCCGGATGCTGCTTGACGGTTGGGTGGATACGGCTCCCGTAATTGACATAGCGGTGTTGGCCATGAGCCGCAGTATCGGCCTCAAAATGCAATCGCCCGCTTGTACGGATGTCACTCGACCATAAAAGGGGTACGGTCGTTGTTCGCTGTGACAGCGGAATTTTGAGTTTGGTCAGGTACGCAGGTCGTTCGTCACGATTCCAGACGAATCCCCCGATGCTCGGCGAATAGCCGTAATCTGAAAGGCGGAAACGGCTGTGAGACGCGTTTTGTAGAAGCTCAACGTCCGCAGTATCACGCGCGAGCGGCCAAGAGCTCCCGGAATTCGGTAGCGGACACTTGCCAATCTGCCGGTATCTCCCATCGCGTTCTACTACCGAGACGGCAGCGCTCGTTATTTCATGCTCACGC
>DAIDMG010000124.1 GCA_027449105.1 Acidiphilium sp. | reverse complement strand
GCTTGTCAATCACTCTCGATATTTTCCATATAGGTTGTTTCGAGCACCGCGCAGCCGAAAAGCTGGCATCCAGTCTGATGTCTGTCTTTGGGAAATTTAACGAAAAACCTGCGCCGGAAGATTGTTCCGGCATTCAAATCTGTCATATTCCCGTTCTGAAAACCAGTCGGTTGTTCATGAAGAAGGCTGCGAACGTCTTTCGAAACCGGGCAGCGCCCCAACGATCACACCGCCGATGAAAACAAAATCCTGGTTCGTTCCCGCAGACACCATCTCACCTTTGCTCTCCCTTTCCTCGGGTGACAGAAGTTATCTGATGACACCGCATGTGAACACTCCCCCGCCTAAAGGTGGCGGCTTCTAGCTTCGCTGGACCGAGCAGCACGAGCGGCGCCGAGCCGCTTGCGCTGATTGCCGGATCCTCCCTCCACCAGCAGCAGCGGGTCCCCCGCCGCGCCTTGTCGCGCGACTGGCTTCCCCTTCTGCTTCCTCGCCAAGTTGTGTTGCTTGCGTGCGAGTTTTTTCTCCATCTGCCGCAGGTGGGCGCGGGTTCTGGAAGTGGCTGCCGTCGCTCGTTACCACAAAGTCGGTCAATCCGACATCGCTGCCGTCCACCTTCCGGCATGATCGGGTCCGGTAGCAGGGCGTCATCCTCCGTCACCACGGAAGCGTAGCCGTGATCGCAAGGTTCCTTGGATATGGTGACGGTCTTGATCCGGCCTGCCAGCCCTCGGTGAAGAACCACCTTCACCCAACCTTTAGCAGATAAGCACGCTTGCCATCGATCTTCACACGCTGCGGATACCGGATGCTCTGCCGCTCACGCTTACGCCTGAAGCGGGGATACCGCGACCGCTTGTGGAAAAAATTATCGAAGGCAGCGGCAAGGTTCTGCAGCGCCTGCTGCAACACCTGACTGTCGGCACTGCCCAACCATTCCATCTTTGTCTTGAGGGTGGGCAGGCGATCCGACATGGCGCGGAACGTCAGCCCTTTGCCGGTATCGCGGTAGCTTTGCTGGGCCAGCGCCAGCGCGTCATTCCAGACCCATCGCCCATGACCGAACTGCACCGCGAGGCGCTGCGTCTGGTCAGGTGAGGGATAGAGCCAGAACCGGTTGGCAGCGAGCATCAGTCAGATACAGCACGTTACCCTCTAAGAGAGCATAAAGAACGCCTCTGCACAGCGCGGGGCTATATCACCTCCCTACAGGAAGGGGCCTTACACCCGCTCCTGATAAGAAGGTTCTCCTTAGCCTGCTACCGCGCGACATCCTTGCCAACAACCTGTCTGGCAAGGACCAGCGTCAGGAAGCGCATGGCCGCCAATGCGGGGCAAGCATCGGACGCCGCCAAAAAACAGACCGTCTCTTCGGCGCGGCGCATCGCCCGGCGGTTTGCGACCCAACAATCGCCACATTAGAGCACCTCCCACACCGGGAGCGCCGCCGCCGTCCTTGATCAACATCAATGCGAGCGTAAACACGCGCGTCGTACAAATCCACTGTCGGGCTAGCTTAATTCAGAGGGTTCAATCAGCGCAAATTTTCGACCCGACGACCCAATTCTCTCCAAAAAGGAGCGCATTATGCTTGCCACGCCGCTGGACCTGCTGACCTACATCGTAGTCAAGGCTCGAGAATTCGATGCCGAAGTTGCGCCGGAGGGATTGGAAGCAGGTTCGAACGCTTCCGACGACTATAACGTCGGCATCCTCGAAGACACGACTGATAACCCGACACGAATGGAACTGGCCGCCGCGCTCGAAGACCTCAATGATGACCAGAAAACCGAATTGCTGGCGCTGGTGTGGCTCGGGCGCGGCGATTTCACGAGGCGCGAATGGCCGGCCGCACTTCAAGCGGCACGCGATGCGCTCAACGAGCGTAGTGTGTCTTATTTGATAGAAACACCGCAACTTGCCGATCTGATGGAGCAAGGCCTCGCGGAACTCGGCTATTCCTTGCTCGACGAGGAGAAAGACCGCCTGTGACGTTACGAACGTTCGAACACCTTATTCCCGAAACGATCACACGGGGCTTCCGTGGACCGTGTTTACGAGCGCGGACGCCTTTCCCACAGATGGAAGGCGTAGCCTCCCGTGCCAACAGGTTACTACTGCCTCTGTTACGCCTATGACGCATCATTAACAAATAGCGCACCAATTCAACTCAATTTCATACTTCACTGTGACAGCAGACGTCCTTCCTTGCTCAAGGCATTTCAATGATGAGCACCAACCCTAATGCCTCACATCGCAAAAAGGAGCAGTGGCATACGCATCAGAAGGCGATACCAGGCGGCGAGCATTAAGCGGAATAGCAAACACGGCCTGTTTTATGATTTTACGCTTGGGGGCATGCCGATCCTTCCTGCGAAAGATTGGTTAGAAAATCCGTGATCCCAAGCGCCCCGAATCCCGTTCGGCATAACCATCACGGCACAAAAAACTGAAACGTAAACATCAAGACGGTCAGGTCGTCATTTCAACAAGACGCTGCACAATGCGCTCAAACATGTCCTGAGTGAGACGCCCAGTACTGGTATTTAGCCGAGAAACATGAAAACTATCGACCAAAAATGCCCCTGATGGTAATATTTGCTCTTGGCCATGGCGAAACGCCGCAAAGCGCCGAGGCAGCTGAAACGCATGCAGCACAGCCTGATGAGCAATGGCGCCAAGAGCCAGAATTGCGCGCGGCTTCACATTCGCAATCTCGCTCCGAAGAAAATCATTGCACATTCGAATCTCGGCGGGAAGCGGCTTGTTCTCAGGCGGCACACAGCGGACGGCATTCACGATCCTGCAATTCACGAGCGCCAACCCGTCGTCGGGCCTTGCACCGTAGAAGCCCTGAGCAAAACCGAATTTTAACAACGTCCGATATAGAAGCACGCCCGCGAAGTCCCCGGTAAACGGTCGCCCCGTTTTGTTCGCTCCGCGCAGCCCGGGAGCAAGCCCCACGACCAGCAATCTTGCTGTCACCGGACCAAAGCTAGGCACGGGCCCATTATGCCAATCAGGAAATTTGCGGCGATTTTGCTCTCGAAATCCTACCAGCCTTGGGCACAGGCCACAATCAGGGCCAGGTGCACAAATCACTCCACCTCATCCTCATCGTGCCCGGGCCGTACCCGCGAGTCAGCCGGTCGCCTAGTAAACTCGCCCGCAATATCAGCCAGTTCAACAAACTGGTCCGCTTGCCGTCGCAATTCATCCGCGATCATAGGAGGAGAAGTTTTCACCGATGAAACCACGGTCACGCGCACGCCGCGACGCTGTACGGCTTCGACTAACCGACGAAAATCCGAGTCGCCCGAAAAAAGCACGACATGATCGAGATGGTCTGCCAGTTCAAGCATGTCGATCGCGAGCTCAATGTCCATGTTTCCTTTGACCCGTCGCCGCCCGCTGGCGTCCGTGAACTCCTTGGCCGGCTTAGTAACTAAGGTATAGCCGTTGTATGCCAACCAGTCGGTCAGCGGCTTGAGCGGTGAATATTCCTCGGTATCAAGCAGTGCCGAATAATAATATGCTCGGACTAAATTTACGCGCCGAAAGAACTCCAGTAGCCTTCGGTAATCGACATCAAAACCGATTGCCCGGGACGCCGCATAGAGATTCGCGCCATCGATAAACAAAGCGGTCTTATCCTGTGGCAATAGCCGCATTGCAATTTTTTCCTTCTATAAAAAAGCGAGCCAATGATATGAGCGTTCTATCTTGCGCGGCGTAATTTTTCCCGTGCCAGAGGCCAAGAATAAGCTAAACTACGCGTTCTGAATAGGCTAGATGACAACACAGATGGATCCAACCCTTATCGCATTCGGCGCTAATCTGCCCGCTCCTGACGGTAGCGGTCCGCTTACGACCTGCCAAGCCGCGCTCGTTGCCCTCCGGCGTGTCCAAAACCTTCGATTCGTATCGGTATCCCGTTGGTATCGCACCGAACCGATCCCTCGCCGCCCAGGTCAGCCGGACTTTTGCAATGGCGTCGCGCGATTCGAGACTGACATCGATCCAGAACGTTTGCTTATGGAACTGCATGACGTTGAGCGGCGCTTTGGCCGCACTCGTTCCACGCCAAATGCTGCACGTACCATTGATCTCGACCTCATCGCGATTGGCTCTTTGGTACGCGAAGCCACAGCTCCTATCACGCCACACCCCCGAATGCATGAGCGTCGGTTTGTACTCGAGCCGCTCTGTGACGTTGCAGCAAACTGGATTCATCCAATATTGGGTCAGTCTGCGGCCTCTCTTCGTAATTCACTGGCAGCTGCCAATAGTCAGAGAATCGCGCTTTGGTCTGACTAAGCGTGTCGACCACGCTAGGTTCGTCATTCCCAAACGCTTTATTCTTTTGCGGCGTGCCGACCCAACAAAAAGCCATTGTCGCATAACACTAACGATATACCGATCACCTCTGCTCTCCGACCGCCGAAAGTTTCCGCGGGGAATTTCTCCGGAACGTATCATGTCGAAACCTGAAGCATGTCCAGAAACTCTCAAACCGCTCCAATTGCACTGCGGAAACGACTGTTCGTACCCGCAAACTTCTTGTTCGTGCGGTGCGGAATGGGGAACTTTCGGGAAAAGGTCGATCAATGTTTCTGTGTTAGAATGAAGCCATTGGAGCGAGCTTATAACCTTTCCGGCACGGGGCATTCCCTGGTGCCATTGCGCTGCTTTCACGCTAGGCACAAAGACGCCACGATCGCAAGAAAACGTTCCACCTTACGTCCTCTCAACGTCGTCGAGGCTAAACTGCTGAGTTTCCTCGTCGTATGAGTAGATTTCAGCGTAACGCCCCCAAGAAATTGCGGTTCGCAACGTTTCCTCGGCGCGCTCTGGCGACATATGGTCCTCAAGCTCATCGCGGAAGCGCACAGCTGACGCTCGATGATTCCATCGCTCGTCGAGCACCTGCCTGATCGCCGCGACCAGCTTGACGTGCGCAAGGGCCGCCTCCGCAAAGATCTTCTTGCGTCGATCAATCCCGGCATGAACAAAGCTGCGCCCTTGTTCGGTAAGGCGGATGTCTCCCTCTTCAAGCTCGGCAAAACGCAGCAGTTGCAAGGTTTCACCAAGTGGCAGCAGTTCATCCGCCTCATACTGTAACACGGCAGCCAATGCCGGCAAATCAGCACGGCCATCATACGGTGGGCCTGCAAGCGTTTCCATCAAGCCTGACATTAGATTCGTCCCGATCGGATGCAGCGGCGCAGCAAATCCTGTAGTCGGCACCGCAGTTGCCCGCAAATCGGCTGGGCTCTTGCGTCTCGTCATTACTGCATAGATATCATCAACAACTTGCCGAAACGCCGGATCCAGACGGTTGCGCGGATGCGCGAAGTGAATTCCAATCTCATGGGCAACCCGGCCTGGATCAGACGAAAACACGAGAATGCGGTCGCACATCAGTACTGCCTCCTCGATGTTATGCGTAACCATCAGCATCGACTTCACCGGCAATTTTCCGTCGGACCACAAATCGATCAGATCTGTACGCAGTGTCTCGGCGGTCAACACGTCCAGCGCGGAAAACGGCTCGTCCATCAACAACAGATCCGGGTGGGTAACCAGCGCACGAGCCAATCCGACGCGCTGACGCATCCCTCCCGACAATTCTTTTGGGTAAGCGCCATCATAGCCACCCAGTCCAATCAGATCGATAGCCGCTTCTGCGCGACTTTTTCGTTCGCGCCTCGCGACCCCTTGGGCTTCCAGACCGAGTTCGACATTTTCCTGCACTGTCAGCCACGGGAAGAGTGCAAAGCTCTGAAACACCATCGCCACCCCGCGCACAGGACCACGCACCAGTTCACCCTGCCACGTCACTTCGCCATTTGTCGGCCGCAACAATCCCGCAATAATACGCAGCAGCGTTGATTTTCCGGAACCGGACCGCCCAAGTAACCCCACCACCTCTCCTTCGCTGAGGCGAAGGTTAACGTCGTCAAGGACAATCAGCTCGTTATTGGCCTCTTTTGGATAAGCTTGCCGACAGTGGCGTACTTCGACCAGGGTGCGCGTATTGGCAGACCGATCCATCGCAGTTCCTTATTGTCCGAGATTTGTCCGGCGGCTTGCATAGGCATAGAGGGGACGCCAAACTAGCCGATTGAAACTCAGGACGAAGATTGACATTACGGCGACACCCAGAACAATATTGCTGGCGTTTCCCCGGCTCGTGGCGTTGGCGATATAAGCGCCAAGCCCCTGCGCTACCAAGGTCGTTTTTCCCCAGCTTGCAACTTCCGCTACAATCGAGGCGTTCCACGCAGCGCCCGTCGCTGTAAGCGCGCCGGTAACGAAGTAGGGTAAGATCCCGGGAATGATGAGGCGGCGCCACCATAGCACTCCGCCAAGTCCGAAATTGACTGCCACCTCCTTCAAGTCACCAGGAAGCGCCGCCGTGCCAGCAACGACGTTGAACAGGATATACCATTGGGTGCCGAGCACCATAAGCGGCGTCAACCATATATTTGGAGCTAGGTTAAACGCAACAACCCGCGCCACCACGAGGGGGAACAGCAGATTTGCGGGGAAAGCGGCAAGGAATTGAGCGATCGGCTGCACCAATTTAGTTGCTTGTGGCCGGAGGCCCACCCAAACGCCGACTGGCACCCAAATCGCGCAGGAAATCGCCAACGCGGCAATCACTCGGGTGAGCGTAAGAATCGCGAGAACCAAACAGGTGAGTAGATCCGACCAATGCAGATGCGCCGCACAAAAAACGAAGATCCGATCAAGTGCGTAAACCGCCACGCCCCACACGGCCACGCCAAAAAGTGCGTCTCCTACCCAAGATAGGACGCTACCCCGCGCAATCGACTTGAATGTTCGTTCTGCCCGACCAAGCCGCAAACGACCAATGAGCGCAATGCGGTCACCCAACCACGCGACTGATTTACGGAGCATAAATGTTTGCCGAAATAGCTTCAGGACCCATGGTTCGACTTCAACTGAGCCCTGTACGGTTTCAACGCGGAACTTGCCCGACCAAGCAACCAACGGCCGAAATAGCAACTGGTCGTAAAGCAAGATGACAACCAACATCGCCAATACAGCATACGAGATGGCGAGCAGATCCCGCCGCCTCAGCGCCATGGCGACATACGAGCCGATCCCCGGAAGGGTAAAGGTCGTATGGCCAACGGTGACCGCCTCAGAAGCAACCACAAAAAA
>DAIDMG010000123.1:6967-7279 GCA_027449105.1 Acidiphilium sp. | reverse complement strand
TGTGATGCGGGAGAAGGAGATCGTGCCGCGAGATCGAGCGGCTTGCGAGTTGAAACGATTGACGTCGTAGTGACAACTGCATCTCTCTTGCGCTATCATTAGCGCAAGGTTCACATATTGTCAAGTCCAATCTCGTGCCGAAACGTAATCAGGAACAAGCCTCTGAGCGCTCGCGCAGGCGCATCGCGCAACTCCGCGCCGAGCTGGCACAGATGGACTACGTGTGCTCCGGAACGCTACTGGAGCGGATGAAGACCTGCGGAAAGCCGGCCTGTCGCTGCGCACAGGACCCGGCCGCGCGGCATGGGCCGT
>DAIDMG010000123.1:0-6957 GCA_027449105.1 Acidiphilium sp. | reverse complement strand
AGCTCGTCCACCGGCTTGTCTCCGCCGAGCAGGCTACCTTGCTGCGGCGGGCGATCGCCAACTACCGCCGGCTCAGGAAGCTCTTGCGCGCCTGGGAGACGGAAACCGAGCGAGCAATCGACGCGGAGGCCGACCGCCAGCGCTAGGTCCGATCAGACGGGCGCGGGAAAATTGACCGGAAATGCCGTCGGAGATGTGCGGAATGTAGGTTCTAAAGGAGGCGAAGCGATATGTTGCAGCTCGGGGGCTCGAGTGGGGGATTCCGCTAGACACACAAGGGAAGCCGAAGCTGGGTCACGATTGGGACCTCCGGATACTTACGGGAAGTCACGCGCGCCACACTTCGAGCACGAACGGATTTGGAGTAGATCTGATCCTCCGCGACGCCGCATGCGCATCGGGGTGGAACCCCCTTTTGATGCCGCGCGGCAACGTCCTTAATGTCGATGTTCAAGATTTCATAAAAGCTATTGTTGCTATGCGCTGCAAGGAGAGAATTGAGCCGCGCAGTACACGCCATTTTGCCCGCATCTACCGAAAGCTCTTTTCAGTGACGACCAAAATGCCGTGGGAGCTGAGTACAGAGGATCTCGAGCGATTCTTGAGCCTGGAACACACCGATACCAAGGTTGAGGATGCAACCCTCGTCTTAGCAAAAATAATAAATGAAAACATGCTGTCTCATAATTGTCCCTTAGTACCGGAAATTGAAAACACGCTGACGGTAAGGCTCGCACAAAGTCTCTATGAAAGGAAAGAGGGGGAAAAACTTCCGGACAAGAAGACTCTCTACGAGTTGGCCAGAATCGTATTTCAAGAAGCACCGCGCAGTCATCATGACTGCATACGGTTCTGTATAGTGCGGATCTTGATTTTAACAGGACTGAGAATCAACGAGGTGCTTCTGCTCCCTCGCAATTGCTTGCAGTGGACGCGTCAAATAGATGTGGTAACAGGCCGTCAAGCAGGTCAAGTCGGGGGTTTAAGTAGGACTCTCCGATTACGGTATTTTGCGGAAAAGCACGAGGAGGGTCGCCCCGACGCCCTGGTTGAGGAGTATTATTGGGTTCCAGTTCGGTTTCAAAACGCGGTTGCGAATGCCGTCGAGTTGGCTCTCACCGCGACCGGCAGGCTCAGCAAGGTCCTCGCAGCACAGCATTTGCAACCGCAACTGTACCAGCGTTCGGACTTGCGTCAATTCAAGACAACGGCTGGAAATAAACTCACCACTGCCGATTTGTTGTTCCTCGTTATTTTTGGAGGGTCGGGACCGTTGCCGCCAAGCATCCAGAAGAACGAGGCGATCGCGCCGATCAGTCTTTCGGCACTTTATCACTCTCTCTGTGGAACTAACCGGAAGAGTGACCGCACGTTGTTCATGCGGTATGGACGGTCGAAAGAGGCCCTCTCAATGCGCCTCAGGCCGCACTCATTGAGGCATTCTCTACACACGGAGCTGTTGAGGCTGAATATCTCCGATACAATTGTCACGGAGCAGTTTAGTCGCCAATCAGTCGCACAGACTCACGAATACGACCACAGAAGCCTAGCGGAGAGATTGGAATTCGTGCGCTTACCGGAAACGGCGCAGGCTTCTATAAGAAGTGGACAGCCGGAGGAGCTTGTGGCGAAAATGGTAGTGAGTGGAATGGCCTCAGAGAGTCACATCGGCCGGACATTCAAGTCGATCCAAGCGGAACATGGCGATGAAGCTGCGTTTATCTATCTTGCAGCTAATTCAGACGGCTTTCACGTAACCCCATACGGGTACTGTACAAATAGCTTTTCCATGAACCCTTGTGCACGTCATCTGAAGTGCTTTGACGGATGCAGGCATTTTGTTGCGAGCGGGATCACGGAGCACAAGACCCAGCTTGAGGAGCTACGTGGTAAGCTTTTTGCGATGAGAGCGAAGGCTAGCTCAAGGCCCGCGAGGTCGGCTGGAAGAAAGAACCAGATAGCTCACGCAGACCAGCTGATCAGTGGCGTTGATGCGGCGCTTTCGGCGCAGCCACAAATGCCAGTGTTTCCAGAGGGTGCAGATTTGTCTGCGAGCGATACGGACCTCTTTCGATGAGGCGCCTGCTGGATAGTGAAAACGATGAGCTCAGGACAGTTCTCGAGACACTGCTTTCGGAAGATGTTGATATCACTATACGGGAAGTGGCAAGGCGACATCCATCGCTTCACAACGCGTCGGCATTTACGCGGAACCCAGTACGCCTTGCCCTTATCGAACAGGTTCGGAAGAGGCAGCTCGATGCGCGGAACGTAAAAAACGCCCCTGAGAGAGCACGCTATGCGTCTGCTGCTGAGCAACTGAAGGAGCGAAACCTAGAGATTGCAGAGCTGGAGCGGCGCGTCAAAGCGCTCGTCGCGTCCCACGCGGCATGCGTCCGGGCCGTGATGCTTCACGGTGGAATGGGTGCGCTTCAGAGGTTCTGGAATGAATATAGGAGCATCGGCGATAGGGTTCGCGAGCTTGGGGCAATTCCGGAGGGGGGTGAGGTAGCTAATTTGCCCAAGCGGTTTCGGAAGGTATAATGGCCCAAGTGCCGGGTTAGCTCAGATGGTAGAGCAACCGCCTTGATACGACGAGTGCTCCGTCGGAAACGATGGCAGTAGAACCCCTCAAATTCGGGGAACGCTAAAACCTGCAAAGGTCAAGCCAATCCCGAGCCAAGCCCATGCGGGAAGGTGTAGAGACTAGACGGGGGGAGCCTAAAGCGATCGCCATGGCTAAGGGATAGTCCAGACCACGAACGACAGGCGGCGAAAGCCGAAGTGGTAAGGTAAGCGGTAGGTCGTCTGTTCGATTCAGACACTCGGCACCAAATCTGAATTTCTGCACAAGCTTCCGATCTTGCGCCTATGCCTGAGGACGCTTGGTTCGAGCCCGCCCAGTGAGATGACCCCGGAGACCTGGACAGCCCGATAAGTGGATTGCTCTACTCTGGAAGGCGAAGATATCGCCTGGAACCTGGAGCAGAAATGTATCCGTCCGAAAATCCGCGTCTGGCGGCTGAGCGGATCTGGGGAAACACTTCGCGTCACGTACTGACCCAGGAGTGTGCCGATGACGACGCGCCGCTTTTCCCGCCCGAGACGCCGGGAAGATGTCCGCGCTTGGTGGGCGGAACGTAAGCGTCCGGCAGACACATCTTGATTGCGGTGAGCGAAAGTGAGCGTCAAGATGGCGCAATGACGGCTAAGATGGTGGCGGCTGGCGTTAGCGCTTTTTACCTTGTGATTGACCCTGCCGATCCTTTTGCTTTGACTGACCGCCTTGTGGCGGCGGAATATACAGCCATGGACCGCGCGCGAGTCGATCCAGAGCGAAATCCGAGCTAGGGGGCGCCTCAAGTCGAAGCAGATTGTTAATCAGCATGGCGGTCATTTTGTCGAGGTCAGCGGTCATCTGTTCAAATACCTTGTGCGACACCGGAATTATCGTAGCGTCTTCTGGATTAAGCATTTTTGACGCATTCGTTACCACAAAGCCTAGCCCGAAGACCTCGATGCCTGAATGCAAGAGCAAATTGCGAACTTCCTTGATGGGGCCTATGTGTTCAAATACTTCCATGTAGTCGGTTAGGATTTGTGCGTCTAAGTTGCTGGCTTTGAGTAGTTTCTTGAGATAGGAAATCGCATCTTCGCTTCGAATGCCGCTCAGCACGATCTTGGAAACCGTTTCTGAGATCTGGCCGTGAAAGTATAGAGATTTTCTCAAGTAACCCTCTACCTGAGCGTATGCAAGCACGAATCTGCCTAGGTTGAATAACTGCCGCTGTCCCGTATTCATCGCCATAAGATTGGCCCGTTATGAATTAGGATTTTGTTTGTGCGTCGGAAGTCATTTGCACACACCGGGATATATCCAGTGCGGGCCCGTTTTGTCTAATTGCAGCACCGATATGGGGCCCCCAACGGTTTGAGGGCGAGCCGCTTCTTCCGCAGATATTAGGTAGCGGAACGCGGCAGGGATCCCCTTTTCTTTCCAGATGCGATAGAAATACCCATCCTTGTTAAGGATCGAATCTATACGCCGATGTTCCCCGAGTTCTTCCAAACCGAATTCAGGGCACTTCTTACCGGGGCAAGAAATTCGTGAATCCGAGCGCCCAAAGTGAAGCACCGTAAGACGCGCATGTTTATCAAATCCAGATATCGCAATATTGGTGTTTGCGGTCGTTGGATTGACGCCGTCCTCTATGGCCCGATTCCTAAATGCCTGATACTGGCTTGCTACGTCGCTCTTCAGCCTACGTACGGCACTCCTGAAGGACGAGTCATCGCGAAGCGCGTGAGCTGCGATTGTTCGCAAATCGAAAGGTCCGGCCGCTTCCGCGAGCAATCCAGCAGACGCCCATACGAGATTATCGGAAATGTGGATCTTACAAACGGTCCCGTCCTCCGCGCGTTGCCGGCCCTCAATTACCAGTCTCGAGTCGGCTCCAAAAAACACAGCGTTCGGGGTGTAAAGCACCAGGATGGTTGTCGCTTGGGATCTGGTCCAAGTAAACAACAGGGTGATAAGGAGGATTGCCTTCCGCATTGACCTAGTCCTCTCCGTTTATCCACCTCATGCAGCAAATCTCTTTGATCGCCGTCTTTACCGCCTCTACAAGTTCCTCTGTGGCGACCTCTTTAGGCTTGGCGAGGCCGTCGATAGGTGAGGCGCTTGCCTTCGATACCGGCCAGCGCATTGATAGTGCCTTGCTGGTCATTGATGTCGAGCGCGATGCGATTGTTATAGCGGAAGCTGAATTCTGAAACGTAGCGGTTCAGATGCTCCTTGCTGACGTGCTGGTAAATGCCGCCGATACTGCGCTTCAGAATGCCGAAGTATCCTTCGACGGTATTGGTGGTCACGTCCCCACGGACGTATTCCTTGATGCTGTGGTTGACGGTCTCATGAGAGGCGAATCCGCCGGTGATGCCGTCGTAAAGCGGGGCGCTATCGGTCATGACGCGGGCGCATGCGGCGATGTTCTCGGCGGTCAGGATGGGCTTGAGGGTTTCCTGATTGACTGCCGGGACATGGAAGGTGCGTACGCGGCCCTTACGTTCAACGAGGGCCACAACCTTCTGCTTCTGGCTCAGGAACGGCCCGCGACGCTTTTCCTTGGAATTGCCGAAATAGGTCTCATCGGCCTCTCCGATGCCGCTGGTGCCTTCCCCGCCGATCTTCTCGGATGACGTGTCGCGCATGGCCTCGCGGATGCGGTGAGCCATGACCCAAGCGGTCTTGTACGTGACCCCGAGAGTGCGGTGAAGCTGATGGGCGCTGAAGCCCTTCTTGCTGGAGCACATCAGGTAGGTCGCCATGAGCCATTTGGTGAGCGGGATCTTGGAGCGCTCTAAAACGCTCGCTACGGTCACGCTGTACTGCTTCTTGCAGTCGGCGCACTTGAGCAGCCCAGGACGGTGCGCCTGCCCCTGGAGATTATAGTGGCGCTGGCTGCCGCAATGCGGGCAGACCGGGCCATTGGGCCAGCGAATGGCCTCAAGGTGCCCGCGCGCTTTGTCTTCGTCGTGAAACTGCGGGGCGCTGAGGGCGGTCATGGCTATCTCCTTGATCCATATACTGCCCTTGGCATTAGGTTTGTCAACTATATAATCTGGATAACTATACAGGAGAACAATCGTGAGCGACTTCCTATGTAACAGTTTCTGGCGGAACCACGATCACTCATCGGGAATCTGAATTCGCGAAGTTCCGTCGAATACTGTGCGCGATCGGCTAGATACCTATACTGCGAATAGCATCATAACTGCAGTACGTTTAATGGCTCATATTTCTCGAAAGACTTCGATTCTGACTGTCCGCTTGGCACCGGAGGTCAAAGACGGTCTCCGGTCGAGCGCACTCGCCGAGCGACGAAGTCTCGCAAATATGGTCGAAATAGCGATTCTCGAGTACTACACGAAGCACAAGAGCAGCCCTCCCCGCACCGGGTACAGAGTTCGGGCCAAGTGATGGAACCACAACTACAGCAATCGTCTACCCCCAGTAAGCCCACTCGCGCTCAGCTGATTCTAAGCATTCGCAGACTTCGCGACGTCCGGGAATCGGGACCGGCAGATCCAGCTCGCATAGTTGGTACAGTCCTTCGCATTTGGTGCAAACGTGCCTACCCCCGACTCGCTGTCAGGGGCGTGCCGTGGGGAAAAACGCTGGCTGACTCACCAGCGATCAATGGACTCGTCGCGCAACTGGAACGACTTCCATTTCTGGATGCGGCCTATTGGTTGAGCACTGCCTATGCCGATCTCGCACGCCAGGAATACCGCAAAACGCTCGCGATGTACTTTACGCCTCCACCGATTGCGAAACGTTTGATGCTCGATCTCCAGAGAGAAGGCGCGCGATTTGCCGAGCATCGGTTCGTAGACCCGGCGTGCGGAGGCGCCGCTTTTCTCGCCCTAGTCGCAAGCCGCATGCGCCGAGAACTGCTGAAACGCAAGGCTACTCCAAACGAAATTCTTGAGCACGCGCAGACACACTTGACAGGAGCGGATCTGGACAAGTCGCTATGTCAACTTTCGAAACATTTCCTCTACATGGTATTTTATCCGGAAATTTGCGCAACCGGGCGTCGTCCACACTTCAAAATCAGGTGTGCTGATTCGCTCACGGCACGCCATCTGACTCGATTCGACGTAGTTGTCTGTAATCCGCCATTTCGCAAACTCAGTCAAGCAGAAGCCGCAAAGCATCTACCGCGCTTTTCAGAGGTGATGCAGTATCAGCCGAACATTTATGCGCTGTTTATTGCTCTTACTGCCCGACTTTCGAAACCCAATGGAATTGTAGGTCTCGTAACACCAACGAGCTTCTTATCCGGACAATACTTTGGCTCTCTGCGGACCTTTATGCTCGGAAATACAAAGGTTCGGCATATAGGGCTAGTAACCGAACGAGAGCACGTGTACCTAGACGTCGAGCAGGAAACG
>DAIDMG010000122.1 GCA_027449105.1 Acidiphilium sp. | reverse complement strand
AATGAAATTGGATCCGGCGCAGGATGCTGGCGGCGGCCTCTTTGCCCAGGACCTCCTGGAAGCTGCTGCGCAGATGAGTGTTGAGGTTGTCGAGCACCAGATGCACCTTGCGCACCTCGGAGTAGCCGCGGCGCAGCATCCGGCAGACGAAACCGACGAAGTCCTCCTTGGTGCGCCGGTCGGTCACCCGCACATGGCGCTTGCCGCCGCGCGGCTCGACGGCGACGAAGATGTTGCAGGTGCCCGCGCGCTCGTACTCGTAGTCCTGCCGCAGCGGCACGCCGGGCTTGCCCGGCAAAGGGCAGCGCGTCTCGCGCAGCAATTGCTTGCTCCTCTCGTCCATGCAGATCACGGGCTCCTCCGGATCGTAGGGCCGGGCATAGAGCGAAAGCAGCTCGTACATGCGCCGGCGATACTCTTCGGTCAGCTCGCCAATGCACCACATCACCCTCCGCCAGGGTTTGAGGAGGTTTTTTTTAGGGCCCGCCGGATCGTCTCCCGGCTGATCGTCTTCATCTTCGGGTGGCGCCGTGCCGCCTCGGTCAGCAGCGCGATCGTCCAGCGCTGCGCCCCCGGTGGTGGCGCCGAGCAGGCCAGTGCCGTGATCTGCGCCTCGGCGTCAGCCTCGTACTGCTTCGGCTTCCCAGGGCGCGCCTCATCGTGCAGCGCAAAATCTAATCCGCCCTGCAGGTATGCCGCCCGCGTGCGCCAGATCGCCGTCCGCCCCACGCTCAGGACCTGCATGATCACGGGTTCGGGAATCTTCCGATCGAGCGCCGCCAAGATGTGCGCCCGATTGAACTCACGCGCCCGACGCAGCCCCTTGGCTCGAAACTCATCCACGGTCCGACGGTCCTGCTTGTTCAAGCTCAGCTCGGTCTGGTGCATGCCTGGTCACCTCGAACAGCTCAGGTATGCACATTTTACATGGTCCGCTATTTACGTGTCACGATACTAGATCATCCACGTCCAGCTTGCTTACGAGCCTTGTAAATCAACGTGAGATTAGAGGAACAGAAATCCACGCTTGTTTTCGGAAAGAATATGTTCCTGATGACAACGTTAATGATCCTCTTTACCGGCACAGCAATGAGTCGATGAACAAAGTGGACTAAATTCGTTCCGAAAATGGGTTCCGCCTGTCCACCTAAGAATAGTAACTCCATGCCGACCTTATTGGCAAAATACTTCACCTTGCCGCTTCCGAGCAAAGTGACATGAGTGACGTCGCCATTCTGATTAGGTAATCCAAAAGGAGAATCACCATTTGGAAATCTTGCAATGAAGTGTCCATTATTCTTCAATATTCTTTTTACCTCCAGAAGGAATCCTCCTAGATCGCCTTGGGGAATGTGCTCGATAACATCGAACGCCGCTACAAGATCGAATGTATTCTCTGGAAAAATCGACAAGTCCTCGGAGTTAAATACGCTATATCCTTGTTTTTTCGCTGATTTTACGAGTTCTTCATTGACTTCCGTACCGGAAATGTCCCAGCCGCGAGTTTTGGAGAATTTAAGAAAGCTGCCATTGCCGAAACCGACTTCCAATACGCGCAGATTATTAGGAAGTCTGCGACCTATGCGGTGAATCTCTGACTTATAGTAGGCGTTGTCAGTTTTGCGCAGCTTTCCGAAATTCTCATTGCCCCAGTTTTTCCAATTCAGATAATCAGCCCCATAACTTTCTACTTGCTGGCCGCGCTTTGCATTTTTGTCAATATCTCGCGACATCGGAATTCCTCGTGTGTTACGTCGTGGAGAGACCACGTGCAAACTCGCTGTCCCGGAGGCAACCATTCCCCAATACAATGACGTCGGCGCGATAACGCAGTGTATCATCGCCGAGTTGTTCTTCCGCGAAAACGGACCGTGCGAAAACCGTGCGTTCTTTGTTCATATTCTTCCGACCCACTTCGTTTCATCGTCGTAACTACTCACGCCAGGACGCTCCCGCTCTGTTGATCGAAGGCTTGACACGGGGGCCTTCTCAAGGGCGCCGGATCGAACAGCGATGGGCGTGCATTTTATCCCACCATACGCCGTATCGGCCCGTACGGACGCGCGGCGCCGACAGCCGCCGAACACGACCGACTGTAACTGTCCCGGTGTCGGCCGTCATGCGGGTATCAGAATGCTCAGTGCCAGCCGCGGTCAGGCGGCGCGAAGCAGAAGCCAAAGAGCGCGAACGTCGCAACAAACGGCTGACCAGGTTTATGGGACATTTGGATTTAACGGCGTACCTACTCTGAAGCTTAGCAGAGCAGCCGTAGGCCGGTTGGGCTCTGGGATTGATCAGCTCCAGTAGACGGGTAGGAGTTTGAGCATCACCGTGAGCTATGCACTGCCTCCTCTTGCAAGGAGTTGTTCATTAGCGTACGCATTTTCTTTTAGGACGAATCGCGGGAGTTCTGCTCACATTCGATGAGGGACGGCACGTCGCATCCCTCACGAAGCGCGCTCCGTTGAGTTCTTGCAAAGCAACATCCGACAATCCAGAGCAAAAATTGACGTGGCATAAAAGTTGCCTTCTGACGGAAATAGAGCCACTTCGGGTGGGTTCCAGTTCCCGATTCCGTACAGCGCGCGGGAACGAGATTTGGGAATGCCCTTAAAGAGCGTGACCGCATGTACATTAAAAAAGACACGCTCACGCTCACTCATCTCTATGGCGTCATCGCAGCGTAGTCTCCCGCGGATGAGGGATCACCTGCCAGGTGTTCACCCGTCTGGGCTATTGCTGTGCTAATTGGGTTCACGGCACAGAGCCTCGCTTCCATTGCCGTCGGTGGAACTGGAGGGTGTTGAGTCAGCGCGAGTCGAGTGCAAGCGGTGCCACCGTGATCGTCCTCCGTAATACCCAATTAGGAACAGGAGAAGCGCCATGCCTTTGTAGGACAGCTGCATGTCAATGAAGAGCATATTGATCGCAGTGACGAGAGAGAGATAAAAGCCGAACGGTAGGTTTTTCCATATATTTACTAGAAATCGGACATACGTGAGCAGCCCGATCAATCCAGTCTCCACCAACAGGCGTAGCCACCCACCGTCGAGTGCAGGCCCGAAAACGCCAAAGCCCAGTCCGGTCAAATATAGAAGAGGCCTAGCTGCCCAATCCTTGAATGCAATAACCCAGTGCGTGGAGCGAATTAGCCAGCTCGGATCGACGCCCTGGACATGAGGGACGTGCCGAAACTGCCACGCTGAAAAGTGTGATGGCGGGTGAATATCGCGGTAAAGGGCGAGTACGTACGAGAGATTGCGTATGGTCAGCAGATGGCCGTTCCTGGCAAGTATGTCGCGCAAAAGAAAAGTTGTCGCGGCGAGGAAAACGATGCCAAGAACTAACGCACTTTTCACGACAGTCACGACGTCTCGGGTGCTGGCTGTATAGAGCAAGAAGACTACTAGAAAGGAAAATTCTGCACTCCGCGATTGGGTAAGTATTAACAGAGCCGCCACTACAATCGTGAGCAGCCCGGTATTGGCCCTGCGCTCGTGCGCATCCTGCAACAGGGCTACGTAAACAAGATTGAGTATGTAACCAATCTCCCAGGGACCGGAGGTTAACCCGATTACGCGGCCGGTGCTTGAAACATATCCCGTCACGGAGAAGCCACCTAGTAGATGAAGAGCTTGGGCGATCATTACCACTCCTTCAACCAGGAGTATGATGATTAGCATCCCGCGAATCTTAAAACTGCGGGAGAAAAAATAGCCAAAATACAAAAAGGTGGAATATTCGACCAATCGAATGGGGTAGAGTATGTTTCCGTGCCAGCCGTCGATTCTCGCAACTACGACGGAGAGAGCTGATATTCCGATGAACGTCAAGTAACCCTGGCTCCCGATCAGGCGGCCGCCGCTGTTTACGATATGCCAAATAATGAGCAGCCAGCTTGTGGCGATTAAGAAATCGTCAATGCGAAGGCCGGCGTTCTGACCGGGGACTGAGACAATGTTAATCTGTGGAATTATTATTAGAAATACCCCTAGAAGGCCGAGTGCATTCATCCATGAGCTGTGACGCTTCAGAACGAAGGCATTGCTGGAAGCCACCGGAACAGCGCTGCTGTGTGATAGGGAACTCATTAGATATTCTGGAGTGTCCAAATTACTCGATGGCGAACTCATTCTTGTACGTCGAGCGAACGAACTCCTCGTATTCTCTTAAAGCATCGGTGACTTGAGCCTTGAGCTTCTGATACTCCGTTCGATTCGTTAATGCTTTCTGAATGACCGGAGCCGTGGATCGGGACGCGATGATGCAAGCGGCGTCGAGGCCGCTTCCTTGGATGCCTAATTCATTCGTGATGACCACTATCCCGCGCGCAAGAGCGTCGATCAGTTTGGTCTTGATGCCCCCAGAGCTCACCGCAAAATTCAGGAAGAACTTGGCCTTGGCATATGCAGCGTCAAGTTCTGCTGGCGAGACATTAAAGCGGATTTCGCAGAATTCGTGGAATGCAAACGTTTTTACAATGGCGGTTCGACGTTCCGCTGACCTGCATCTCCCGCAGACCAAAAGTGAATGTCGTTGAATGCCGTTCGAATGGAGGAATTGCAAAGCACACAACAGGCCTTGAACGTTTTCTTCGAGTTCTAGGTTGGCCACGTACAGGAAATCTATGGCTCCAAGAGCGTCATCTACTGGTCGGAGCCGTCCCAGAGAGAAATCGGCCACAACGGGTAGAACGGCCTGCCGTGCCTCTGATATCCCAAAGAACTTTTGCATATCTCTCGGTGAAATGTAGTAAACACAACTGAACAGTTTTCGCCGTAACACCTTCTTCTGATAAAAGCGGTACTTTAAGCTCTCAAGCCACAACGTAGCCGCGCGAAGTCGGCGAGTCTCCCGCCTTGCAACAGAGGCGTAATATTCGACTTCGTCGTTGTGCATTCGCAGCCGGTAGTCCATGTTTAGTGCGCGGGAGATGGTGCCGGCGAACGGAACCATCTTTATGTGATCAACCAGGACAAACGCATATGTTTGAGAGAGCAAGTAATTGCGCAGCTCCAATGGTATATCGACATTTCTCGCACTGGCAGAGGCAGGTGTGGTTGTAAGGACACTCCAGGGGCGCAGGTATCCACGAAGGATGTAGACGCGTCTAAAAGGAGAACGTGGCTCGGCGTGACCAATCGAGTAGTCCTTTAGTCGTCGGGTATCAAGAGTGACGCCTACGTAATCGACGGCGTATCCGGCGCGCTGGAATTCGTGTGCCCTTCCAATTACGTCATAAATGCCCCCATAATCGACGGGCCACGGTGTATCAAATGAGAGTATCAATATAGCTTTGGAAGCGGCCGGGGGTTTTGGTTCTTTGGTCATTTTGTAAGCAAATCGTGGAAGGTCTTGTGTAAAGCCTCAACAGAAGTGTCCAAATTCTCTGGGAAATAATCTGACGCTAGCAAATGTTTCAGTGCTGACGCAAATTGAGCGTGGTTTCCGTTTCGATATAAATATACGTTCCTGCTCGATCGCGCCTGATTGCGGAATGGACGTATATTGGACGCGACGACCTTTGCGCCGCATATGAGAGCTTCGGCGATATTTCGTCCAAAGCCCTCGCTCATGGAATGAACCCATACTGCTGAAGCGGATTTATAGAGTTCAATAACCTTGTCGTCGGAGACAATTGGCAGAACGGTTATAGAGTCTCGCAGAGTGGGTTGATGTCGAATTGTGGCGTCAACGAGTTCAGTGGAGCCCGCGAGGCCGAGGATTACGAGCTTAACGTTGTTGGCGACTTCAGACGTTTCGTATAGACGGAGCGCGCCGGCGAGATCCTTCGTGGGTGCTTTCCCGGTGCACAAAAGAATAAAGTCGCTCCGATCTTGAACTTGTGACGCAGCGCGTTCAGTGCGGCGCCGGAATCTGAGAAAAGTGTTTGGGAGGAGATATATTTTGCAATGTCGAAATTTTCCAGAAAACTTTGCGTGGCGGGCGATATCTTTCGTGATATACGCGACATTTCGTCGGGAGAGCTGATAGATACGTTGAGTGCAGCGAACGAGCGCAACGCTCAGTTTCCCGTATCCAGGGAGTTTCCTTCTGTATGCAATGAAGTCGTGTACGACCAAAAGCGATCCGCTGTGAAAAATGGAAAATAGTGCCGCGCTGTTATAGGGGTAAATGACGACACTATATTTTAATCCGATAAGTGGTACGTATATCTGCTCAAACAAATGGAACCAAAAACCCTGTTTAGGCCACCTCTCCATGAAGCGTGGGCAAGTCAACACGCGGTGAGGGATATTCGCGGAGTCGAGAAATTCTTCTAGATCGCTCACGTAAGCAATTACGCCCCGAGGAGAGATGTTGCGGTAGTAGTTGTTTATTAGCACTCGCTTGTGTGTTGCGGGGAATGTATTCATGGCGTTAGGGAATGTGAAGCAATAACTTGCGCTGGCGACGTACATTGGAATATGCGAATTCACATGAATTCGTGGGAAATGTGTCCTTTGATTTCATGAGACCGATCATGTTATTGTTTCACGAACTGTTAGTGTCCCACGGGGACCTCTACGAATTGCGCCGCCGAGAGTCGGTTGATGCATAATGGCAAGCGTTCCATAACGCTCGGGGTTTCTTCGGGAGTTGGTGGCTATTGCAAGTGCGATCCTGGGAGTTCGGCGCCCGAGAGTGCACGGGCCAGAATCTGTTCTGGTCGGTGTTGGAGAGATTGCGCAATTCGTGACGCGGGGGAAGAGTCCGATTCATCCAGTGCGAGTGCGCAAGGTGGCGCAATCTACGCATATCATTCCCGCAGAGCTCATCCGGCTCAATTTTGACTTCGGCTACGATTTCGCGCGATCGCTCAGACACTGGATGTGCATTGCGCCGGAGGACGTGAAGCGTGGCCAGCCGGTAAGCCGTTGATGAGACGTGCGGTGCGCGGTGTTCCCGGGGCGCTGTCGGGAGTCCATCAGCGAAGCATAGCGTGACGGGACCGGAGTGCCTTGGCTCAGTACGCGCCATGCCCCCAAATGACGACGCGCACCGTTTTCAAGAGAATCCGCAGGTCCATGAGAATGGTGCGTTTCTTGACGTAGTAGGTATCCATCACGACGCGCCGTCGATAGTCGGTATCGTTTCGGCCCATGACCTGCCACAGCCCCGTTACGCCAGGCTTGGCAGCGACGTATCTGCGCAGATATCGGCCATAGCGCAGCATTTCCTCTCTCACGATCGGCCGGGGTCCGACGAGGCTCATCTCTCCGCGCAGCACATTCCAGAGCTCGCCACCTTCAACGTTGCAAGCCTCACGAGTCCGCAGCCCTCCATCTGTAATCAGGGTACAACGGATACACTGAGTCAATACTGCGCGATGTCGGAAT
>DAIDMG010000121.1 GCA_027449105.1 Acidiphilium sp. | reverse complement strand
GGCGAGGGTCGCGACATCTTTGAACGCCTGTATGCCGTGCGTTTGGACCAGATACGCAAGTTGCCAGAAGCGCAAACGCTCCTGGCGGGGTTGGATGCGCCGGGACTATTGTCTGGCGCGGCAGCGGCTTCGGTCGATGTGGATGCGATGGACGAAGACACCTTGCTTGCGGAGCTGGGCATCGGTGACGGCCTCACTGATCAGAATGACGTCACCGTGCTGCGCCATGTGCGTTCTCACGTTGAAAAGCGTGCAGCGGAGGAAGTTGCCGAGCGCACGTCATGCCCGGATTTTGATAAGTTCCAACCGCTGTTCGAGCAGGCGGAGCGAGATCTGAAATCAGGCCATCGAATGGCGCAGCGCTTTGGACGAAATGCCAGCATTACCAGCGGGGACTACTTCATCGTCGGCGGGCAGCTTGCCTACGTGGCAGAAATTGGCGAAACCATCAAGGCGCCAAACGGCGAAAACGACGCACGTCTTCGCGTCATCTACGCCAACGGCACGGAAAGCAACTTACTGCGCCGCTCGCTACAGCGGGCACTCTACAAGGATGACACCGGCCGTCGCCTGAGCGACCCAGGCATACCAGGCATAGGGCCGCTGTTTGGTGACGCGCCAGGACAAGACGATATTGAAACGGGGACCATCTACGTGCTGCGCAGTCGGTCCAGCCACCCATTCGTCGTCGAGCACCGCGAACTGATTCACAAGATCGGCGTGACTGGCGGCAAGGTGGAGACCCGCATCGCAGGCGCAGAAAAGGATGCCACATATCTGCTAGCCGACGTAGAGGTGGTCGCCACCTATAAGCTCCACAACCTGAATCGCACAAGGCTGGAAAATATTTTCCATCGCCTATTCGGTGCAGCACAACTCGATTTGACCATCGAAGATCGCTTCGGACATCCGGTCAAACCAAGGGAGTGGTTTTTGGTGCCGCTCCATGTGATTGACGAAGCGGTTCAGCGCATTCGGGATGGATCCATTACTGATGTGGTCTACGACCTGAAGAGTGCACGGCTGATAGGCCAGACTCAACAGTGACTCGGCTGATCGGCAGCAATAGATAGTTTGTGAGCACAGACAGGCTGGATACAGATGCACTCGATCAGTCTGAACGCTTGAAGGAGGAGGTTGAGCGGATCATCACGCGGCGCTGCAGGAAACCCGCTTAACGTCGGCTGAAGACTTGAAGTGGTCATTCTAACTGGAGCCAACTGTCAGCTACCTAATGTTGGTGGCTGCTTAGTGCCCTTTGCAGATGGTCAAGAAAGCGGAAAGTGACCATTTGAGATCCAAGCACTGCAACTCGACAAGCGTGGCTCATGTGCAACCTCGAGTCTGGTTCAGGGCAAACCACACTTCTCCAATGGAATAACTTCCGGATTGGAGGGATGTAGGCTAAAGTTTGCGAACCATGTCCGATCTGATCGAAGATTTCCGCCAAAACATCCGAAAGCTGAAACCGGATGGTGATGACGGTTTTGAGGGCCTGATGGCTGCTGTCTTGGGCGATCTGACCAAACGGAGTTTTGCGCTGGCGAGTGCCGGCTCACAACATGGCAAGGACGGTCAGTCCGCACTGGATGGTGGCGCTATCGTGTTCGAGGCCAAGCGCTATGACGACCCTTTGCCGAAGGACAAGATCTATACCAAGATCTTTGAGATCGCTGCGGACAAGACCAGTACCTCCGAGCTCTACATCCTGGGGGCGACCTGCCCTATTTCAGCGCAGCACATCAGCACCTTGACGGAGGGCGCACGTCGATTTGCTGTAGCGCTAATAGTGCTGGCGTGGCCGGAAACGGGTTTGGCTGAACTCGCCGCCCTTCTAGCGATGACCCCGGCCGTGTCCGCAAAATTCATCGCCAAGCATACATCGGTCATTGAATCCGAACTTGCCTGTCAATTGGCAGCGGTGCGGGCACACCCGCAATTCCAGACGCGGTCGGACGAACTTTTGGCGACTTTGCAGCAGCCCAGTATGGCACCAGCTTTTGCGCTAAAGGACAACGTAGCTTGGCTGTCTGCGGCCTTCTCCAACAAGGCGCGCTCCCGCAGCGTCTTCGGCCAAGCCCTCAGCCCTGCAGATGCATCGATTGCGGGCACGCTCGACCGAACAGATCTCAGGACGAAAGTGGCTCATATGGTATTCGCCAAACCGGATGGCGCCGTCATTGCCATCCTCGGTGCCGACGGCAACGGCAAATCCTGGATTTTCGCGCAGGCTTGGAGCCACCAACCTATCCGGCCGCTAACTGTCGTTATTGTCCCCGATGATATCGACGCCCAGCCTTCGCCCGAATATTGCCAAGACCTCCTGATCTCGAAACTCCTTACCCAAACGGGTGAGATTCGCAAATCCGAGGCTCGGGAGCGCTGGCTGAGACACTTCGAGCGCTGGCAAAACAACAGCGACACTGCTGTACCACGATTGGTTGTCTTCATGGACGGCATCAATCAGCGCGTAAGCATCAACTGGTTGCGGTTCTTAGACGCCATGAGCGCGGTGGTCGCCCAACTGGGCGGCAGGCACGTCTTTAGCTGCCGACAGCTTTTCTATTGCGACAACCTCAAGGACAAGCTGGTAAGCCCTGTCGTCACAATTGACGTTCCCGAATGGACTGATCCGGAATTGGACGGACTACTGAGAGAACGGGGAACCTCGATCGCTGCCCTTGATCCCGGTATCGTTCGCAGTCTGCGCAACCCGCGCATTTTTGGTGTTGCGGCCGATCTATTCAAGGCCGAAGAGATCAAGGAGTTCGGCGAGTTGAGCGTTAGCCGGCTGCTTTTCGAGCATATCCGCAGCGGTAGCGCTGCGGAGGGCACTACCGTTTCGTCCAAGCAGTTTTCTGCTGACATCTGCGAACATGCGAAAAGCATCGTTCAGCGCCTCAAGCAGCAGAAAAACGATGGTCTAAACGAATTCGATATGCCCGCACTCGTGGCGGCCGGTCGCTCCAATCAGACCCTTTGCGAGCAGTTCGTCATCACATCGGCAGGGCGTTTTTTCAAGATTCTGGATGAAAATCCCAACAAATACGTGCTTAAGGACGAGGGATTGCCGCTTGCGCTGGGGTTGGCGCTAGTTAGGGCAGCACGGGAGGCGTTGAGGAATCAAAAGAGCGTCGACGACGCACTTTCTAATATTCTCGATCCGATCGCCGCGCTGGACAGAACTAGCGATATCCTGCTGGGTGCTATTCTCTCAGCCGTTCTTGAAAAATCGCCCAAAGAAATCGTGGCGCCGCTAGTTCGCTCCTTCGTTATGCTGCAAAATCTGGATGCCATGCATTATCCGGAATTCCGCAGCTTGTTCGACCGTGATCCCGTAGCGTTTCTTGCAGCGCTGGAGGATTCGGTGCTGACCCACGATATCGCCTCGAATCTTTCCTGGCTGACTGACGCCGCGAACGACCTACGGGGGAACGAAGCCTTCGAAGCTGCCCTGACGGCTTCTATCGATCGTTGGCTGAATATGTATTCGCTGGCCCCGGAGCGCATGGTGCTGGTTCCCAACAATCTGGAGCATGCTGCGGAACGCGAGAAAAAGCGGGTGGAGCGCGAGCAGCAGCTTTCCGAAACTATGGCGTCGTTGTCGCAGACGGAACGAGATCTCCTTGCAGGCATGGTCCGCGAGGATCGCGGCGACTACAGCCAGCTCAATCTCCTGGCTTTCCTGGCCCTGGCTGGACGACCTCTCGCGTCGTTCGCCGAGAGTTTGAGGAATTGGTGTTTCGCGGCATCGCTCAACGGCGGCTATCGCAATCATCATGACGACTTTGACGATCTCTTGCATTTCAACTTGGCTGACTGGGCTGTCACAAAGGATGCGTTGCGAGAAGCAGGAAACCAACTGCGCCAAATCGGCATATCGAACACTGGTCGGTGGGCGTTGGTCTATGTTCTACGCGCCACCGGTGACAGTAGTGACGCCCAAGAAGCCGAACAGATTGCCGAAGAGTTGACGAAAGACCGTGAGCACATAAAGGGCTGGCGGCGAATTGAGGACTATTGCGCCACAGATCCCTGCGATCCCGCGTCGGTAGCGCCGGAGAACATCGACAAGACGGCCAGTAACTATAGGGTGATTGATCCTGCCGAACTGCGCACATTTATGGGGGGCACAGCAAATGATTACTTTTTTACGGATGCGCAACCTGGGCTCGCCCGATTCCGCCCCGAGGTGGCGGTCGAGGTCCTGAGAGCCTTGGCGGACCAGGCATTGACACGGACACAGCAGGATTTTCGCCAAGCCATCTTGATGCTAGAACACCATACCGTCGGCTTGGAAGATCGCATCGCGACACCCTATGTGGAGAAGGCGCACGAGATTGCCCAAGCGGCACTAGATGCAGGCGAGGATACGAACAATGAAGCCTGGGTCGCAGCTCAATATGCCCTTAGTCTGGCGTTTCCCCACATGACCGGCGACGCCCAGTTCGATGCGCTAGTCAATCATCCGAAGGACAAGACCATCCTCACGGACCTTTGCTACCTCTTTCAGCCGGTAGCCGCGAACAAGTTGGAGCAGGCGCTCGACAAGGCGGTGCAGGAAGGCAACTCCGTCGCGCAATTCCGCATCTTCTGCTTTGC
This sequence comes from Acidiphilium sp., assembly GCA_027449105.1. Lineage (GTDB taxonomy): Bacteria > Pseudomonadota > Alphaproteobacteria > Acetobacterales > Acetobacteraceae > Acidiphilium. The sequence continues at coordinate 2,844 of DAIDMG010000121.1, read as the reverse complement.
AGAGTTTTCGCGGACGCCATTAACTGTGCGTTCCAAGGATTTGGTGTCCGGCCTTCTGAGCTCGCAAGATGCACACGTCCGCCTGTCAGCGCTGTCCCTTATCCATGCAACGGCCGATCCCGTCCTTCTCGCGGGATTTGTGAAATCTGGCTGGAGCGCCGCGCAGCTCGACGTTGTGTCAAATAAGGTTGAAATATTCCATGGATCAGAGGCGCTGGTGTTGGCCGCGGAGCAGGGAATGATCACACTCGAGGCGTGCCTCGATCGGATAGCATTTTCCGCATATGAAAGCCTCGCCGAACGGCTCGGGTCTGGCGCCGCACTGGCGATTGCCGACCGTCTTACTACGGCCATTCACAGGGCCGCCGAATTTCAGACCACGGGCAATCTGCCGGACATTGAGCAGACCTTCGAAGGACGGTATTTGTCAGTGTTCTTCAAGGTATCGGAAAAGCCGACGGAAGAAGGAACTCTTCAAGCGCAGTTCCAGAGGCTCGCCGAAACCGGTGACGCCTGGTACGAGCGCCAAAAGCGGAACCAGGAGGTGGCTGACCGATTCGAGCGCGATCTGACCAAAGCCGGCGCGCAGCTTATCATCCCGCCTGTCACAGTGGGCCTTATTGCGGAGATCGACAAGGTGGCGCCAGCACTTATCGATTCCTGGCATGCGTTATTTATGAAAATGGACAACAGGGAACTTAACAATGTCCATAACATCGCTTCTTTCGTCGCCGTGGCTATTTCTAATAGAAATGCCGCGGCAAGCCTGATTCTATTCGAGCGGCTGAGGACCAGTTCCCCTCTCGTACGTGTCACGTTCGGCCGAGACCAGATCGGTCTCGATGCTGTCACGGCATGGAATACTGCGGACAGCGAAGAAATGAAAGCATTGCGCTTCGGTCGTTTGGACGGAATCAGCAACGACCACGACCTTGCCATGGAGGTCTTGGCGGCCATCAGGGCTAAACGCCTCGACGTCCTTCGCGACTACGTCGTTGATCGTCGACAACGCCTGGAGCCAGTGCACCGCGCCCGCGCTGTCATGGTGGCAGGTTTTTCAACGGACGAATCTTGGGCCGTCGAGACCGTCGACATGCTGAAAGATGAGCACGGGTTTCTGCAGCAGGCGTATCAGGGTGCCAAATATGCAATGGAACACCATCAGTGGTCTCGCCACTGGGCCGCACAGATGCGTACGGCCACCGATCCCGTAGACCTTTGGCGTTTCACGGTGCTGCTTTCAACAATCGTCGATGGACGGTTCAAGGCTTCAGAGGTGGAAGGCACCACACCCAGCCCGCTTATCAAGCGCTTCGGTACCACGCTGAACGACCTGATCCACAATCGGATTCGCAAATGGAAGAACAAGCGGAAATCGAAACTGTTCAGAATGACAGCTCCCAACAAGACCTTTCTGTCGGGCGATTAGACGGGGGACATGCGTCATGAGGGCTAGCGCAAATGCTACCCTTATGGATGTCGGCTTCTGGTTTCATACCTGTCACTGGAGGTAAAGAGCATACTAGGGGGTAGGACGATGGCGCCCTGGTGTTCCTCGTCTTGCTCATTATACGGGTGAAGCCCCAGTAATTGAGCCCCGACCCCATGAGTTTCTACTCTCCGATAACAATCGCAGATGGAATGGATGCCTCCTCCTACAGGAAGCGGCAGCGGTTTCAGAAGGGCGTCCCCGCTTGATCCGGACGGGTCACTAAGGTCGGCGTGAGGTTCAGGCCATAACGATTCGGATGACGGACGAACTAGAAATGATTTTGTTCATCCTATAAGCTACAAGACGTTAGCTGCTAGATGGCACGTATATGTTCACTTTCCGGATTTTCTTATCATCTCCAAGCGATTGCGAAGTAGAACGAGCTATTGTGCACGAGATTACATCACACTTGAACATCGACCCGCTTGTATCGTCATTTGCCCGAGTTGAGATTGTGGCATGGGATTGGGGTGCAGGTGTTCCACTTGAGGCGCTGGCTACACCACAAGAATCTGTGAATAGGCACCTTGCATTACCGGAGGATTGCGAAGTTTTCATAGGCATTTTCCAGTGTAAAATTGGCACAGCTTTGCCAACGAACGCTTTCAGAAAAAATGACGGGAAGCCTTTTCTTTCCGGCAGCGAATACGAATTTCATCGAGCTTGGAATGCTCGTCGACGTGGAGCAAGTAGACCAGCCATCTATATCTATCGCAAGAAGATGTCTGAAAACCCCTGTCCTGATTCTGTTCAATATGAGGAGTTGCAGCACTTCTTTGAGCAACAGCCCTTCAAGAATGGTAACCAATGGACGGGTTCACTCAACTATTACGATGCAGCAGATTTCTCATCAACACTCGATGGGCACCTTCGTATACTTCTGAGTCAGTACCAGCCGGGCAAATTACAACCTTTTGAAATTTGGCTTAAGCATCAAGCTACCATTCTTTCTGCCGATGCTGGACCGCGCTATACGGGCGATGCGCACATAGAAAACGGCATAGGCGAGGTGTTTGACTGGTTGCTGGTAAGGAAAACTGCCATCGCAGCGCTCGATAAGACTTTATCGAATGTATGGGAAACGATTTACCGGGATGCTGCGTTTGCGGATGACCAAAAAAATATGCAACGCATTGACGGGAGAATGCGCAACGACGTTTGTTGGCATGATACACCAGACTTTTCCTTCATTATTGAAACGCTACAATGCATCGAGAGCAAAGCATGGCGCGAGCATATAGCCCATGAAAAAGCTGAAGAGCATGCAAACAGAAGTCATAGACTGAAGCGGGCGGCAATTAACGCTAGAGATGCGGCTGACTTACTGAAGCGCTATGCTGAGATTGCTAGCA
>DAIDMG010000120.1 GCA_027449105.1 Acidiphilium sp. | reverse complement strand
AGGATACGCCCGTCGAAATGCCACGAGGTAAAGCGGCAGAAAATGATTTGCGATCGTCTGACTTGCCATAATCGAAAGGCGCCCGCGCGACAGACCTGAAACTTCCCGCATCATCCGCGTGGCCAGCTCTGCCCGACCTAAGATGGCCCGCGCTTCTTCGAGAAACAGCCTGCCCGCCTCTGTCAGCACGATACCTCTACCAACCCGATGAAACAGCTTGACGCCAAACTCGCGTTCCAGTGCAGCTATCGCGGCCGACGCCGCCGATTGTGTCAGGGATAACACCTCCGCAGCTCGGGTCACGTGTTCACGTTCGGCAACGGCCACGAAAATTCTGATCTGCTCGAACGTCAATGGGCTAACTCCTTCAGCTAAGGTATCGCTTAGTGAGATGCGTCTCAAAATCCGTCGGATCCAATTTGGAGCCAGTAGCCAACGTAAGCAAATCATTGAAGCCAAACCGCGAGCCATACCGGTGTACGTTTCTCCGCAACCAGTCCAGAAGCAGCGCGAAATCGCCGCGCGCCAATGCGTCGTCGAGTGTTGGCTCTGCTCGGCGTGCCGCGGCCATCAATTGTGCCGCTGCCATCGCACCAAGAGTATAGGATGGGAAATAGCCAAACAAGCCGGTGTACCAATGGATGTCCTGAAGACAGCCACGCGTATCATCTGGCGGAACAACATCAAGAAGGCCGCGCAACCCGTCGTTCCAGGCAGTTGGCACGTCGCAGGCAGAAAGGTTACCTTCAATTATTGCGCGTTCCAGTCGAGACCGCAAAATCACATGCGCTGGGTATGTCAGTTCGTCAGCTTCAACTCGGACGAAGCTACGCTCCACGCGGCGAAGCCGTCCAGCAAGCCGATCCATCGCAAACTCGGCAGGTTCTTGGTTGAATGCCTTTGCTAAAATCGGGCCAATGTATCCGAGGTACGCATCAGAACGCGCCGCTTGCATCTCAATAATCAAGGACTGGCTTTCATGTACAGCCATTCCTGCCGCCAAACCGACCGGTTGACGCGCATGTTCCCGTGGAAGGCCGGCCTCATACAATGCGTGGCCAGTCTCATGTAAGACGCTCATTAAAGCGGAGCAGAGGTCGGTCTCGTCATACCGCGTTGTAATCCGAATATCGCCGGGTGTACCCCCACAAAACGGGTGCGCCGCCCGATCCAATCGAGCCGAATGGAAATCGAGTCCGGCCTGAGCCGCTAACCGTCGACAAATCGCCTCCTGCGCCACCTCAGGGAACGGTGGCACACCGACCCGCATAGCGTCACTCGCCTGCCGTTGAAGCTCTTCGGCGCGAGGGAGAGCATCCCGCAGAAAAGTCTCAAACCGAGCAAACACAGGCATGATGTCAGCCGAGCTTATCCCCGGTTGGTATTGGTCCACCAGTGCATCATAGGGGGCAACATTAAACGCGCCGCCTAAAGCCTGCGCATATTCACGAACAAGCGTAATCAAAGCGCTAAATGAGGGTGCCACAACTCTGAACTCTGCCGTACTTTTCGCTTCCCGCCACTTCTTTTCGCAGGCTGACGATTGTCGTACAAACGCCTCCACCAAGTCCCGCGGCAACGTTGTGGCTTGCCGGTGCGCGCGGCGCATTAGGTATAAATTTCGACTTTCAAACGCGTCTGCCGGCGGCGCCGCTTCCGCCGCATCCAGAAGATCCGCTATTTCCGGGGTGGTCAAAAGGTCATGAGCTAACCCAGATAGAGTTGCTAATTGCTCTGCCCGATCTGGCGCACCTCCATCGGGCATAACTGTCGCCTCATCCCAACCCAGTATTGCCTTTGCTTCGTCGACAATCGCGATACGGCGGAAAAGCACCGTGAGCTGCGAGTAGGCATCAATCATTCGTCGTCACCCAACTGTTTACGTGCATAAAAGATGAATTCAAAGACCACGACGATCGCAAGCCCAAACCACGTTAGATAGTATTGCCGCGAGTTGTTCGGTGGATGTGGCAGCGATCTAGCGGGTATGGGCCCACCTGCTAATGGCTTTGGCCCAATCATGACCAGCGTAAAATCCGCGACATCACCCAATCCTAGTGCTTTGCCGATCTTTATGGGGTCAAGCGTATAAAATACATGCGCATGTGGATTGTCTTCAGCATGAAAGAATGGCACGCCTTTAAAGCGCTGGACGTAGCCAGAAACCTCCGTCTCACCGACCGGCACTGGCACAGCGTAAGGTACGGTGCCTTTCACCCAACCAAGATCAACCATGACAATGTGGCCATTGGCACGTCGAAATGGCATGATCAATTGGGCGCCACGAACCGGCCCCACAGGTGTATTGCGAATCTGATCGCCATAGAATGCTGCCCGATCGGCCATCCATCGGCCCATAATCGAAACCTTCTGAAATGGAGTTGGATTTGGCGGCATCGGTACCGGTTTCGCCAACTGAGCACGACGAATCGTATCAGCCACTCGGAGTTTGTAATGATACCGATGGATCTGCCAAATTCCGAGTACAACAAACAGCGAAAACAGTACGACACTGAGGCCACCCATGCCGACTACTCGCCGCCACCGTCCCACCATGGTGCGCGTCAGCCAACACCTCAAGCGGCAGTAACGGCGCTACGTCCGAGGTAGTAAATACAAACGAACAAGAAGAGCCAAACGACATCCACGAAATGCCAGTACCAAGCAGCTGCCTCGAAGCCGAAATGCCGCTTCGGAGAGAATTGGCCCTTCAATGCACGAAAGAAATTGACCGTTAAAAAGCTCGTCCCGACGATCACGTGGAACCCATGGAAGCCGGTCGCGATAAAGAACACCGACGGAAAGATGCCACCATGATAGAAGTTAAAAGGAGAATGCGTGTACTCGTAGGTTTGCCCGCAAAGAAAAGCAATTCCGAGAATGATCGTGCAACCAAGCCCTTGAATCAAACCACGCCGATCATCCTCGATGAGAGCATGATGCGCCCAGGTTATGGTGGTCCCGGATAGCAGCAAAACCATCGTGTTGAATAACGGCACCGCAAATGGATCAATAGTCGTTATATGCTCCGGCGGCCAGACGGCCGCATGCATGTAACCCATATGGGATGGATAAAAGAAGAAGTTGAAATAAGCCCAAAAGAACGATACGAAGAACATCACCTCCGAAGATATAAACAACGCCATCCCGTAACGCAGGCCAATCTGCGTAACGAGTTTGTGGAGCCCGGGCGTACGAGATTCCGCGATAACATCGCGCCACCAAACATACATTGTTGAGAAAGCGCCAAGGACTCCCAAGACGAGGAATACGTAATCATTGTAATGGGCAACAAAAATAATACCCGTAGCAATGAGAATCGCCGAAATCGCACCAAATAAGGGCCAAAGACTTGGCTCAACAAGATGATAAGGATGCGGCACATGCCCGACCACTTGGTTTTCGGCGGCGTGCGTATCGTCGGTCATACTAACTGCTCCAACATCAGCCCAAGTTGTCTGGATTTGCGTACAAACCTGGCCATCACCACATTTTTCCCGCCTCAAACAGTTTCACCACAGCAACCGCGTAAATAAGCGCGCACAGCGCCATCAGAAAAATCAGCATAGCACGATTCCGCCCGCGCCGCCTGCGGCGGAACTCAGCGTGCATATCTGCCGACCACTCACTGGTCGCTTTGGAATCAATTTTAGCCATCATCCCAACAAAGCACCCCACCAGTGATCCAGAACAAGCCCAGAAAATAGTACGAACAGATAGAGCAATGAGTATCTAAATGCCGCCTTGGCTGGCACATCTCGAGTCAGACTTACCCCATCAATATCCTGATGGTCATAAAGCACCCGTAGGGCGTACCAAACAAACATGAGGCCAAGCGCCAAAGCCCCGCCACCGTATACCGGCCCTGCCAACCCAAGGATATAGGGCAACAACGAAACCGGGAGCAACCAAAGCGTATAGAAAAGCACCGACTCCCGGGTTCGACGTGCACCTTTTACGACAGGTAGCATCGGAACCCCAGCTCGCTCATAGTCGTTCGACGTGAATAGCGACAACGCCCAGAAATGCGGCGGCGTCCACAAGAACACAATCGCGAACAGCAGCAATGGTAGCGTCGACACAGAACCGGTCGCTGCTACCCAGCCGATGACCGGTGGGAATGCCCCGGCTGCTCCGCCAATAACTATGTTATGCGGCGTTCGACGTTTCAGCCACATGGTATAAACAAACACGTAAAAGCCAATCGATACCGCAAGAATAGCGGCCGCGAGGGCATTACTTGCCAGCCACAGAACCACCACTGACAGCATCGCCAAAGATATACCGAAGCCGAGTGCGCCGCCTGCAGAAATCCGACCAGATGGGATCGGTCGCTTAGAAGTACGCGCCATTAGCGCGTCTATATCCCGATCGTACCACATATTGATTGCGCCCGCGGCGCCAGCCCCTGCAGCTATGCTAAGAATAACTGCGATGGCAAGAATCGGTTTGACAGGAACTGGAGCCACTAACAAACCAACCGCTCCGGAGAAGACCACGAGTGACATCACTCCTGGTTTAAGGAGAGCGAGCCAGTCACGCGCTGCGCCCCTCAAAAGCGCCTCATCAACGACCACGCCGTCGGCACCTAACGGTACCGACATCTGTCTATGCGCGGAAGAGCCTGTGGTGCTACTCATATTGTTCCGCCATCCTGCTTGCTAAAGCCAAATTTTTTATGACGCCGATCATCGGATAACCGGAACATCTTCGAAAGTATGATGCGGTGCTGGTGATGGAACAGTCCACTCGAGCGTATTCGCACCCTCACCCCAGTAATTATCGGGCAACCGCTCCTTAGACGTGAATATCGAGAACAGTATGTAAACAAAAATCAAAGTTGAGAGTCCGGAGATCATCGCCCCCACTGATGAAACATAATTCCATCCTGCAAATGCCGTCGGATAGTCCGGATAGCGTCGTGGCATTCCAGCAAGGCCAAGAAAATGTTGGGGAAAGAACGTTAGATTGACGCCTATGAAAAACGTCCAGAAATGGAGTTTGCCCAGAGCTTCTGGATAAGGACGACCATACATCTTGCCGATCCAGTAGAAAAAACCCGCGAAGATCGCGAACACTGAACCCATCGATAGAACGTAGTGAAAGTGCGCAATAACGAAATACGTATTGTGCAGCTCCGTATCTAGGCCAGCATTAGCCAGCACGACTCCCGTTGCGCCACCGATCACGAACATAAAGATGAAGCCCAGGGCCCAAAGCATCGGTGTTTTCAGTTCGACCGACCCACCCCACATGGTCGCAAGCCATGAAAAGACCTTTACACCGGTTGGCACCGCGATCACCAAAGTTGCGGCCTCGAAGTAAACTTTCGAATCCATCGAAATGCCAGACACAAACATATGGTGCGCCCAGACAACGAACCCAACGAAGCCAATCGCCACCATCGCGTAGACCATGCCCAGGTAGCCGAATATAGGCTTTTTCGAGAAGGTTGAGACGACATGACTAATTATGCCGAACGCGGGCAGAATCATAATATAGACTTCTGGATGGCCGAAGAACCAGAACAGATGTTGAAACAACACAGGATCGCCGCCGCCGCCGGGTTCGAAGAAAGATGTACCAAAATTGCGGTCCATGATCAGCATCGTGATCGCGCCAGCCAATACGGGAATGGCCAAAAGCAAAAGAAAGGCCGTTACGAGAATTGACCATACGAACAGTGGCATCTTGTGCATTCCCATACCAGGAGCCCGCATATTCAATATGGTCGCGATAAAGTTGATAGCCCCGAGTAACGACGAGATACCTGCTAGATGTAAAGAAAAAAGTGTAAAATCGACTGCTGGGCCGGGTTGATAAGTGCTGTTCGCAAGCGGCGGATATAGAGTCCATCCCACTCCGGAGCCCTGTCCTACCAATAGGCCAAGATTGACGAAGATGAACCCCATTACCAAGAACCAGAAGCTCATGTTATTGAGCCGTGGAAACGCCATGTCAGGAGCACCGATCATCATCGGCACAAACCAATTGCCGAATCCTCCGATCAACGCTGGCATTACGAAAAAAAAGATCATGAGCAGACCGTGTGCAGTAATGATTGCGTTCCACGTCTGTCCCGAAGTAATTAAGGTGTTATTCGGATACATCAACTGTGCACGCATGATCATTGACAACGCGCCCCCCTCCAACGCGCCGATCATGGCCCAAGTTATGTAAAGAGTACCAATATCCTTATGATTGGTGCTCATCAGCCAGCGACGAACAAAACCGCGATGACTGCTGCCATGGGCGTGAAACTTGTGTTCGGGCACTGTTGTCGAAGACATCGTCAAGCTCTCCTCAATAACGTGTCAGCGCAGCCACCACGTGAGCATACTAATGTGGCGCTTCTTGGTGAGCTACCGCTCGTTCAGCCGCCATTTCATACGCATGCACGTCCGGCACATTACCATGTGCAGCATCAATTTCGGCCTTCGCCAACCAAGCCTTGAACTGGGTCACTGGAAGCGCCACGATCTCGATCGGCATGTCGTCATGGTGCATCCCGCAAATTTGGTTGCACTCCCCATAATAGACTCCAGGGGACACGATTTTCGTCCACTGCCTCCAGTACTGGCCCGGAATGGCATAACGCTGCACGCCGAGTGAAGGAATAAAGAAGCTGTGCAGCACATCCGCACTCGTAATCTGAAAGATGATCTTTTTTCCCGCGGGCAAGACTAACGGATGATCAACAGACAGCTGACGGATCTGCCCCGGCTTCAGCTTGTCCGGTGGCACAGCATAGGAGGTAAAATCTACGCCCTTCGCATCAATGTAATTATACTCCCAGTACCATTGATGCCCAATCACTCGCACTGTCATGTATGGCTTGCTGTAGTCGGATTGCTGATAGATCAGGTGCAGAGATGGCACGAATATGACTATTAGCAGTATGGCTGGAACCAGCGTCCAGGCGATCTCAATTACGGTGTTATGAGTAGTTGCGGACGGCACAGGATTCATAGACGCCCGAAAGCGGTGGATAATAATGCCGATCAGCACCCCCACAAGGCCGACGACGCCCGCCATAATCCAGAGGACATAGCGCAGTAGCCAATCGATACTCCTTTCGATTGGACTACCCGCTGGCTGAAGCCACCACTCCCAAGGCATCGGAGCATGCACGGGGTACCCGACACCATTCCGGACCAAGGTAGCAGCATGCCCGCTACCAAGCGACATCGCCGACGCGGCCACCAGCAAACCAAAAACCTGCAGTAGCCAGACTGAGCTGGCCTGCTTCACCTCACGCATCACCACTCCCGTTTCCATCCCTATTGGCAGCCCAGGAATGCTTTTACCACTATGCCGCGTAGTCTAAGCGCGCCACGCCACTTATTCCAAAGAACTCCTTATGACTCCAGTTCGTAGGGATCAAGTACCATACGCCACGCCAATACTGTATTAGGCTGACCGCTTGTATCCTCAAACTAGGATTAATAATGGCCTTCTGTTCGGCAAGTATTTTCTTGAGTGTTGGCCACATGGCCATTTCGTCGCAGGGTTCGCGTCCAAAATGCCATTACAATTTC
>DAIDMG010000119.1 GCA_027449105.1 Acidiphilium sp. | reverse complement strand
AGCCAACAGCGGCTCGGATGTCGAAAGCAAGGCCGCTACCAGATCTGGTGGCGGTTGAGCTAACTCGATAGTGCCCACTTCATAGCCGGGATACCCTTCGACGAGGACACGATCAGGTAAATCGCATGCGCCCATGTCAGCAGCGGCACATGCGTCCGGTGCATCGGCACACCAGCCGCAACACTGAATTGCTTCTTGCAAGACTTGCAATGCCAGAACTTCGTCTTCGACATGTACGCCGCTTCACCAGCTGTGCCACAATGATAACATTCAGGGCCGTGCGGCCAACGCACCTTCTCAAAACAGGCACGCGCAGCGCCCTCGTCCGGAAACATCTCGTTAAGTCCACGCAGGGTCACGGATGAGCGCCTCATAGGTGTCCAATTACATCTATTTATCATCTACGTGAAATTAATGGTTCCGCAATCAAATACTGAAAGCCGAGCGTACTCCTTCGATCACGAATTGCGCTGCCAAGGCTGCAACGACGATACCTAGAACGCGGCCGACAACACTTGATCCGGTCTCTCCCATCAGCTTCGCCAAGGGTCTCGCTACAAGCATCGCCACGAATGTTGTTACGATAACAAGACCCAGAGCGATAACGACCATCACGACCGCCAGCGGATCCCCATGCGTGCGGGCATGCAGCAACACCATCGTGGTCATGCCACCGGGGCCTGCAATCAGCGGAATAGCAAGCGGAAAAACACTGATGTCATCGGTGTGCATGCTGGCAGCAAGGCGTGCTTGCTCACTCCCGCGCAATTCACCTTTAGCAGTTACCATGTCCTTCGCGGACAGAAACAACAGGGCGCCGCCAGCAATCTGCAGGGCCGGGATCCCGATCCCGAGAACGCGGAGAAATGCCCCACCTGCCAAACCGAAAATCAGCAAAACCAGGAAGCTGATGACCGAAGCACGACGCGCAATGGACCGGCGTTTGGACGCATCATCTCCTGCAGTTAATGCGGCAAATATGATCGCGGTTCCGACTGGATCAAGGATCACGAACAAGGCGACAACGGCATAGAGGATATCCACTGCAAGGGCGGTATTCACGGCGTACCGTCCCACGTTCCACGGGTCACAGCCGCAAGATCGGACGGCGTGTTAATGTTAAGGAAATACTTCGAGGTTGCCGGAAAATGTACAGCCCGCATGTGGATCTTCGCGCCGAAATCACCTACCCTGTAGGGGCCGGGACCACAGAGAAATTCTGCCAGATCGAAGCGGCAGGAAAGGGGCCACAGGGCGACCAGATGATGTGTGCGGTTGGCAGCGAAAGCGACGGCAGGCGGGCGCTCGAGGCGGCCAACCAAATCGGGGGGAACCAACGGCGTATCCACTGGTACTGTAAGCAGGGCATCCGCGTCCTGTGCCGCCGCCCATTCAAGACCAGCTGCAAGTCCAGCAAGGGGCCCTTTTCCCTCATGGTCGCCATCACTTAGCACATCCAGCCCGAACGCTGAAAACCGTTGCGGATTGCCGTTGGCACTAATCGCTAAGGAAGCAGTCTGTGGTCTCAGAGACTCGATCAAGAGGGACATCGTGGTACGGCCACGCAGCGGGAGAAACGCCTTGTCAACGCCTCCGAACCGCCTTCCCCCGCCGCCGGCAAGGATCAATCCGAGGGTATGCATAAGCAGTTCCCGAAAATGGCTTTGGGGCGAACGATGGGGCTCGAACCCACGACATCCAGGACCACAACCTGGCGCTCTACCAGCTGAGCTACGTCCGCCACCCGGTCGGGGTTTAGGCCGTACGCCGCACCCGCGTCAATTGCCGCATCGCTGGTCAGAAAAAAGGGGGCATGCGCCGAATACACCTCTCCATCATCACCAATGCCGGGGCGGTATCGAGGTCATCTCCGACTCTCGCCAAGCTGCCACTGTCTTGCGATTAGCACGAAATTGAAAAGAAGGATGCTATCAGCTCAAATCATGCGGCCGCGAATGCTTTTTGACGCTCCTGATTTCACGTGCGCCATGGGGGACTCAAATGCGCCCCCCTGCTCCCGGTAGATCGCTCCCCGCATAAGGTGCGGTTTCGTCAATTTGTTTACACTCTCCGGCGTTAATCGGCATCAACCGCTGCCACATGTTGCGCTAAGCGGAATTCCGCGGCGGGATAGACGCCCAAGATACGAATCTCGCGCGAGAAAAAATCCAGCTCCTCAAGTGCTAAGCGCACCGCCTTAGTTTCCGGATGGCCTTCGATCTCAACCAGAAACTGGGTCGCCGCGAAATGCCCCCCAATCATGTAGCTTTCAAGTCGAGTCAGGTTTACGCCGTTGGTCGCGAACCCCCCAAGCGCCTTGTAAAGCGCCGCGGGTACGTTTCGGACACGAAACACAAAACTGGTGATCAAGTTCGGGCGATCGGTCGGCATGACACGCGGTATCCGCGCCATCACATAGAATCTTGTCGTGTTGTGCGGTGCATCCTCGACATCGGGGCGGAGAATGTCCAAGCCGTAAATTTCGGCAGCGAGCGCTGAAGCGACCGCCGCATCTTCAGGATTGTTCCAAAGCGCGACAAGCGCGGCCGCACCTGCCGTGTCGGCTTGGATCACCGATTGCGCGCCCATTTCGTGAATCAGAGCACGCACTTGCCCGAGGGCGACAGCGTGCGAGTGAACGCGTTTAATGCGTGCAGCCGTGGCACCTTTAGGCCCAAGGAGACAATGCTGGACTCGCTGGAAATGCTCGCCAACAATAGCCAAACCCGATTCAGGGAGTAGCGCGTGCATATCTGGCACCCGTCCGGCCAGAGAATTTTCAGTCGGCAACATAGCAAGCGCAGCCACGCCGTCCCGAACCGATTCGATCGCAGCCTCGAAAGTCGGGCACGGCATGGTTTCACGGTCCGGAAATGCGGTCCGGCAAGCAAGATCGGAATAGGCACCGGGAGCCCCCTGGAAGGCAATTGGGCCAGCGGGAAAATCATCAATCATGACTGTTCCTGAGCCGATCGTTCCAACGTAAGGGATATTTCCCGCCGCACATGATCGAGATCCTCCGGGGTATCAACACCAAACGGCGCTTGCTGAATCCGCGCACAGCCGATCCGTAGTCCGATCTCCAGCGCCCGCAACTGCTCAAGCGACTCACGACGCTCAAGTGGAGTGGGCGTCGCAGCAACGAAACGATCCAGGGCGTGGCGCCGAAAAGCATATATTCCCACATGATGCCAAAAGGGTCCTTCACCCCACGGAATTGGCCGCCGAGAAAAATATAGCGCTGGAGCAACGCGAGCAGACGCAATCGTGCCTTGTCCAAAATCGCAGGCCACCTTCACGACTGATTCCGCTCCAGCCTCAGCGTCACTATTTATCAATGCAACCAAGGTGGCGATGTCAAATTGTCGATCCTCAAGTACCGCAAGAACCGCGGAAAGAGAGGCAGGATTTAACAAGGGTAAATCGCCTTGCAGATTGATCACCACCTGATGGTATCCCGCGGGATCAATTTGCGTAAGAGCGTCATGAATCCGGTCAGACCCGCTCGGCAACGCAGGGTCAGTAAGAACAGCCTGCCCGCCGGCCGCGTGAACGACGTCCGCAATAACAGCGTCTCCACACGCAACGACCACCGGACCGATCCCGGCGGCTTCAGCCCGGCGCATCACATGAACGATCATCGGCGTCCCCGCAATCAACGCCAGCGGCTTCCCGGGCAACCTTGTCGAACCCAACCGGGCCGGAATCAGCACGATTGGGCGTTGCGCGAAATCAGGCGAAATGGCGAACCTCCTTCCGCTCGCTTTCCGACGAGCGTCACACAGGGACTTGCTTGTCGCGGTTCCCTAAACCGCTATACATTCCCACGTCAAAAGCAAGCTGGTGGGAGGAAGGGGCAAAAATGATGACGCGACCCGACAATAAGGCAGACAAGCCTCGCGATGTGTTGTTTTTCAACAAGCTCGCAGGCGGGGTGTTGTTCGCCGGATTGGTGCTTTGGATTGCGTATCATGTTGCTGGCGCCATCGTCAGCCGACCGGGATCTAAAAAGCCTATCCTCGCATCTGCAACCGCAGAGGTAACAACAACAGCTTCCGGTGCCCTTCCACCGCTTAATAACTTCATTATCAAGGCCGATCTGAAAGCCGGCCAGGCATTTTTCCAGCAGCAATGCTCGGCGTGCCATTCCGCCAACCGGGGAGGCGCCGCCGGGGTCGGGCCAAACGTGTACGGTGTTATGGGCTCACCGATGTTTTCCCGAGTGGGTTATCAATTTTCGACCGCTGCCAAGAGGGTGGCAAGCGGAGACTGGACATACCAGAAGATGAACGAGTGGCTGTTCGATCCGCAGAAATTCGCCCCTGGCACAAGAATGAGTTACCCTGGAATTAAGAACAACCAACAGCGTGCCAACGTGATCGCATACCTGCGAACGCTGTCGGCTCACCCGATTTCATTGCCAAAGCCCGGACCAGCGACCGAGCCCCGTGCGGCCCCAACTCTGGCCACCAAAGAGGGTGCCAAGGCACCATCACTGAGTGCATTATATGCAAATGCCGACTTGCACAAAGGCCAGAACTTCTTTGAACAGCAATGCTCGGCTTGCCACACGATTGCTAAAGCAGGAGCAAATGGTGTCGGGCCCAACCTTTATGGTGTTGTGGGCGCGCCCATGTTCGCACACGAGGGCTACCATTTCTCGGATGCAGCCAAAATGCAGGCGCATGGTCGATGGACGCCTCACAAATTGAACGAGTGGCTTTATGCTCCGACGAAGTACGTCCCAGGCACGCGGATGGGATACTCCGGCATCAAGAACAATCAAATTCGCGCTGATGTCATTGCCTATCTGAATGCTCAGTCCGCGACTCCAGTAAAACTGCCGTGAGACCAGAAACGGCTGCCGCTGAGGCTGCGGCCGATGCTGCTGGTGCTGTTATCCGCCAATATTTCCGGTCACGCTTCGACGTGGAGACGAAACACGACAAAAGCCCGGTCACACGAGCTGATCACGGCGCTGAAACCGCAATACGCGACGTCTTGCGCACCCACTTCCCGGACCATGCAATCATTGGCGAAGAGCTTGGCGGAGTCGCTGCCGGGCGCTTTGTCTGGATCATCGACCCGATCGACGGCACTCGCGCGTTCATAACAGGAAGACCGATCTTCACGACGCTGATTGCTCTTCTTGATCATGGAGTGCCGGTACTCGGTCTGATTGATCAGCCGATATCCAGAGAGCGCTGGCTTGCCAGCAATGGAACACTCCGTTTCAACGGACCCGGCCACACCAGCGTCGTACGAACCCGCCACATCGAGACGCTCGCAGAAGCCGAACTCTCCTGTACCTCACCAGACATGTTTGATGCCCCTCAGCAACAGCGTTTCCGGAATCTCGCAGCCCGCTGCCGCAGAACGACGTATGGAGGCGACGCCTATGCCTACGGCCTGCTTGCCCTTGGCTTCATTGACGTGATTGCCGAAGCCGACATGAAACCCTGGGACTGGGCTGCATTAATTCCAATTATCGAGGCCGCAGGCGGTAATATAACAGACTGGCAAGGCTCACCGCTTAAATTCGGCGGCGACGGATCCGTCCTGGCGCTCGGCAACCCAATGCTCCTAGGCTCGGCCGTTGCCGCCCTCACACCGATGGGGTGAGCCGTGGACGATGTTTATGGCGTCACAAGTACCGAGATATTCTCGTAGAGCTCATATCTTTTCGCCGGCAAGTACCAAACCTGGAAAATGTTTTTCCGTGCAAAAATACTAACGTCTGAGTAAGGTGTTGGTTGCCGCCTCTCATCACACACTGAACATTTCAGCCATTCACAGCACATTCCTTGCAAAAGTTAACGCGGTCGTGAAGAGAAGTGACGAGATCATGGATGGAGGTTGTGCAAATCAGCCGACATCGCCGGACCCGCAAGGATGACATTCTGATCGCTTTCCCCGGCCATCACACATAAAAGCCGGCCCGGCTTTGCGCTGGGTCGGCTTCTTTATGGGTTCTGCAATAGAAAATCAGGCGGAGTAATACATTTGGAATTCTACCGGGTGCGGAGTGTGTTCGAATTTGTACACCTCCTCCCACTTTAGCTCGATGTATGCCTCGATCTGGTCCTTGCTGAATACATCACCGGCCATCAGGAATTCATGATCAGCGGCGAGTGAATCGAGTGCTTCACGCAACGAGCCGCATACCGTTGGAATTCCCTGCAATTCTTCCGGGGGCAAATCGTAGAGGTTTTTGTCCATTGGATCGCCGGGATGAATTTTATTCTTGATGCCATCCAATCCTGCCATCGCCATTGCCGCAAACGCCAAATAGGGGTTCGCCGTGGGATCGGGAAAACGCACCTCCACCCGCTTGGCCTTCGGGCTTACTGCGTATGGAATGCGACAAGATGCCGAACGGTTCCGTGATGAATAGGCTAACAAGACCGGCGCCTCGAAACCCGGTATCAACCGCTTGTAGCTGTTCGTACTCGGGTTCGTGAAGGCGTTTAAGGCCTTCGCGTGCTTGATAATACCGCCGATATAATACAGGCACGTTTCCGAAAGATCCGCATATCCATTGCCGGCGAACAGCGGCTTCCCACCCTTCCATATCGATTGGTGCGTGTGCATTCCGGATCCGTTATCGCCGTATATTGGCTTTGGCATAAAGGTAGCTGTTTTCCCATACGAATGGGCGACGTTGTGGACGCAGTACTTATAGATCTGCATCTGGTCGGCCATTCTCGTTAACGGCCCGAACTTTGTCCCCAACTCGTGCTGCGACTGAGCCACCTCGTGATGGTGCTTCTCGATCGGCAGTCCCATCTCACCCATGGTCGATAGCATCTCGGCACGCAAGTCACTCTCCGAGTCGACCGGCGGCACGGGAAAATACCCCCCCTTCACAGCAGGGCGATGGCCCATGTTACCTTCAGGATAGTCCTTCATTGAGGCTTGCGGACCTTCAATGCTGTCGATTTGGTACGTGCCGTAATTTCCACCCGTCCCAAACTTTACTGAGTCGAAAACAAAGAATTCTGCCTCCGCACCAATCAGAATGGTGTCCCCAATTCCAGAAGCCTTTAAATAGGCTTCGACTTTCTTTGCTGTCGAACGTGGATCTCGTGAGTAGGACAACCCCGTTGACGGTTCCAATATATCGCAGAACAGAATCATTGACGGCTTCGCCGCGAACGGATCCATCACCGCAGTTTCCGCATCCGGCATCAAGATCATGTCGCTTTCGTTGATTACCTTCCAACCGGCGATCGAAGAACCGTCGAACATGATACCATCACGAAACGCATCTTCGTCCATCGTCGATACGTGCTGCGCCGTATGCTGCCATTTGCCACGCGGATCAGTAAACCGGAGATCGACGTATTCCACGCCGTTCTCCTTTATCATCGCCATCGCCTTGCTAATCGCATCGCCGCCGGCGGGCTTCTTTGCCATGAGTATCTCCCTTGAATATGCCGAAACGCCGCACCAAGCGACGTAGCTTATACTTTAGACGGAGCATCCGGCCACCGAACAGTGGCCGATGCAAAAAATCAGATCGCTGCCTCGCCCTTTTCTCCGGTCCGGATACGAATCACCTCTTCGATCGAGGACACGAAGATCTTACCGTC
>DAIDMG010000118.1 GCA_027449105.1 Acidiphilium sp. | reverse complement strand
CGCCTTCCAACCAGAAGAATGCAAAAACTATCTCAGAAACTCAGGATATGCATCAATCTGAGAATATCAGACTCTAGTCCCCACTGCGCGGTTGCCTGACACGACGACGGTGAACAGACTGCATGCCTGCCAATAACTTTCTGGACCGACGTTCAAGGGGTTGGCACCCAAGCCCGAATGCATCGTGGACTTTGCGTCCATCTGGACCGCCGAGCGGAGGTAGTATGTTACCGCGGCGATCGGCCCCTTCTCCCGCTGCGTCAGTGGCTGGTCGATGAATGCAACGGTTGTCGCTCAACTAGCCGTCGATAAACCAGCGATGGCAAGCGCAGCGCGCAAACCTCATGGCCCGGTGCATCATTCCGCTCGCAGTAGCCGGGACACCTTCGAGCCACTCCCGCGGCTCATGAAGGATCATGTGTCATCTACTCGATGAGCCGGTCACGCAATGCCTAACATAATGCCGTTATAAAATACGTCGTCTGACAATCGTCGGCTTAAGGATGGTGCCCTTCAAACCTGCCGCTTGGCCACAACGGACCCCGAACACCTCGCGTTTCCACAAGCTCTACCGCAAGTCCTGCCTCGTACTACTTGCCCCGGTGCTGTCATTGCGACAGCAAGTCTGCTCCAAGGCCGGTGGAGCCTAGATGAGCCTCCAGCGGTTCGCAAAAAGCGATCAGCACTTCCGGTTCAGTGGCCAGCGTGGCCTCTCAGACAATCGGGTCATTCACGACCACCTCTGAGAGTCTGACTCTGAATGACAGTGAGGCTATCATTGGCGGGCGATTTTCCGGGTGAGCAGACGGATATGGGCGAGCAACACCCATGCGGCGGCGCTCTCGAGGGTCGCCTCGCAATCTGTGGCGAGGCGGCGGCAGCGACCGAGCCAGGCGAAGGTTCGCTCAACGACCCAGCGCCTTGGGAGGAGCGCAAAACCTTTTGCTGTGTCTGAGCGTTTGATGATCTGGACCGTCCAGTTCCCGATTTTGCGGAGGTGTCCTTTGAGCTTCGGACCGGCATAGCCACCGTCTGCGAAGAGATGTCGGAGCCACGGATACAGCGAGCGGATCGCCTTGATGACCCGGACGGCGCCATCGCGATCCTGAATATCAGCGGGATGAACGTCGAACCCGGCCAGATGGCCGAGCGTGTCGGTCATCATGTGACGTTTGCGGCCTTTGATTTTCTTGCCTGCGTCAAAGCCGCGCGGGCCACCTGCTTCGGTGGCTTTAACCGATTGGCTATCGATCACGCCTGCGGTCGGGGTGGGGTCGCGCCCGGACCGTTCGCGCGCCATCATGACTAGCGCATGATTGATCCGCCCTAGCGGGCCATCGCGCGAGAAGCGATAGAAATAGGACTGAACCGTGGTAAAAGGCGCAAATTCCCTTGGAATCTGTCGCCATTGGCAGCCGGTCGTTAGCATATACAGGATCGCGTTCATGATCGTCCGCAGCGGCACCGAGCGGGGCCTGCCGCACCGCTGGCGCGTCGGCATGACGGGCTCAATCAGCGCCCATTCCGCATCGATCAAATCGCTTGCGTAGCGCAGTCCATCCCGGCAAAATCGCCGCCGAGTGATTTCAGTCCAGGCCATCGTGATTCCGTTTGTTGTGGTACACCGATTGAATCACAACCCGCTGGAATCACCCAACTATCTTTTTCGGTCAGATTCTAAGTTACGATTCCACAGCGCCCATGTCATTTTTTAGGTCATGTCCGGTTACCAGCGGCCCTTCACTAAAAGGCGTCATCTGAAAAAAAACTGCGAGGCCTCCCATCATCGCAGCAATTTCCACGCCATCTCGGGACGCAAACTTTTTGCACCGTATTCATTGTCATAACATAGCCACCCTTCCTCGCTTACAAACCTGGCACCGCCCCTTTCTACGGCAGGTCAATTGCAATTTAGAGGCCATAACATAGTTATTTTCGATTGTGAGACGGCCGTCCTATGGCAACTGCCTACGGTCCGAACTGAGACAAATACTCCGGCCCCTAAAAATACAAAATCGAAACACGCCAAAAACGTCTTGACCGCGATTCTAAACTGCTATATCAGCCGTGCACCAGTTCACAATCATGTGCCATAGCAGTGAAATACTATGTCACTAGAGCAATGATGATGAGGAAAAAATGGAAAGTGACAAGAAACAAACCCCGGATGAGTTGGCTCCCCCGACCAATGAGCGGCGCCGTAACTTTCTGAAGGGGGCGGCTGCGATTGGGGGGGCGGCGGCGGCAGTGTCGACGCTTGGGTTTCCTCACATTGCGTCCGCGCAACAAGGTGAACTAGTACCCAGTAAAGTTCCAATGCCGGGAAAAATTTCGGAGCCTGGAAAAGCCAATCACTGGTACATACCTGCGAGTGACAAAACAGTACATTGGGGATATTTTAGCAAGCATCTCAAGCCCATAGTCGAGATTGAGTCTGGCGATTTCGTCACAATCGAATGTGTGACGCACCAGGCTGGCGATGACTTTGAGAGATTGGGTAAGGGCGATCCCGGTATTGAAAGTATTTACTACTGGACGAAAACCCAGAAAAACGTCAATCGCCGTGGCGCGGGCCCGATGGATGCTCCTAACGGTGCAGGCGGCGGCCAAGGCGTACATGTTATGACAGGCCCAATCGCCGTCCGCGGAGCAGAGCCGGGAGATATTGTCGAGGTACGTATCCTCGACATGTACCCTCGTCCTTGCGCAAATCCAAAATACAAGGGCAAGTCGTTTGGGACCAACATAGCAGCGTGGTGGGGGTATCAGTACCATGACATGCTCACGGGACCGAAACCACGGGAGACCGTAACAATATTTGAATACGACGCTCGAGGAGACAATTATTATGCTCGCGCCGTTCACAGCTATCGATGGAAGCCGGTCACAGATCCTTTCGGTGTAGTCCATAAAATTTATGACTACCCTGGTCTAATTGCGGATCTTGGCGATCCGCCAGCAGGATGGGGTAGAAACAAGGTTGACCTGAATACCAACGTTCTCAGGAATGTACGTATTCCTCTTCGCCCGCATTTTGGCAATCTTGCTCTGACGCCGCGGGAAGCAGACATCGTAAACTCCATTCCGCCTGACTATATTGGCGGCAACATCGATGACTGGCGTATCACCAAGGGAGCATCCATGTTCTACCCGGTCTCGGTCGACGGCGCCTTAATCTCGGCCGGAGACACGCACGCTGCAATGGGCGACTCCGAACTGGACGGAACTGCCATCGAATCCTCATGGACCGGAGTATGGCAGGTTATACTTCACAAGCAAAATAAACTTGGCATGCTCGGCGAAGTCAAATGGCCGCTGTTAGAAACAAGAGACGAATGGGTCGTTCATGGGTTTAGCTATCCAAATTACCTAATTGATCTTGGTCCCAACGCTCAGTCTGAAGTGTTCAAAAAGGCCGAAACAGGGCCAGATTTAACGCTGCAGGACATGCTGAAAACGACTTCCATCGACCTCGCTATGCGCGACGCATGGAGAAAAATGCGACAGTTCCTAATGACCGCACACAAGCTTAGTGAAGATGAGGCTATCGCCGTAATCTCTCTAGCCGTCGATTTCGGAATAACACAAGTCGTTGACGGAAACTTCGGCGTACACGCAACTCTGAAAAAAGACGTGTTTGTCGGGGAGGCAGTCTAATACAGGCCGGCATCATTACCAAAGAAAAGAGAGGCTCTCTAAACCCTAAACCGTTCCCTTAATCAGACAACAACAATACGTTACAATTTGTTGGTAAAGCCTTCACGGTATGGCGGAACGTAATGCAATTCAATGCATCGCGTTCCTGCCATTAACCTCTGCTCACTTAAACTACGCGCTAAATTCGCCGAACGTCTTCAAATTAACAACCGTAACCAAACGAACCAGAGCCGAATGTCTGTTTGCAAATATCGCGTCTTGTACGGACATATCGGTCTTTAGTTACGTTACAACATAGGTGTGGAGGAAAATATGTCCAAAAGCAAAGCAACCTATGCCTTGATAGCAGGCGCTTCTTTCTCTCTTTCCATCCTACCTGGCATAGCCATGGCGACTGAGTTTTACACTCCCATGCAGCCGGGCGTTTCAACCGGCATCCCAGCGGGGGCGCTGCCAGCAGACGGCGTATACGGTGATGTGGACACTTATTTCGAATCAGGAACTGTAAAAAATGGAAATGGCCATGATTTTGGCCCGAAGTTTAACGGGTCTGACATTACGTTACAACTACTTTACGTGCCAGGTTGGCATTTTCTAAATGCCCGTTATGGCATGTGGGTCGCTCAACCATTCAATTTTAACACTACAAAAGTCCTTGGCGGCGCCTCTTCACCTTCTGCATACACGGGCTACGGGATGTTCAACACAATTGTTACGCCAGAAATTTTATCGTGGAATTTGGGTGATAATAATTTTGTTTCCGAGGGTTTGTCGATCTATTTACCTGATGGCGATTACCGTCACATTGGCACGACGGAAAGCGCTGATTCTGTTTCGAATAACTACTGGACATTTGAGCCAAGCATTGCCTATTCCTACCTAGGAAATGGTTGGAATATTACACTGAACAATTTGGTTGACTTCAACACGACAGACACGGCTACTGACTATCATAGTGGTCATCTTTACTATCTTGACTATACTGTAGCTCACGATTATGGCCCGTTTACCATCGGCTTGATTGGAAATTATATCAAGCAATTCACAGAAGACACGCAGTTTGGAAAAGCGGTCCCGAACACGGGAGGGACAGGTGGTTTTGGCAATGAATATATGCACGCATCTATAGGTCCAATTGTCGCGTATCACCTGAAAGAAGCTACGCTGATTTTCCGTTTTCTTTATGGCTTCGCCGGAAGGAACGGTGGCAATCCCTCTTTTGTTCACTTTGGTGTTAGCTTTCCGTTAAAATAAACGGGTGATGCTTTCCGCTATTAACGCGAAGGAAATTCCGCGTCCAAACAAACGGACGCGGAATTTTTTCAGAAGTTTTATCTCTAAGGTGCGCGTGATGGGATAATTCTGTAGCGAACCCTACCGTGCTCTTCCGTTTGTAACCCTCTCGGTCATTTGTGTTTTTTGTTTATAGATTAACCTTTCTGCTTTCTGGTCTGTTTTGGCTCGATTGCAAGCTCGTTTGAGGTGGTCCAGTCGAGGCTCGTAATTGATTCGCTTGATTTCGGATCTGTGTTTTCATTTTTCGATGATTTCGCGGGCGTGGCGATAGCTGTGAAGCAAATGCTCGTTGAGGCGTTCAGGCCGTTAAGGCTACGAAGCCGGTCTGCATGGACTTTCCCGGCAGGCTGTGATCCCAGTCGATACCGCGTTCCTACTGCTTTCCTGCACCGCGTTCGGGGCGAGCCTCTCCTCTTCATATTCATAGAGACGATACGGCTTCTCTAGGTTACCTCGACACCGTTACACTTCGGGACCAGATACAAGGGGCTATGGCAAAGGCGCCGGCGCTTTGCCGCGGTTTCACGCAATCTCGTACGCAGCTCAGCATCGCCCGGGAGCTTGGGCAGAAGCGGAAGACCCCTAGATCGATGCCCGCTAGGCCGCACGTCCGGCGTTGGGAATCGGCGCTCGCTTCTATCGCCCGATTTACAGCAATCCTCCTCAAACCGGGCGGATTGGCCCACGGCTTCGAAGCTGCAAAGCGGCACTGAAATGCCTGCGGGCGAGCCAGAAATCTTGTCGTAGCATCTCCTGAAGCGTCAACACATCCGTCATTGGCATAGCCGGAGCTTCTTCTTCAGCGTCGAAGTTGTTGCTCTGGAGCGCCTTCAGCTGCCCGATGTCGAAAAATTCCTCCCGCGACATTTCCTGCGGCATGCGTAAAACGTCGCGTCCGAGCCGCCGAGCATCTCACATGGCTCAGGCGTGGACAGCCCCGCCTGATGCCTCTTCAAGATCGCAATAATCTGCCTTTCCGTGAGCCTACGTCGTTTCACTGCCTGTCATTTCTCTATAGGAACTGGATAACCTCAAAGCGAGAGTTTCCCAGAGGAGCAGGTCAATTTGAATGACCTCCGTCCGAGACTCACGATATCGTTATCGCCTTTCGTGCGGCCTGGAGGAAAACAACTGAAAACCTTAATGAAAAAATGCAGTCGTTTGACAAAAATGGCGGCTCAACCGCCAAACGTCGTCACATTGAGAGGTCATTGGAACGAGCTACTGCCCTGGTGCGGCGTACGTTTCCGCTATTGAGGGCCATTTTAATGGCATGTGGCAGACTAATCTTTTCAGAGTATGCTCGACGGTGTACACATCCTCCATCACATCCCCCATGACGTCCTCTGATCCCGAATATACGCGAATGATACAGCTCAACACCTCACATTCTGAAGACGAAACGCAATCCCAAGCTGCCTACCGCTTGATCGAAGCGATGATTGTGACAAATGAATTGACGCCTAAGAGCAAGATTTCCGAGACCTCGTTGAGTAAAAAACTCGGTATCGGCCGGACGCCTATACGCGAGGCCCTCAAGCGGCTTTCCTTTGAGGGGGCAGTAAGTATTATTTCCCGTTCAGGCGCGTTCGTATCGGATATCGACGTACTCGAGCAACTGGCAATGATTGAAGTTCGCAAGGGTATCGAGCAGGTGTTGGCAGGACGAGCCGCAAGATTCGCGGATGGCAAAGAACGAATCCGCTTTCGTGAACTTGCTCAATGGTTTGATGAGATCGCTAAAAGCGCTAACGGGCGCGCCTTCGTTGATGCCGACCGTGAGTTCAATGCACTGGTTGTGGCTACTGCGCGCAACAAATATGCTGCTCAGGCTATTGCCCCTATTGAGGCCCAAACGCGGCGTTTTTGGTACGTATATTTTAAAAATTTTGGGGATTTGCCACGAGTTAGTCGTCTTCATGCTCGACTTGCTCGTCGAATAGCGGAAAATAACGAAGCTGCTGCTCGGAAATGTTCCGATGAGATCGTGGACTATGCCGAGGAATATACGCGCAAGACGTTAAGATTCTTTGACGCAAAATAACGGCCTTGGCCTGCGGCTTTTTTTGGCCAATTAGTTAATGTGCCTTTTTGCTGTTAGGTCTTCGCGGCTCTCAAGCACTATACGCGCGAGTCCAAACGTGGGGCGGTTCAGCTGAGCGAGGAGCGCAGTGTTCGGGTGTTCAGGTGACGCGACCCGAAGGCTGGCAAAGGATTGCCGCGGCGTGCCACTGGGGGAGGCCAAACGATCCGCCGCAAATATCTTCTCACCAAAGGCTGACAAAGCCCACGCAATCGGGCATTGAACGGCTAAGACGCGAAATGCAGAAGCTGAAAGCTAAGCGTCGCCTTCTAAAGAGGACGGCTGATGCTTAGATTGCCAAGAAATCGATGCGAAACTTGGCTTCGTCACAAAGCATCGGGCACTTACGGTCGGTGCGGTTGTTTTGCCAGACATTGAATGTTTCGCGGAGGGGTTTCATGCCGAGGTCTCCCGAGGGGCCTGGCGCCGGCGCGCGCGGCAATGAACGGGGGTCAGAACTTTCGTCAAAACCAGCTTCCTGAGTAGCGAAAACCCCCTACAGCGCCCGGCGTGTGCGGTACAATGTGCTGGCGCCCCCTGGCCGCGCCCGCGGGACCAAGTCTTGCACGCTAGAGTCTGATATTTTCACACTGAGTCATTTTTAGGATTCCGGCGCGGTCTGTTTTCTGATTCAAGATGCTGG
>DAIDMG010000117.1 GCA_027449105.1 Acidiphilium sp. | reverse complement strand
GGATTTCTATAAAGGTATGAGTCCTGGTGAAATTGAGGCCAATCTGCGAGCCGATGTCGGCTGGCAGCGGCCAACATGGCCACTTGGGCGCAGTGGTGTCATGTCGGACGTTTTGGAGGCAGAGTTGGCGGCGTTCGCCGGCGTTCAGCCTGGTCGTGCCTCGCGCGTGGAGCAACGGGTGCCACCGCAGCTGCGCGAGGCTCTTGGTATTCTGGGACTTGGCTGGCCGGTCAGCCGCTCAGAAGTACGGTCACGATACAAGGAGCTGGCCAAGCGTCACCATCCTGATGCAAATGGCGGCGATAAGAGCTCTGAAGAGCGGTTGAAGACAATTAATCACGCGTACGCGACTTTGCGCCGAGCTTTGCCCAGCGAGCCAGTTGTCGGTTCGCATGTTCCTGCATCAGGTACCGCATCGTGAAGTCTTTCTTGCGGAACAGGGCAATCATTGCAGTCTAAATTGCCCGAACTGGAGGATACCCCTACCATGACCAACATAGCCGCATTAGCTGAGTCTCGCGGTGTGCCGACGTCGACAATCAATATGCCGGACCTGCGGCTGCAGGCGCATGATTTGTTCGGGTTCGATTGCGCGTTCGAGATTCCGGCCTTTTCGGAGCGCACGGAGCACGTACCAGACATCGACAAGACATATCGCTTCGATCGCGAGACCACGCTCGCCGTTTTGGCTGGTTTTGCTCTCAACAGGCGGGTCATGATTCAAGGGTACCATGGCACTGGCAAGTCAACCCATATAGAGCAGGTGGCGGCACGTCTTAACTGGCCGTGTATCCGAGTGAATCTTGATTCCCATATCAGCCGGATCGATCTGATAGGCAAGGACGCCATCGTGCTGAAGGAAGGCAAGCAAGTTACCGAATTCCGCGAGGGGCTGTTGCCTTGGGCTCTACAGCATCCATGCGCGCTCGTATTCGATGAATATGACGCTGGCAGACCGGATGTGATGTTTGTCATTCAGCGGGTTCTCGAGGTCGAGGGCAGACTGACGTTGCTCGACCAAAACCGCGTCATCCGACCGCATCCGGCATTCCGCTTGTTCGCAACGGCAAATACGGTGGGTCTCGGCGACACCACGGGTCTTTATCACGGCACGCAGCAAATCAATCAGGGGCAGATGGATCGCTGGAATATCGTTGCCACGCTCAACTATTTGCCCCACGACCAGGAAGTCGGGATAGTAATGGCGAAGCTCGGCATCGAAGAGATTAATCTTGTAGAAAAGAAAAAAATCGAAAGCATGGTTGCTCTGGCCGATCTCACACGTGCTGGCTTTATTAATGGGGACATTTCTACGGTCATGTCGCCACGCACGGTAATTACGTGGGCGGAGAATGCGAGGATCTTCGGGGATCTTGGTTTTGCTTTCCGACTAACTTTCCTCAACAAGTGCGATGAGGCGGAACGGGCCATTGTTGCTGAATATTATCAGCGGTGCTTCAACGAAGAATTGGAAACCGGTGTT
Organism: Acidiphilium sp.; assembly: GCA_027449105.1. Lineage (GTDB taxonomy): Bacteria > Pseudomonadota > Alphaproteobacteria > Acetobacterales > Acetobacteraceae > Acidiphilium. The sequence continues at coordinate 6,233 of DAIDMG010000117.1, read as the reverse complement.
CAGCCGCGGAAATCATGACACGGTGACTCATGGCTAGCGAGCAATCCCGCATCGATGTCTTCAAGCGAGCAACCGCGGGAGCAGTGCGGGCTATTGCCGGAAGCGAAGATGTCGAGGTTGCTTATCAGCCTGGTGCGGCAGGACTTTCCGGCAAGCGTGTCCGCCTTCCCACGCCTACGCGCGTACTGCCAGCTGCAGAGGTTGCGCGTTTGCGCGGCCTCGCTGATGCGATCGCGCTGCGTCTGCGTTATCACGATGAGAACATCCATGCAGCCCGTGCACCGCTGACGCGGGAGGCCCGTGATGTCTACGACGCGCTCGAACAGGCTCGGGTCGAGATTGTGGGCGCCGAACACATGGAAGGTGTAGCGGCCAACTTGCGCCACAAGCTGGGCGTCGAATTTGAGGCAGAGGGGCTTGATCAAATGACTCGGCGCGACCAGTTGCCGGTGTCGCAGGCGCTGGCGCTCCTTGTTCGCGAGCGGATGGATTCACAATCTGTGCCCGAGACGGCGTGGCATATGATCGGCTTGTGGCGTCGGTCGATGCCCGCGCCTGCTTTAGAAGCGCTTGATGAATTGGCCGCGGCACGCTCTGATCAGGTTCGCTTTGCCGGCGCTTCACGCAAGCTTTTAGCTGCAATGAAACTTGCAGAGTCTGAATCTGGCGAGGGGGAGGCCGACCAATCTGAAGAGGAAGGCGGGCAGCGTGAGCAGTCATTGCAGCAGGACAACCGCGAGAACGGTGAGAACGCCACGAGTCAGGCAGGCGATGAGATTCCTCCCGAGGCTCCTGAGACAGCGGAGCTGGAGGCCGACCATGCTGCCTCGGATGAAGATCTTGAGGCGGAGAACGCCGAGGCCGCTGATCGATCGCCGGCTGGCCCGCAGCAGAAGCACAAATCGCAGGGGAGTAATAGCCAAACCACCTACCATCCATTTACACGTGCTTTTGACGAGGAGGTTGAAGCCGATCAACTGTGCGATCCAGACGAGTTAAACCGGCTGCGGCAGATGCTTGATCAGCAGTTGCAGCATTTGCATGGTGTCGTATCGAAACTTGCAAATCGCCTGCAGCGTCGGTTGCTTGCACAACAGCAGCGCGCTTGGGATTTTGATCTTGAGGAGGGATTGCTCGATGTGGGTAGACTAGCCCGCATCGTTGTTAACCCGTTATTGCCTCTTTCGTTTAAGCGTGAGCGTGATGCGGAATTCCGTGATACAGTGGTAACTTTACTTATCGATAATTCAGGGTCGATGCGCGGCAGGCCAATCGCTGTCGCCGCAATGTGCGGTGATATTTTGGCGCGCACACTCGAGCGCTGTGCGGTGAAGGTGGAGATCCTCGGGTTTACGACCCGAGCGTGGAAGGGGGGACAAAGCAGGGAAAAATGGGTGAGTGATGGCAAGCCTCTGGAACCTGGCAGGCTTAACGATTTGCGCCACATTATCTACAAACCCGCCGATGCCCCTTGGCGTCGGACGCGTCGCAATCTCGGTCTTATGCTTCGGGAAGGTTTACTAAAGGAAAATATCGACGGCGAGGCGCTGGCTTGGGCATATCGACGGCTCCTCGCACGGCCCGAGCGCCGGCGTATTCTGATGGTGATTTCTGATGGCGCGCCCGTTGATGACAGTACGTTATCTGTTAATCCTGGAAACTACTTGGAAAGAAACCTTCGTGATGTCATCCGCGATATCGAAGAACACAACGTTGTCGAATTGACGGCCATCGGTATTGGTCACGACGTTACACGCTATTATCGTCGTGCAGTCACCATTGTTGACGCGGAGGACCTGGGTGGAACGATGATGAAAAGACTGACCGAGTTATTTGATGAAGATCTTGCTGAAGCGTGGGCAAGGGCAGCGGCCTTGCGCGCACCGCTTGTGGCGTGATCGGGGTGTAGCGCAGTCGGATGCATGAAGCGGACGAGCAACTCGAGCTCCGCGCTGTTAAGGCAGCGTTTCGAAGCACTTGCCGCGCGCGGCGTGCCGCAATGCTACATCCGGATGCCGGCGAACGTCTTGCTGCGACCCTGATGGCCAACATGCCGCCGCCGCGATCTGCGGTGATCGGCGGGTTCTGGCCGATCGATAACGAAATCAACGTCCGTGTTCTGTTAGAGATACTGCATGCTCGTGGCCATCCTCTCGCTCTGCCTGAGACTCCCGCCCGCGGAGAATCACTGATTTTCCGAGCGTGGCGGCCAGGTAACGAGCTTGTGGCAGGCCGTTTCGGCACCTGGCATCCGACCGGCCCGATTCTGCAGCCCGACTTCATTCTTGTGCCCCTTTTGGCTTTTGACCGTTCTGGCAACCGACTCGGCTATGGAGCAGGGTATTATGATCGCACGTTGTCAGCACTGGCGGAGGCATATCATCTTGGTTGTGGTTACGCAGCACAGGAAGTGCCGGTGGTTCCGACCGGCCCTCATGATCGGAAGTTACACGCGGTTGCTACTGACGCGGGGGTAGTTAACATCGGGACGCAGGATGAAGTCTGAGGACATTATTAGCATTCCTCGATCTAAGATCGGCGATATTGGTCGACTCGCCTACGAACATCCTGACGTCGCCAATTTAGCGTTCGGGGAATCCGACTTTCCTCCTCCAGAACGTGCACGTGCAGCGTTAATTGATGCCGTTTCCGCGTTGGATACACGCTACGTCGACAGCCGCGGGCGGCTATCGCTCCGGCAGGACATCGCCCGTTATCTTTCGAGGCTACATCGGTTTCCCGTTGAGGAGGATCGGATTCTGGTCATGGCTTCAGGTATGGCCGCGATCAGCGTTGCGTTTGCATCAGTTCTGCGCGCTGGCGACCGAGTGGTGATTCATGAGCCGGAATGGCCAAACTTGGCCGCTGCAGCGCTGGCACGCGGGGCGAGCGTCACCCGTGTCGCTCTCGATGTGGATGGCGCTGGTGGATTCCGACTAAATCTTGAAAAGCTCGAAGCAGTCCTGTCAAATGCGCGAGTGTTTTGTCTGAATTCGCCAAACAATCCGACGGGCTGGATGGCCACTGCGGAAGAAATAGCAGCCATCCTTGACTTGTGCCGGCGACACAGAGTCTGGTTGATATCCGACGAAGTCTATTCGCGGCTTACTTATGACGGCGCGGAAGCTGCCCCTTCATTGCTTGATGTAGCCAGTCCGCGAGATCGGGTGATGATTGCGAATTCCGTGTCAAAGACTTGGGCGATGACGGGCTTTCGGGTTGGGTGGTTGGTCGTGCCTGAAGGCACCAGAGACACAATAGGTGAGCTAACGGAAGCAACGCACTCCTCTGTCGCTCCTTTTTCGCAAGAAGCAGCACGGGCCGCGCTGGCCGATAAAAAATTTGTCAATGATTTTAGGAGCTTTTGTGCAACAGGGCGAGCCGTCACTTCAGCTGCGTTGACTGATCTTGGGCGGGTAAAATATCGGCTGCCAATGGGGGGGTTCTACCTGTTTATCCAAGTGGAAGGGATTCAAGACAGTCTTGAACTGGCGCGGTACTTGGCCGTGAAGCACAAGATTGCTGTTGCTCCGGGCATCGCTTTTGGAGCAGCCGGCGAAGGGTACCTACGTTTGTGCTTTGCGCAAAGGGAGTCAATGCTTACGGTCGCGATGGATCGTTTGCGAACCGGACTTGAATCTCTAGCGTGATCTCGTCTGGTGCCGATGAAGTGTTGTTTGGTGTTTGAGCTTACCGCCGGCGTTCGGCATGTTATGCGTCGGCGGACACTGCTCTCTTAGCTGTGTGCTGGGTTCGTACCTAGCGACGTTGGGTGTAGAGTGGCACGTAGCCAGATCGTGGTCCGATCCGCCCGTGCAATGGCAACCCGTGCGGTACCAAGCGCTGCTTCGGTCAGCGCACAGGTGACTTCACAACTTCCGTTCCCGAAACCACCGCATCGGCGAATGCCTCAGGAAATGTTTGAGGCGGATCATTTTGTCCGTGTTTTTCCGGATTCGATTTTTTATACCGGGAGAACGCCGTATGATGGACGCAAATGTTTCTTCGAGCGGAGTCAAATTGTAACATACGTCTGTGGTTGCACTTAGTCAGACGAAGCATTCTGGGCCAGAGCTTCCGCTCATGCAGCGCCTCCGGAAAACGCGGCAATTCCACGGTCCGTATGACACGGAGGCGTGCTACATCGTGGCGCTGGAGCCGATAAACCGGATCTTGCCGGTTTGCCAGGGGCTGATCCATTTCACGGGCTTCCAATACGCGGCAAAATCTCAGTGCTTTGATCGCCAACAACAATGAAAGCATCCGCCTTGAGTGGCTGATGCAGTTCCTGTCGACATTTGTAGTCTGACTGGTAGGAAAATGCCCATTGACGTGACCACGGCAGGCTTGTCAGGACTAGAAACGTATCTGACCCTTTCGAGGTTCGCCTTGCCCGTGCATGCCATTCGTGAATTGCCGCTCGATCAACTCATTCTCGGCGATGCCGTTGAGGTGATGCGTATGCTGCCCGACGCGTCAATCGACTGTATTTTTGCCGACCCGCCTTATAATCTGCAGCTACGCGGCGAGTTGCGCCGGCCTGATGATAGCATCGTCGACGGCGTGGATGAGGACTGGGATAAGTTCGCCGATTTTGAGGCCTACGACGAGTTTACCCGTGCCTGGCTGAGGGAGTGTCGCCGGGTTTTGCACAAGGACGCTACGCTGTGGGTGATCGGGTCGTACCATAATATTTTTCGTATTGGTGCCATTCTCCAAAATCTGGGTTTTTGGATATTAAATGATGTGATTTGGCGGAAATCCAATCCGATGCCGAATTTCCGAGGGCGGCGCTTTACCAACGCCCATGAGACGCTCATCTGGGCGGCACGGCAGCAAGATTCGCGTTACCGCTTTAATTACCAGGCAATGAAAGCACTCAACGACGATTTACAAATGCGTTCGGACTGGACAATACCCCTCTGTACCGGGAATGAACGGCTCCGCAACGCGCATGGGTTGAAACTTCACCCGACGCAAAAGCCAGAGGCGTTGCTGCATCGGGTCATCCTGGCTGCGACCAACCCGGGCGATATCCTGCTCGATCCGTTTGCCGGTACTGCCACAACGGCGGCAGTTGCAAAACGACTGAACCGCCATTTCATAGGTATCGAGCGTCACCCCGCTTATGTGGAGGCAGGATGGGCGCGATTGAAGACAGAGCGAGCAGCACCGCCCTATCTGACCAAAAACATGTCATCTAAGCGCGATGCGCCGCGGGTCACTTTTGGGTCATTGGTGGAGCGTGGAGTGGTGCCGGCTGGGACGGTTTTGCATGACAGGCTACGGCGGGTTCGGGCTGTCGTGGCAGTAGATGGAACGATTGTCGCTGGATCCTTGCGTGGTTCGATTCATCAGGTTGGTGCGGCTGTGCAGAATGTCGCAGCCTGCAATGGCTGGAACTTCTGGCACATTGAGCGCGATGGGAGGTTGGTGGCCATCGATCATCTCCGTGAGACACTCCGGTGATCGAGGTCAAGCTTGCATCGATGACGGGATTCGCCCGAACAACGGCGAAAATCGGTGATCTCGGCGAGCTGGCCTGGGAGGTGCGATCTTTCAATGGCCGCGGACTTGACATACGTTTACGGCTGCCACCTGGGCTTGATCGGCTTGAGGCTGGCTTGCGAGCCGAGGCAGCCAAATTTCTGAGTCGAGGCAATATATCGGCGACGCTGACGATCAAGGGGGATGGAACTGCACGACCTGTGATTGATAGAGCCATGCTTGATGCAGTGCTGGCAGCGGCTCTTGATCTAGCCAGACGAATTCCCAATGCGCCCGCGCCACGAGCGGAACTCTTGTTGGCTTTACCTGGAGTGCTACGTAACGCCGAGATCGAAAACGATCCCGTTGCCCAGGCTGTTCTGGATCACGCAATTATTGCAGGCTTTGTGCAGGCGGTACACAGTTTGCACGCCGCGCGAATTGAAGAGGGTTCGAAGCTCGGATCTTTGCTCCTTGGTTTATTGGATGAAGCCACGGCTTTGGCGAGGCGGGGACGAGAGCTGGCGGCTTTGCAAAGTCCTGAGCACCACCGGCGGCTTGTGACGCAGCTTTCAGAACTGCTCAGCGATGTTGGAGCGTTCCCATCTGAGCGCATGGCGCACGAAGTGGCCTTGCTGGCCACCAAGAGCGATGTCCGTGAGGAGTTTGATCGCCTTGATGCTCATATCGAGGCAGCGCGCGTTGTGTTGCAAGATGGAGGAGCTATCGGGCGTCGGCTTGATTTC
>DAIDMG010000116.1 GCA_027449105.1 Acidiphilium sp. | reverse complement strand
CAGGCAACATGGCTGTGTGGACGACCTGACCTTCGGCAAACACCGCAATCGTCGTTGTACCGCCGCCCATGTCGATCACCGTAGCACCTAGGTCTCGTTCGTCCGAAACTAACGTAGCCAGTCCTGATGCAAACGGTGCCGAAACCATCGCGGATATGCCAAGTTCACAACGTTCCAGGCAAGCCGCGAGACTCTTGATAGCCGTCGTAGCCGCATCGATCACATGCAGTCGCGCCGTCAGCGTATCGCAGTACAACCCCCGCGGATCAGCGACTCCCTCGGTCTCATCGGTTGAAAAACCAAGTGGAAGCGCGTGAATCGTACCACGCCCTTCGGCCGCGGCGCGTGCTCGAGCCTCCCGTACGACCCGCCGTATGTCATCATCCACTATGGCCCGCCCGTCAATTGGCCATTGCACATTGAACAAACGGCTCTCGGGTTGCCCACAGGAAAGGTTGACCACCACCGATTTTAACCTAATGTCAGCCATGTCCTCAGCAGCGCCAACCGCAGCCCGGATTGCCCGTTCCGCTTCGTCGAGGTCAACAACTCCTCCCGATTTGATACCTCGTCCCTTTTGCCACCCGAATCCCAACGCCCGCAACTTTCCGTCGCTTTCGCCGCGTCCGATCATGCATGCGATCTTGGTCGAGCCCACGTCCAACACGCCGAATGGCCCAGATCTTGCTGGCCGAGGGCGGCTCTCTGCCGGGCGATGCGGCGGCGCCAAAGTATGTCCGCGATAGGAAAGATCGTTCATCACCAATGACCTTTCATAAATGACCTGTCTGACCCGACATCGGATCAACGGCAGACGGCTCGCTCGCATAAGGTAACACGATAAGCCGATCCGGCAGTCGTAGGTCGATCGTTTGAACCGGTCGATTCAGTAACGCGATACGCGTTTGTGCCGTCTCCAGTGTTTTCAGCGCTGCATTAACATGCTGGGCTGGCAAGCGCACGACGGTATGGTTTTTTAAAATAAGGTTCCAGCGCAAGCCATCGATCCACTCCGCCGCAATGACAAATTTACGGATATCGGGATACTCGTCTAACTTTTCTAGAAGCGCTTTTGTTTGTTCGGGCGCCCCGTGCCCTACAACCATCAGGAGCTGCGGATCGCGCGTGTAGGCAGCGATGCCACCACGATCAAGAATGATCGCACCATTCGTGCCTATTAGCGAAAAATGGTGATCGGGGCGTTGCCAGATAGCAATCGGCGTCCGTTCATCGATGGTAATTCTGATCGTGTCCGGCAGCAATCGCTCAACAACCGCAGCCTCCACCACGCCCGATTGCTCTAGTTTCGCCGCTACGGCCCGCGGCGACACGGCAAAAATCGGCATCCCTGGATGTACATGTGTCATCGCCTCGATGACGGTTTTGGGTGTTTGAATCATTCCGCTAACGGCGACGTGACGAACCCGAAAGCCAATGTCAGCCATCCAAGCCGTTCCGGTTGAGCGGGCCGTCGCAACAGCAGTACGCACTAGGACCCGCCCCAATAGGACGGCGCCAAACATGAATAAGGCAAACAATGTGGCCAATCCAAACGGCCGCAGCGCGCGCCGGGCACGGCGTAGCAGTAGCGTTTGCAGACTCGGTCGATCCTGCATCCTTTTCCTGTTAGACCGGCGCGGGCTTGGCTTTACACGCGGCATGCAGCACGCTCCACCATCCATGCGCAGAGTGACCGAAAATCTATGCCACATAATGCTGCCTGCTCCGGCAACAACGAAGTCGGAGTCATCCCCGGCTGGCTATTAACCTCCAGAAGAACCAGCCGATCACGGAGATCGTCATACCGAAAGTCCGCCCTCGTGGCCCCACGGCAGCCAAGCGCACGATGCGCCGCGACTGAAAATTGCTTGATCCGCTCCGTTAACGACGGCGCAAGCTGCGCAGGCAACTGATGGCGGGACGCGCCAGCGGTATATTTTGCATGATAGTCGTAAAACTCGTCCGCCAGAATCTCCGTCACTGCAAGCGCCCTGTCTTCCAGCACTGACACTGTCAGCTCCCGGCCAGGCACATACTCCTCAGCCATCACTAGGTTGCCAAAAGACCAGTTGCGCGCAATCTCCGCCCTGCGGTTATCACCTTGTCTAACGATGTAGACACCCACCGAGGAGCCTTCGTTAGTCGGTTTAACGACGTAAGGCAGGGGCAACGGATCGTGTTCGGCGAGCTCGCTAACAGGGATTACCCGATGAGGCGCAATTGGCAATCCCGCAGCGGCAAATGCTGCTTTCGCCGCAGCCTTGTCCATTGCAAGCGACGACGCTCGTACGCCTGAATGAGTATAGGGGATTCCCATGTAATCCAGTACACCCTGAATAGTACCGTCCTCTCCAAAGCGACCATGCAAGGCATTGAAAACGGCGTCGGGTGCCGGAGTGAGCGCCGCAATCACCGCCCCAAGGTCAGTTCCAACGTCAATGATGTCCACCTTGTACCCTGCTTCCCGCAATGCGTCTGCCACGAGTGCACCGCTTAAAAGGCTCACCTCCCTCTCTGCCGATATCCCGCCCATCAGAACTGCGATTCGCTTCATCGTATGCCTATCCTGCGAATTTCCCATTCCAGGTCGATGCCAAACGTGTCACGAACCTTTCCCCGGACGTCCTCACCAAGTGTCTCTAAATCCGCAGCCGTCGCAGCACCGAGATTAATCATGAAATTGCAGTGCTTTTCCGAAACCTGCGCACCCCCAAATCGCATTCCGCGGCAACCTGCGGCATCAATCAACTGCCATGCCTTTTCGCCATCGGGATTCCGAAAAGTCGAGCCACCCGTGCGCGCTCGCACCGGTTGTGCCGCCTCACGACTTGCGCGGATCTCCTCGATCCGCGCGGCGATCATCGCCGGATCTCCACTGCGGGCCCGCAATCGCGCCCGCACCACGATCCCTCCTCCCGGGAGCACAGCATGCCGATAACGAAGCGTAAGTTCGCTCACATCGTACCGCGCGAGGGTCCCATCCGGCCCAACAACGTCGACCCAATCGAGTACGTCTTTGATTTCGCTGCCATACGCTCCGGCATTCATCGCTATAGCACCACCAAGTGATCCCGGAATCCCGGAACAGAACTCCAATCCGGTTAACCCAGCAGCCGCAGCACATTGTGCAATGGTGATATCAAGCGCCGCCGCTCCAGCAACAATCCCGTCGTTTTCAATGGCGATATCGCCGAAGCCTCGGCCTAATTTGACGACGACCCCCCGAATCCCACCATCTCGGACAATCAGGTTCGATGCCGCTCCAATAACCGTGACAGGGCATGCCGGCGGAAGACGGCGGAGGAATTGGCCCAAGTCACCCTCATCCAGGGGCCGGAAGAGCACTTCTGCCGGACCACCAACCCGAAACCACGTCAACGGCGCCAGCGCCACGTCCAAGCCTATTCGTCCGCGCGGCTGCGGCAACGACGCGCGCCAGTCACCATTATGCGCGGCAATCATCGAGCATCTCCAGCAGTGCGATGAACGCCTTCTGTTAGGGCCCGAAGTTGCTCGGGCAGCGATTGCGCCCACTGACTGATGTTGCCGGCCCCCAAACACACAACGTAATCGCCGGGCCGAGCAATTGCATTGACCATTTCTGCCAGGTAGTCCGGACTCGCCAGCGGCACCACTGAACGATGGCCACATGCCCGCAAACCCTCGATTAACGCATCCCGGCTTACACCTGGCATTGGTTCTTCACCCGCGGGATACACCTCTGCCACAATCACGGTCCCCGCATCGTTCATGCAGGTACAGAAGTCGTCGAAAAGCCGAGCCAAACGCGAGTATCGGTGGGGCTGCACCACTGCGATCACCTCCCTCGCGCCAGCCTGTCTTGCAGCCTTCAGCACAGCCGCAATCTCAACCGGGTGATGGCCGTAGTCGTCAATGATAGTGACGCCCTTGACTTCTCCTACCTTCGTGAATCTGCGTTTAACACCGCGAAAGTTCGCAAGCGCCGTACGAAGATCAAGCTCCGGCACGGCCATCTCGATTCCAATTGCCACCGCCGCCAGCGCATTTTGAACGTTGTGATTGCCAAGCATTGGCAACCGAAAGGGTCCCATGCGCCGGACCTTTCCGGCGACCCGATCCGAAAGTCGGATTTCGAAAGTCGCGCCGTTACGATCCGACATAATACGCTCCGCACGCACATCTGCCTGCGGTGAAAATCCATAAGTTATCAGCCTATGATCTGAAAGATCGGGAATCATCTGCTGCACTGCCGGATGATCAATGCAAAGGACCGCAAAACCATAAAACGGCACGTTAGAAACGAACTGCAGATACCCCGCCTCCATCGCCTCACGCGTCCCCCAGTGATCCAAATGTTCAGGATCCATGTTTGTCACGACAGCGATCACCGCCGGCAACCGCAGAAAAGTACCATCACTTTCATCGGCCTCGACAACCATCCAGTCACCCTGCCCAAGCCTCGTGTTCGTGCCATAAGCGTTGATGATGCCACCATTGATCACGGTTGGGTCGATCTGCGCCTGTTCCAGAACGGCGGCGACAAGACTGGTCGTCGTGGTCTTGCCATGGGTGCCGCCAATGGCGATCGACCACCGTAAGCGCATCAGTTCGCCAAGCATTTCTGCCCGACGCACGATAGGTATCAGCCGCTCGCGCGCGCCCTGAATCTCCGGATTATCCCGTGGTACAGCAGTCGAAATCACAACGACCTGGGCATCACCGAGATTTTTTGCATCATGCCCTATCGTCACGGGGATCCCAATGCTGCGCAATCGTGCAACGTTTCCACTATCCGCAACGTCCGAACCCTGAACCGTATAGCCAAGATTATGCAAAACCTCGGCAATTCCTGACATTCCGATTCCGCCAATTCCGACGAAGTGGATCGTCCCGATATTCAGCGGCATCGCCCTCATGACGCAGTCCTTTCAGACACGGCGTCGAGCACTAACGCCGCTAGACGATCCGCCCCATCCGCGATTCCGCACGTTGCCGCCGCAGCAGCCATCGTCCGCAAACGTTCCCTGTCAGTCAGAAGGTTCTGTAACTCTCTGGCCAGGCGATCTGCAGTGAGGCCCACCTCATCGAGACGGATTGCGCCGCCAGCCCGGACCAGCACGTCGGCGTTGGCGTATTGGTCCGGATTGATGGCCAGAGGCACGAAGAGCGCGGGCCGGCCAATTACGGCTATTTCCGCAACCGTTGACCCACCAGCCCGTGCGACGACAAGATGAGCCGCCTCCAGGCGGGCATCAACATCTTGAAAAAACGGTGCGACATCGCCTCGCACACCGATTTCTACCAATTGACGTCGGACGCCCTCGGTCAGGTCTGCTGGGCATTGCATCGTCAGTTCGACATGTTGCCTCAGTTCTTGGGGCAGTTTTGAAAGAGCATCGGGCACGAGAGTCGCGAGGATGCGCGCCCCCAAAGATCCGCCCAGCACGAGAAGCCGAACTCGGCCGACAGGAACAGAAAAACGTGCCGAGCGGCGCGCAGCAATCGTCGATCGTACTGGATTGCCTGTCACGCACGTCACAGAACCTCTCGGCACGCCTGCGACCTCCGAGAAACTCAAAGCGAGCCGGTCAGCGCATTTTGCGAGAACACGATTTGCTCGGCCGAGAACTGCGTTCTGATCATGCAAAACAATCAGCGGTCGTTGGCGCATGATGCAAGCAGCCAGAACGGGCGCAACTGACGGATAGCCACCAAATCCAATCACCGCGCGTGGCGCAATTCTCCCCAGAATTAACCGAGCTTTTATCAAACCTCGGGAAATCTGTAGCATCCCAAATCCGGCACGTATCAGTCCACGCCCGGCTATGCCAGCACTGGGAACAACAAAACGTTCCGACTGCCCAAATATCGAGGATGTCTCGGCCTTCGATCGCGTGTCAGTCATCAGCACGACATGAGCCCCCCGAAGCATCAGCTTCTCAGCCAATGCCTCGGCGGGGAACAAATGCCCTCCGGTGCCACCGGCGGCGATTACGAACGGCCCCAACAACATGTCTCCTTTATGCCGCGCGGCGCATGGTTGTTACCTCATCAATCAATGGGTTCCTTACAGACGAACCCTGCCGCTTTCGCATCAACGCCAGAAGGAATCCAGTATGAAGTCCCATGGCAAGCACCGCGGAACCACCGTACGATATGAATGGCAGCGTCATTCCTTTGGTTGGGATAAGCGACAGAGACGACGCCATGTTAACGAACGCCTGCAAACCGAAACTTACGAGCAAGCCGGATGCTGCTAGAGCGACAAATAGGTCGTTCTCACCGCGAATGCGTATCAAACCACGCAGGACGATCATGGCAAACAAGGCTATTATAATTAAGCATAGAATCAGCCCAAATTCCTCTCCCGCGACCGCAAATACGAAATCTGCTCGGGCATCAGGCAAAAAATGTTTGACCTGCCCCTCGCCAGGTCCTCTCCCCCACAACCCCCCATTGCCGAATGCCGAAAGCGCTGTTAGCGCTTGATATGCCTTATCCTTCGCGGGATGAAGAAATAATACTAGCCGATGATGGACATGCGCGATGAATTCAAAGGCAGCGGCCAATGTACCTAGAAGCGCTAGAAAGCCGACGAGTACCCAACGCCATTTAATGCCGTCGAGAACAAGTTGGGCAAAAAAAGTCGCTCCGACAAGAAGCATGGAGCCGATGTCCGGCTGCAGGTACAAGAGAAAAAGTACCAAGCCATTCAATCCAAATGCAGCAATCATACCTGGAAAATCGACCCAGCGTCGGCGCTGGGTGAGCAGCCAAGCAGTTACAACAATCAGAGCAGGTTTGAGAAACTCGACTGGTTGAATGGTTGCCCCCGGCAACGCAATCCAACGCCGACCACCATCAATTGTTACCCCATGGACGATCGTAAAGCCGGTCAATAGCAGAAACACGATACCGACACCGAGCGCTGCCAATGTGACCTGCCGACGATCAAACATCGAGACGGCGACCATCATGATTGCGGCAATTGCGAGGTACGCGATCTGCTTAAGCATCACCAGGGTGCGCGGGTCAGTCAATGCGAGGCGATTGGCTGGCGTTGCGGCTAAAGCCATGACATAGCCGATCACAATAACCGACATCAGGGCGGCAAGCATTGTCCGATCAACACTCCACCACCAGCGCCCGACGATCGACGTATCTGCACGTGAAGGACCAGCCATCAACAGACTCCCGAAGTAGCAACCAGAGCCTGAGCATAGTGCGCGAATGCATCGCCGCGCGCCGCGAAGTCTGCGAATTGATCAAAGCTGGCACAAGCTGGAGAAAGCAGAATGACTTTGCTTCCCTCTGCGCGAGCTTTCGCAAGTCCTTCGCATACCGCACGCTCCAGGGTCTCCACAACCGTATGCGGTACATGATGCCGGCTAAGTGTCACCGCAAACTCGTTAGCCGCCGCACCAATCAGAAGTGCGTGGGCAATCCGGGGGAAATAAGGCGCAAGAGCGGAAATGCCGCCAGCTTTGGCAATGCCGCCCGCAATCCAGATAATCCCATGATGGCATGAAAGCGCGCGGGCAGCCGCATCGGCATTCGTGGCTTTGCTGTCATTAATGAAAACAATCCCGTCGATCTCGGCAATTCGTGCCTGCCGATGTGGAAGGCCAGCAAAATGTCGCGTAGCTTTCGCGATCACCACATTCGGTACCCCGATCGCCTGTGCCAGAGCAGCCGCGGCTGCTGCATTCTGCGCATTGTGCGTACCTGGAAGAGCAGATGCGCCGTGAAGGTTGAGGATGCCTCCCGAAAAATCTC
>DAIDMG010000115.1 GCA_027449105.1 Acidiphilium sp. | reverse complement strand
CATCTTTATGGCAAAGAGGCAAAGGCGGCAGTGGAAACGGCGCGGGCGGATGTGGCGGCGCTGATCGGCGGGCGGCCGGAGGATATGGTTTTCTGCGGCAGCGCCACGGAAGCCAACAACCTGGCGATTTTCGGGGTGGCGCGGGCCCTGCGGGGGGAGCGGCGCCACCTGGTCACGTCGGCGGTGGAGCACCCCTCGGTGATGCAGCCCATGCGCTGGCTGGAAGCGGAGGGCTGGCAGCTCACCGTGCTGCCGGTGGACGGCACGGGCCGCGTGCGCATGGAGGCGGCGGCGCAGGCGATCCGCCGCGACACCGCTTTGATATCCGTGATGCTCGCCAACAACGAAACGGGGACGATGCAACCCGTCTCGGAAATCGCCGCACTCGCTCATGCCCGCGGCGCATTCATGCATGTGGATGCCGCCCAGGGAGCGGGCAAGACCTCCGTCGATGTCCAGGAGCTCGGCGCCGACCTCCTCACGCTGGCGGGGCACAAGTTCTACGCGCCCAAGGGGGTGGGCGCCCTATATGTGCGGGAAGGAACCCCCATTTTGCCGATCATGGCCGGAGCGGGCCACGAACGGGGCCTGCGCCCCGGAACTGAGAACGTGCCGTACATCGTGGCCTTGGGCACCGCGGCCCGGCTGGCACAGGAGGGGTTGGCGGTGGAAGCGGCACGGCTGCGCTCATTGCGAGATGCCTTGCAGGAACGGCTGGTTATCGCCATTCCCGGCCTGCTGCTCAATGGCCACCCTGCCGAGCGCCTGCCCAATACCTTGAATCTCTCGGCTATTTGCATTCTGAGGTTGGCGACCTAAAGACAACGGACAGTCCGTTTCGTGCATAACCTGGTTGACTCGCGGCGCAATTTTGATATTCTGTTTCGTGCATAATCTGGTTGGAGCGCGAAATGGCAGAGTTGGCAGGTTCGGCGGCATCACTGGCGGATTTCATCTGGAAGAACGCCGAGGATTTGTGGGGGGACTTCAAGCACACCGACTTCGGCAGGATCATCCTGCCCTTCACCTTGCTTCGCCGGCTGGAATGCGTACTGGAGCCAACGCGCCAGGATGTCCGTGATGCGTACGCGGCTCACAAAGAATCGGGCATCGACATCGACCTGATCCTGCGCCAATGCACGCGCTACCCGTTCTACAACACTTCTGACTATGCGCTTGGCACGTTAGGCGGCACAAAGACCCGCCAGAACCTCCAGGATTACGTTGCTCACTTCTCGGATAACGCTCGCGTCATCTTCGAGCAGTTTGATTTCTCGAATACGGTCATCCGGCTCGACAAAGCAGGGGTGCTGTTTAAGATTTGCAAGAACTTCGCCGGGATCGATCTGCATCCGGACGCGGTACCAGATCGGATCATGAGCAACCTCTACGAGCACTTGATCCGGCGCTTTGGCGCGGAGGTCAATGAAGGCGCTGAGGATTTCATGACGCCCCGCGATGTGGTTCATTTGGCGACGACCCTGTTGCTTGATCCGGATGACAGTTTGTTCGAGGCCAACCCGGGCCTGATCCGTACCCTTTACGATCCGACGTGTGGCACGGGCGGCTTCCTCTCCGACGCCATGAACCATGTGGCCGAGTATGGCAATCGCTTCAAGGTACCGCCGGTCATCATTCCCTATGGACAGGAACTGGAACCCGAAACCCATGCGGTCTGCCTAACGGGCATGCTGCTGCGCACTTTGGAATCCGATCCGGGCCGCGACCTGTCCAAGAACATCAAGCTGGGCAGCACGCTTTCCAATGACCAATTTGCAGGTGAGCGATTCCATTACGGACTATCCAATCCGCCCTTCGGCAAGAAGTGGGAAAAGGACTCGACGGCCGTCAATGCCGAGCACAAGGACAAAGGCTATAACGGTCGTTTTGGCCCTGGCCTGCCCCGCATCAACGACGGCTCCATGCTGTTCCTGCTGCACTTGGCCAGCAAACTGGAATTGCCAGAACGTGGTGGCGGTCGTGCGGCTATCGTTCTTTCCGGCTCGCCCCTGTTTAATGGGGGGGCCGGTTCCGGTGAGTCCGAAATTCGTCGCTGGCTTCTGGAAAACGACCTGGTGGAAGCCATTGTGGCTTTGCCCACAGAAATCTTTTTCCGAACGGGTATAGGCACATACCTTTGGATTCTCTCCAGCAAAAAGCCGATACATAGGCGTCATCAGGTGCAACTGATCAATGCCACGAGCCTTTGGACCTCAATCAAAAATGAGGGCAACAAGCGCCGGATCATCAGTGACGATCAGATCCGGCAGATCGTGGACGTGTACGCCGCTGCCGAGAACGGCAAAATCTCCCGCATGGTCGATTATCGCATCTTCGGCTATCGTCGCATCAAGGTACTCCGTCCATTGCGGATGGCCTTGCACATCAATGCCGAATCACTGGCTAGGCTCAAGGATGAAAAAGCATGGGCGAAACTCACGGCAGAACAGCAGGCGGCGTGGGAAGGTGCCCTGCAACCCTACCTTAGTGTAATCAAGCCGTTCTCCTGGGCAGGAACCTTTGCCGACGAAATGGTGCGGTCATCGCCGTCTGTTGGCAAGGTCGCCAAGCCGTTCATCAAGGCGCTGGTCAATGCCTTTGGTGAGCGTGATCCAGAAGGCGAACCGGTGCAGGATGCCGAGGGACAGTTGGTGCCCGATTCTGACCTGACCAATTACGAGAACGTCCCGCTTATCGAGAGCATCCATGATTACGTCGCCCGCGAGGTGCTGCCGCATTTGGCGGATGCCTACATTGACGAAACATTCCGCGACGATAGGGACAAGGAAATCGGTCGCGTGGGCTACGAAATCAACTTCAATCGCTTCTTCTACCAGTATGTGCCGCCCCGCAAGCTGATAGACATCGATGCTGACCTGAAACAGGTGGAGGCCGAGATTGCAGAATTGCTGGGCGAGTTGACGGAATGACGGCAGGGCAAATACGGTACCGGGGTGTGCGACCTTGTAGCGCTAAGTCCGGTCGATTGATCGCATATGAAAAGGGATGAGCCATGGCCGCAACAAACTTCAAGACCGAGAACAATACGTTCAGGAAGCTGATCGGCAACGGTCTGACCTACCGCATTCCACGGTTCCAGCGCGACTACAGTTGGACCAATGAGGAGTGGGAAGACCTCTGGATGGACCTCCTCGGGACGCTGAGAGCTGACGGCGAGGCTGCGCACTACATGGGCTATCTGGTGTTGCAGTCGGCCGACGACAAAACCTTCGACGTCATTGATGGTCAGCAACGACTAACCACCATTAGCATCATCGTGCTCGCCGTTCTCAAGAGCATCCAAAGGCTGATTGACGCGGGCAACGACGCTGAAGCGAACAAACGGCGCAAAGAGCAAATTCAACAGACCTACGTCGGCTATCTCGACCCGGTCACGCTGGTCGCGCGCCCCAAGCTAAGTCTCAACCGCAACAACAACAACTATTTCCAGACGTACCTGGTGCCGCTCGGACACCTTCCGCAGCGAGGCTTCCGCGCCTCCGAGCACCAACTGCGCAAAGCCTTCGAGTGGTTCGACAAGCGGGTAGCAGACTATCTGAAGGCCAGCACCGGCGACGAGGGTATGCGACTCGCCAAACTGGTCGAAGACATCAGTGATCGCCTGTTTTTCACCGTGATTACCGTGACTGATGAACTGAATGCCTACAAGGTCTTCGAGACGCTCAACGCACGTGGCGTCCGCCTATCCGCAACTGATTTGTTGAAAAACTACCTGTTCTCGGTACTCGACCGCGGCGGAGAAACTGACCACGAGCTGCGCAATCTTGAGGATCGATGGGAAGCAATCGTCGGCAGGCTTCAGTCGGAGAACTTTCCTGACTTCCTGCGCGTGCATTGGAACAGCCGCCGTTCATTTGCGCGACAGGCCGACTTGTTCAAGACAATCCGTGCCCAGGTCGGCACGCCGGAAGCGGTGTTTCTGCTGTTGCGCGAGATGGAAGAAGACCTTGACACCTACCTGGCCCTGTCTTCGCCCGAACCATCCGACTGGTCACAGGAAAACAAGAATTTGGCGAGCTTCCTGAAAACCTTCCGGGTGCGCCAGCCCTTCCCTTTGTTGTTGGCGGCAAAGCGCATGTTCGATGCGCCCGACTTCACCGGGCTTCTGCGTGCCACCGTAGTCATTTCCATGCGATTTAACGTCATCGGCTCTTACAGCACAGCCGAGCAGGAACGAAAATACAACGAGGTCGCGGAGCGCATCGCAAAAAAAGAACTGACCACGCTCGGATCAGCGCTGCAGGCCATGCGTAGCATCTACCCGGATGACACCGCGTTTCGCGCCGCCTTCGCTGAAAAGACCATCCGCACCACCGACTCGCGCAACAACCGTGTGGTCCGATTCATTCTGTGCGCGTTGGAGAAACATCTTTCTGGACAAGATTACAGCTTCACCAGCGATGCGTTCAATATCGAGCACGTGCTACCGCAAAACGCGCCAGATGGCTGGGGCGGGTTCGGCAACGACGACGCCGAGGCTCTGGTTTATCGCCTGGGAAACATGATCCTGTTGGAGGCCGGCGCGAACCGGGATCTTGGTACGGTGGCCTACAACCAGAAGCGGGCGAACTATGAACAAAGCGGCTTCGCCATTACGAAGAAGTTGGCGAACGACAACGGCGAGTGGGCTCCGGAAAGGATCGCTGCTCAGCAGAACTGGATGGCGACGCAGGCCACGTCCATCTGGCGCATCGCGCAACTCAGTTGAGGCCTCGCGCATGAGCCACTACAAACCCTACCCGGTCTACAAGAATTCGGGCGTCGAGTGGATTGGGCGGGTGCCGGAGCATTGGGAAACGCTGCGTATCAAACGCGTTGCGGCCCTGCGCAACGAGCGGCGCAACGACTTGCCCATTGGATGGACCTATGTCGGCCTGGAGGATGTGGAGCCGGAGTCCGGGCGATATGCCCCGACGAAGGGTGAATCGAGGCTGTCGGACGATTCGATGGTCGGAGTGTTCCGCGCTGGTGATGTTCTTTACGGGAAGCTCCGCCCGTATCTGCGCAAGGCCATCGTCGCGGAGCGTGACGGTGTTTGCTCCACCGAGTTTCTTGTGCTGATCGCTGGTCGCGCCGCCGCCACATGGCTACATTGCTGGTTGCTGACGCCTGACGTCACGCAGCAAATTGAGGCCGGATGCGATGGCGCGAAGATGCCCCGCGCTGACTGGGAGCATGTCGGTTCAATTCCCATGCCGCTGCCTCCCCCCGCCGAACAATCCGCCATCGCCGCCGCCCTCGACCGCGAAACCATCCGCATCGACGCCCTGATCGCCAAAAAAACCTGCTTCATCGAACTCCTGAAGGAAAAGCGTTCCGCGCTTATTACCCATGCCGTCACAAAGGGGTTTGATCCCGATGTGAAGATGAAGGATTCCGGGGTGGAGTGGATTGGGGAGGTGCCGGAGCATTGGAATACGGCGCGTCTTGCCAATATCGGGTCCTTCTCCAAGGGCGGTGGTGGAACAAAGGCTGACGACGCTGACGTTGGAGTTGCATGTATTCGATACGGGGATATTTACACAACATACGATACGCTCATTCGAAAGATTGTCAGATTTATTACTGAACAGGCATCATCAAGTTATACGCCGATCCAACATGGCGACATTCTGCTTGCAGCATCTGGTGAGACCTTTGAAGAAATTGGAAAATCGTCTGTTTATCTCGGTGACGAGAATTCCGTTTGCGGCGGTGATGTCATTATCCTGCGCCCGGTGAAAATAGTTGACCCAGCGTTCTTGGCATACGCGCTAGCCTCATCAGTTTCGCAATCGCAAAAAAGTTTGATGGGGAAGGGATTCACTGTTATTCATATCTACGCCGGAGACCTTCGAGATTTGGTGATTGTGCTACCTCCGAAGGATGAGCAGCGGTCAATTTCACGTCATCTTGAAACAAAGTTGGCTTCTATCGATGATTTGATCACGACGACTCAGCGCAGCATTGATCTTCTCAAAGAGCGACGCTCGGCCTTCATTGCCGCCGCTGTTACCGGTCAAATTGATCTTCGCTTCCAGAGTGGTGATCTAGTAATTTCCAATGGTTCCAGGAGAGTTACATGCGCGTGAACGTGTCGAACGCGATCGATAAGGTGAAGGCTTCAATGGAGGCTTGGGAAAAGATCGCCCCATCTGTTACGGCACTGTCGAACGGCGTGAGTTGGGCAGATGTCTTGCAAGCCTTTCGACAAGTAGTAGTACTCCTTGATACAATTGAAAATTCAGAAGTTGATGGGTTTGCATGGGGAGTTCACAAGGGTAATTTCGATTCAATCCCGCAGCAACTAAATCAAACAATCACGCCACATATTGGCAATATTGCGCACATCAACTCCCAAGGGGCAAATATCTGTTCATGGTTGTGGTCATTAAAGACCGCAGCAATCGCGCTTATTCCTATTCATCCAGAGGCAGAACGGTTGTCGCCAAATTTCGAACAGGAAATCAGTGCAAGAATTCAGATTATGCAGCGGCAATTCGCCGAGACAGAGGAAATACTGGACAACGCAAGGCAAACCGGCCAATCGGCATCAGTCACACTGACCGAGATCTTGTCGCATAAGGTGCAAACCGATAGAGCCGTCGAGGCAACTGGAAAACTTCTTTCGACAATCCAGACGCACGAAAGGGACGCTTGCACTGCAAAAACAAGCGCATCCAGCGCGGCCGTGGCGGCCGAAACAGATGCAAAAGTGACATCCGCCTTGCGCACAGAAATTGAAGAGGCAATTGCGGAGAAGGACGCACTGTTTAAGGAATTCGAGGAACGGAGAAGTGAAATAACTAGCCTCTTGGAGAACGCAAATAAGATCGGCCTCGCGCGCTCGTTCCAAGAAAAGCGAAAATCTCTTACTCGCACTTGGATTGCTTGGTCTCTTTTATTTATTGTCGCAATTACTGGAATAATGGCAATTGCGTTACATGAACTTCTTCCTCTACTACAGGCTGCCGCGCCAAGCCCTGTTGCGGTGGCTATCCGGTTCTTGGTGGCCAGCCCCCTCGTGTGGCTTGCATGGTTTGCGGCGAGGCAATACGGACATACGCTGAGGATCAGCGAAGATTATGCCTTCAAGGAGGCAGCAGCAATGGCATTTGCGGGCTATCGCAATGAAGTTGAATCGGATGCCGATATGCTTAAATTGCTGCGTGAGTCGGCGATAAGAAGCTTCGGCTCCAATCCGACAGATCTCCTGCTGAAGCATCCGGATGCAGCGTCTCCATTGCACGAAGCCCTGGAGAAGGCGCTAGAAAAACTGGAGCCGAAGGAGATAATCGGCGCCCTTACCACGCTGGTGGCTAGTATTCAGAAGGGTGGCAGATAATGAACCTCATGGAAATCGGTTCGACAGCGCATCAAGAAAAACATTTCGAAGCCTACGTCGTTTCCAAGTTGGAAGCACAAGGCTGGCAGGTCGGTAACACGCTCCAGTACGACACCGAGCGTGCCCTGTACCCAGACGACCTCATCGCCTGGCTGGAAGCCACCCAGCTAGAAAAATGGACGAAGCTCCAAAAGGACAACGGTGAGCGTGCCAGCGAAGTGCTGATGGATCGCCTGGCCAAGTCGCTGGAACAGCACGGCACCATGCAAGTCATCCGTAACGGCTTCTCCATCGCGGGCTGCGGTCACATCGACCTCACCGAAGCGGCCCCGGAAGACAAGCGCAACGAAACCGTGCAGAAATGCTATGCCGCCAATATCCTGCGCGTGGTGCCGCAGCTCGAATACCATCCATCCCGCAAGCTGGCAATTGACCTGGTGCTGTTCATCAACGGCATTCCGGTCGCCACCGTGGAATT
>DAIDMG010000114.1 GCA_027449105.1 Acidiphilium sp. | reverse complement strand
CCACCGTGAGGGCTGTACCCTGCGTGAGGCCATCTTGGCGCTGGGTTACCTTTCCGGCGAAGATGTTGACCGCCATCTGCGTCCGGAAGCGATGCTTTAGTGCTTGAATCTACCGGTAAATCCACTGAGCTTTTTGTCGCAGCAGGTTGTGCTGCTTTTCTGCGATGGCAACAAAGCTGTTTTTGCGTCAAAATGGCACGCGGGTCCGTGAGCCATCCAGCACCCAAAGATGGTGCAGGGTCGCAGAATATCCAACAGGAACGCTCATGGCAAAAGCAATAACTTCCCATACTGCCAGTTTACCGTCTCGAACGCAGCAGGTGGAAACCCGTTTTGTCGAGCTGATGACCGAGCTCTTCCAGCTCGACGAGGCCGAAGCGCTGGATTTTGGCCTGTACCGGGTGATCCGCCGCCACAACAGTGAGGTCAGGGCATTCCTTGGAGAAGTGATAGCCGATGGAGAATCCAGGGCATTACGTGATGGCCGGCTCGCCGAACTGCTCGACTCGACCTTCGAGACGCTCGGGCATGAAGCGCAGGCCGACGACAAATTCCGCCTCAAGGACTTGGAACAGCAACTGGGCCTGAAACCCGGCATGACGCACGATCAGCGTGAGGCCGCTCTCGCACAAGCCGATGGTTTCCCCGCCATCAAGGGGCTTGTTGCCGAATACCGCAGCCGCACGGAGACAGTGGGGCAGCAGCAGACTGTGCAGCAGGATCGGGCCGAAGTGCTTAACCGCCTCTACCAGTTTTTCTCCCGCCACTACCAGGACGGCGACTTCATCGTCGAGCGGCGCTATGGCAAGCGCGGCGCACGTTACGTCAAATCGACGGGCGAGGACACAGAGTTCCACTGGGCCACGGAGGACATGTACTACATCAAGTCGGGCGACATCTTCACCGACTTCCCAGTGCGCCTGGCCTCCGGTCAGCAAATTTTGTTCACCGTCGATCCCGAGAGTCTGCAAGCCACCAGGTCGGCCTTGAAGCCAAATGACAAAGCCCACTACGAGCTGGATGCCGCGACCAAGGATGCCGAGATCATCAAGGTCCGCCTCAAGTACCTCAAGGGCGCGCAAACCGAGAAACAGAAGGACGAGATTGTCACTGCCGTACAGAAAGTGGCGACAAGCGTTACGGCGAAAAGCGGCGCGGACATCCGCCGCTGGCTCGGCCGTTTCATGGCACGCAACCAGAGTGACTTCTTTATCCATAAACGGCTGAAAGAAGCGCTGTCCGAAGACCCCGATATCTTTCTCAAGACCGAAGTGCTGGATGTCGATCAGTTGCTTGCCGGCACCAATCAGCAGACCGATCTGCAAATGGACTTACCCCGGCGCGTCCTGAAGGTGGCGCGCATCGTGCGCGAGGTTGGCGGGCACATCATCAATTTCCTGGCCGCCCTGGAAGACTTCCAGAAAGCCCTGTGGGAAAAGAAGAAGCTGGTGTTTGAAACCCGCTATGTCATCACCCTCGACCGGCTCGAACGCTACGCACCGGCATGGCTGGCGCAGAACATTGACACCATCGTCAAGAAGCAGCGAGCGGAGTGGAAGGACTTGGGTCTCGGCGATTACGACAAGGCAGCAGATTGCATCCGCAAGACCGAGGGCGACCTGGCCACGGCGGCCACTGAACGATATTTGCCACTGCCCATCGATACTCGGAATTTCGATGACGCATTCAAGTGGTCCATGTTGGAAGCGGTGACAGCGGCGACACCAATGGATGACGCACTGGACGGCTTGGCGATTCAGTCAGACAACTGGCAGGCGCTGAATGTTCTGCAAGAGAAATACCGGCAGCGAATTCAGTCACTTTACGCAGACCCTCCGTACAACACAGATGCCGGCCCAATCAGTTACAAGAACGGCTATCGAAGCGCATCTTGGATTGCCCTGATCTACGACCGCTTCATTCAATGTCGGCAGTTGCTACTTGAAGATGGAATTGCTTGCGCCACCATTGATGACTTCCAGCAGCGTGAGTTACATGAGCTAATGGACCAAATTTTTGGGGCGCCGAATCGGATTGGAACCATCACAATTCGTGCCAATCCGTCAGGTCGCCCAACAAAAACGGGGTTTTCGGTTGCCCACGAATACGGCCTTTTCTACAGGAACGGAACATCAGGTGGCCTGGATAAGCTAGAGCGAAGCGCAACTCAATTAGAGAGATACAAAGAGAAGGACGACACCGGAATTTTCGAGTGGAGAAATTTTCGCCGAGAAGGCTCAAATTCAGATCGCTCCGCACGTCGAAAACTGTACTACCCGATTTTCGTTAAGCCCGGCTCTCTTCGCATTCCTAAACTGCGGTGGAACGATACAAACGAAGAATGGGAAATGCTGGAAAAACCCAAGGCAGGCGAAACCGCAATTTTGCCAACAGACGAAGACGGGAACGAGAAGACTTGGCGCTGGAAGCATGATGAAGTTACGGCGAATCTTTCGGAATTTTGTGTCCGGAATGATCGCGCCGGGCGGTTATGGGTTTATTTCAAATCTAGGCCAAACAAATCAGGGGTCCTCCCACTCACGGTTTGGGTGGATTCGAAATATTCTGCAACCGAGCATGGCACCGGAGTCATTAAAAAGCTCTTTGGAAAGAACGCGTTCTCATACCCCAAGTCCGTGTTTGCTGTTCAGGATTGCATAAAGATTGCAGGGTTACGCAACGATGATGGATATTGTCTAGACATCTTTGGTGGCTCCGGCACTACAGCTCATGCGTTGATGGCGCTCAATAGCGATGATGACGGCCAAAGAAAATTCATACTGGTGGAAGCAAACGATTACTTTGAGACAGTCACCGTCCGTCGGATCAAAAAAATCGCATATTCACTTACTTGGGAAGACGGCATCGCTCAGAGCGATGGAGGCCCGGGAATATTCGTCAGGCTCCAACGATTTGAGCAATACGACGACACGCTGGAAAGTTTGGATGCTGAAATTAACGAAGGCAACTCAGGCGAACTTCTGTTCCAAGATCCCGCCTTCGCGCTGCGCTATCGCCTGGACAAGACTTCGCGCGCCCTTTACTGCGGCGTAGATCGCTTCGCCACCCCCTTCGGCTATCAGTTGAAGCGTGCCGAGGGCGGCGGCGAGGCTCGCCCCTGCGAGGTCGATCTGGTGGAGAGCATTCCCTACCTGTTGGGCATGGACGTCAATCGACTGTATCGGGAATCGCAAGGCGTGGTGATGCTGGGCCGCAACCGGCGCGGCCAATCTGTAGCGGTGTTTTTCCGCGATTGCACCGCCAAGGATTCAGCCCAATGGGTAGCCGGCAAACTGGCGCAGCATCCGGCTGACCGTGTTTATACCAACGATCCGGCTGGCCTCAGCTTCGAGGGGTGTGACAAGCTGGAAGCTATCGAGGCCATTTTTGCCTTGCAGTTCGGGAGGAGCTGAAATGCCAACAATCAGTATGTTTTTCGGCATCATCATCCGCATCTATTTTATGGATACCCAGCAGCATCACCTGCCTCACCTGCATGTGGAATATCAGGGGCAGTTTTCGGTGATTTCTATTCCGGATGGCGAGTTGCTGGAGGGGGCGCTTCCGCCCAAAAAGCTGCGCATGGTGCAAGCCTGGATTGCCATTCACGAAGAAGAGTTGATGGCGGACTGGGCTCTGGCGGTAAAAGGCGAGCCCGTGTTTCCTATCGATCCCCTGCGTTGAATTGTGGAGGCTGTCATGTTGCTGGATGTTGTCGCTGTCGAAACACACCCCGGTTTCCTGCTCGACCTGGAGTTTGATAATGGAGAGCGCCGACGCTTTGATATGGCGCCCTATCTCCATTACCCGATTTATCGGCGACTGGAAAACCCCGGTTTTTTCTCCTGCGCACGCGCAGCACATGGAACGGTGGTCTGGCCGGGAGATATTGATATCGCACCGGAAACGCTTTATGACTTTTCTGTGCCGATTGAGCCATGCCATCCGTAAAACGCTCCGGCCATGCCCGGCTGAAGGCCGCACTGGTTCTGCGGGACGCGCTAGCGGCCGAGCTGGGTGTTCCACTTGCCGCAGCGATGGCGCAATTGCGCACGGTGGAAAACAACATTGGCGCGGCACAAGGCCTCACCGAGGGCAAATATCTCGAAGCGCTTGGCTCGGTGTGCAGCGGCGACATCGCGCATCTGTCGGCGCTGGACAATGTGGTGCGGCAGGCCTGCTCCAGGGTGCAGTTTTCCCCGCGCTATGCCCAATACCTGGCGTTGATGCTGTTCGCACATTGGGTACATGCCCAGATGGACGATGCGGCGGCGTTTCTTGTCCGCCTGAATGCCTACCTTGAGGCGCACCAGCCCAAGGGCGAAGCGGTCACGGAATTTGTCGAAGTGGATGTGCAACTGGCTGCCTTCTGGATGGCGACGGCGGCGGGCAAAACCCATGTCCTGCACGCCTGCCTGGCGCTGTTGGAGAAGCGGCGGCCCTGGGATCGGCTGATCGTCGTGACGCCTTCCGAATCGCTGACCCGCCAACACGCGGGCAAATTGCGTGAACTGTCCGCATGGAACGTTTTCGCTTACCCGATGGACGGTGACGCCTCTGTAATGGGCCGACTACCGCCGGATACCGTGATTGTCCTCGACATCAACAAGCTGGCGACCGAGAAAAAGGGCTGTGGCGCCACAGTGCCCACGAGCGCCTTCGCGGACGGACGCAATCTGGTGTTCGTCGACGAGGGGCACAAGGGCCAGAAGTCCGAAGCCAGCGTGTGGAAGGCGCTGCAGGCCGATCTGGCGGGCATCGACGCGCCAGACGCGAAGCACCGAGGTCTGTTGATCGAGTTCTCTGCCACCTTCGGCCAAGTGGCCGAAGGGGAGCACGCCTTCGATCGCTACGCCAAGGCGGTGATCTTCGACTACGCCTATGACCGCTTCCATCAGGATCGATATGGCAAGGACTTCTGGCATGTGCGGGTGCAGTCCAAGGAGGATGCAAGCGCTGCGACACAACGCCAGACCATGACGGCGGCGCTGCTGGCGTACTGGCATCAAGTCGCCAGCTTCCGATCCTCCGAAGCCAGGCAGGCGGCGGCCCGCCTGGGGCTTCAGGTGGCCGCTCCCCTGTGGGTCTTGCTCGGCCTTTCGGTGATCGGTAGCCAGAAGAACGAAAATGACAAGCAGCAGACATCGGACGTGGTGGACGTGCTGACCTACATCTCGACCATGCTGGCACAACCTGCCAAGCTGGCCGAGAGCATGAGCCAACTGCTGGCGGCGACGACTGTAGGGGCCGACATGCTGCCCGCCGAGGTGCGTCAAACCACTGTTGGCTGGGATGCCGGCCAGCTTGCCGAACGGGTGCTCTCCGATTGTTTTGGCTGGCAGCAAGGCGATAAACCGGTATTGCGCATCATCAAGGCGGCCACGGGCGAGCTCGGCCTGGGTCTGTTGCGCGGCGACACGTCGCACTACTACGGCGTGGTCAACGTGGGTGATGCCGTCGGCCTCAAGAAGGCATTGGAGTCGGCCAAGCTGACCGTTGAAGATGACGCGATGTCGGGTTCGCTCTTCGCCGAACTCGATGCGCCCGGCAACGGGCTCAATGTGTTGATTGGTTCGCGTCGATTCGCCGAGGGCTGGGACAATTTCCGTGCATCCAGCCTGACCCTGCTGCGTCTCGGCCAAGGCGAGGGGTCGCTCATCATCCAGATGTTCGGGCGCGTGGTACGCTTTGCCGGGGTGGGCGGTGACGGCAAACGGCTGGAGAAGCCGCCCGCTATTCTCGCCCCATTGCAGACCGCGTATGTGTTCGGCCTGAAGTCCGGATACCTTGACACCTTCCTGCAAAACCTCATCGATAATGGGGTCCCGGATTCCCAGCGTATCGAATGCTTGGTGCGCAAACATACACCGCCGGTGTTGAAGTCGATTCGAGCCATCGCGCCGCAGCCCCAGGATTTCCAGGTTTTGGCGACCGGCGCGGACTGGCTATCGGGTTTGAATAAAATCAAGGTTTCGCTGACGGCATCAATTGCCACATCGAAACTCAAAGATGGCAAGACTGAGGCGCTGCAGGGAATGCTCGGCGAGGACATCACCAGCGAGTTCAGGCAATGGTGCGCCATGCTGGACCATGATCGGCTATATCGGGAGATGGTCGAATGGAAGCGTACTCAACGTTGGTGGAACTTCGCCTTCGATCGCCACACGATTCAATCCGCTCTTGCCAGCGAGAAATACGAAATCCAAGGGGTGCCAGACATACTTACTGTGCGCGGGGCCGCTGATCTGACACGGTTGAATCGTCTAGCGGTGACCGTCGTGCGCCGCCTGTTCGAGGCCGCTTACCGAAAACAAGAAAACCGTAAAAGCCGCTACGCGATCATAGAAGCCCAAGAGAGCGGCATTCCAGATCTGTACTATAAGGACTTTCTGAATGCCTAATAAAAAAACGACACAGCCCACGCAGGGGGCACTGTTTCCCGTTCACCCCGGTTGTCCGGGCATGGATAATCTCCCGCTGATCGTTCACCCAGAGGGGGCGATCGAAGTCCTCGTGCCCGGCAGTGTGTATCAGCCGCTATTGCTCTCACCCAGCCAGCAAGACATCGATGTCGGCCCTGGCAAGCTTGATGAGCACGAGGAGGCTTTTGTCCGCGACCTGATTTGCCGTCTCTATCCGGCTGGCAATCATCCCAAGAGCGACAAAATGCCGCTGAAATGGGGCGACCGAGAAGTCTGGCTCAAGCGCAACATTGAGAAACGAGACGAATCCTTCCGCCTGCGTGTGGATGATTCCGACTGGTTCTACCCCGACTTCATCGTCTGGATCGTGGATTACGCAACGCGCATGCAGACCTTCGGCTTTGTCGATCCCAAAGGGCTGACCATAGGCGTGGGGGCCGGCTGGTCGGATTATAAGATCGTCTCCACCCTTTACATGCCCCATGTGGTCGAGCGCCAACTGGCTGCCAGCGGCCAGGAGGTCGAGTTCGAGGGCCAAAAATGGACGTTTCGCGTGCGCGGGGTGTTGGTGTCGACGTCATCATTCGCAAACCTGTCGGCTCAGGCCAAGTTCAACCTGAATGACGAAGATGGGAAGCTCGTGACCCCGACCGAGGCTGATTTCAAGCGTGGACGCATCGTATTTCAGAAGGTGGACACATCCTATATCGACGAGGTCCTGCAGTTGCTCACCGAGGACTCGGCCGTTGATCATCTTCTGAGTCGGTCGGCGCTTCTGTTTGACAACAGCGCCTATTTCATACCCTCTGGAGAGTTCGAGCATGACCTCGCATTGCGTCATCAGGAAAACACGCAGACCGAGTCAGAATTTATCGCAGCACTGATACGCGACTACACCAAGCCGGATTCCAAGGGAGTGTATGGCAGTTGGGCAAGCAAAAACCGTCGGCGACAGCTGATGGACTACGCAGCAGAAGGGAAATGGGGCTTCGGCGCGGAGAAGGTGTCGGATATCCGCGATCATCCTTCGCCCTGTCAGGAACTCTGGAAGCGGAAGCAGAAATCAGAAAAAAAGGTGAGGGAATAGCCCGTCGGCCAGCAGCCACTCTTTGGTCACAGAAAAGCCCGCGCAGAAACTTACCTCGGCGCTGTTAGCGGTTTAGAACAGGCGTGTGGAATCCATGTGGGGTCCCTACTGGGTGGGGGTAACCTTGGAGCGACCCTGCAGGAGCGTGCTATTCTTGGCCGTTGGCCGTTGGCCGTTGGCCGTCTCTGGATTGCCCGAGTAAACTGCCATCAGAATGCCAGAGTTCATGCAGACACCAGAAGGGGATTGATCATGATTTTGATTTTAGAAGCCGACCTCGGCGAACAATCGCCGATCTTCCAGCAACTGCTTACCCATCTGCGCGGCTTCTC